>CAZPZW010000078.1:0-14922 GCA_964591165.1 uncultured Thermoanaerobaculia bacterium | reverse complement strand
CCCCGGGATCCAGGGCGGACCGCTGATGCACGTCATCGCCGCCAAGGCGGTGGCCTTCGCGGAGGCGTCGGGCGAGGCGTTCCGCGACTACCAGCGCCGTGTCGTCGCCAACACCGCCCGGCTCGCCGCGGCGATCGGCGAGCGCGGTTTTCGCATCGTCTCGGGCGGCACCGACAACCACCTCTTCCTGGTCGACGTGGCCTCGCGCGGCCTGACCGGGAAAATCGCCGAGAACGCGCTCGACGCGGCGGCGATCACGGTGAACAAGAACACCATTCCCTTCGACGTCAACCCGCCGCTGGTCGCCTCCGGGATCCGCATCGGGACGGCTGCGGTCACCACGCGCGGCCTGGGCGCCGCGGAGATGGACGAGATCGCCGCTCTGGTGGACGAGACGCTGGCGGCCCCGGAGGCGCCCGACGTCCGCGCGGCGGTGCGCGAGAAGGTGCGCGCTCTCTGCCGCCGCTTTCCGCTCTACGATGCCCCGTCCGCCGCTTGACGGCGACGCCGCCGTAGCCACGCCGCCGGACTGGGCGCCCGACTCCTGGCAGCGCTTCTCGGCGGAACAGCAGCCGACCTATTCCAACGGTGACGCGCTCGCGCGCGTCCTTGCGGAGCTCGCCCGCCTGCCGCCGCTGGTCACTTCCTGGGAGGTCGAATCGCTCAAGCACCAGCTCGCCGAGGCGGCGACCGGTCGCGCCTTCCTCCTGCAAGGCGGCGACTGCGCGGAGAGCCTCGACGACTGCTCCTCGCCGGCGATCGCCGCGAAGTTGAAGATCCTGCTGCAGATGAGTCTCGTGTTGGTCTACGGCACGCACCGGCGGGTGATCCGCGTCGGTCGTTTCGCCGGGCAGTACGCCAAGCCGCGCTCCGCCTCCTTCGAGGAGGTCGACGGGGAGCGGCTTCCGGTCTATCGCGGTGATCTGGTCAACCGGCAGGGGACGACGCAGGGCGAGCGCGTTGCCGACCCCCAATTGCTCCTGCGCGGCTACGAGCGCTCCGCGCTGACGCTCAATTTCATTCGCGCGCTGGTCGACGGCGGCTTCGCGGACCTGCATCATCCGGAGTACTGGGAGCTCGATTGGATGGAGCTCTCGCCGCTCGCCGCCGACTACCGTCGCATGGTCGAGTCGATCGGAGAATCGCTGCGCTTCATGGAGACCCTCGCCGGCGAGCCGGTGACCGAGATGAACCGGGTCGACTTCTACACCAGCCACGAGGGCCTCCACCTGCTCTACGAGCAGGCGCAGACCCGCCGCGTGCCGCATCGCGCCGGCTGGTACGACCTCACCACCCACATGCCCTGGATCGGCATGCGCACCGCGGATCCGGCCGGCGCCCACGTGGAGTACTTCCGTGGCATCGCCAACCCGATCGGGGTCAAGGTCGGTCCGGCGACGACGCGCGAGCGGCTCGCCCGCCTGCTCGACATCCTCCACCCGGAGGACGAGCCGGGTCGGTTGACCCTCATCCACCGCTTCGGCGCCGATCGGATCGGCGACGGCCTCGAGCCGCTCGTCGAGACCGTCCGGGCGAGCGGCAAGACCGTTCTCTGGTGCTGCGATCCGATGCACGGCAACACCCGCACCACCCCGTCCGGCCGAAAGACGCGATCCTTCGACGACATCCTCGCCGAGCTCCAGCAGGCCTTCGCGATCCACGAAGCGTGCGGGACCCATCTCGGCGGTGTGCACATCGAGCTCACCGGGGAGAACGTCACCGAGTGCATCGGCGGGGCGCGCGGCCTGTCGCAGGACGATCTCGAGGTCGCCTATCGCTCGGCGGTGGATCCGCGACTCAACTACGAGCAGGCGCTGGAGCTCGCGATGCTGATCGCCCGCCGGTCCGGCGACCTCAAGCGCTGAGGGCGGGAGGCGTGCCGAAGCGCGCGCGCAGCTCGCGGCGGACCGCGCCGATCAGGTAGATCGAGCCGCACACGACGAGCAACGGCTCGTCCCCGGCGAGGGCCATGTCCAGAGCCCGGCGGAAGTCGGGCTCGAGACGCAGCGCGCGGTGCGCCGGTGCCCAGCGCGCGATTGTGGCGGCTGCGGCGGCACGCGACGACGGGGGGTCGGTGAGCACCAGTCGGGCGGCCCGCGCGGCGAGCGGCGGCAGCATCTCGGGGATCGACTTGTCGGAGAGCGCGCCGAAGAGCAGGGCGTGCGGCTGGCCGAGCTCGTCGAGGAACGCCGAGAGCGTGCGACAGCCGCCCGGATTGTGCGCCGCGTCGAGCAGCAGGGTCCGCCCGTCCGGCAGAGCGATCGACTCGAGGCGGCCCGGCCACCTGCAGCTCGCGGCGCCGCGCTCGATGGCCTCTGTCGTCAACCGAGCGAAGCCCTGGGCGCGCAGGAGCTCGGCGGCGACGACCGCGGTGGAGAGATTCTCCGCCTGGTGGCGGCCAGCGAGCGAGATGGCGAGGCGGTATTCCGCCTGCCGGGTGTGGAGATCCACCTCGAGCCCGGCGAGACCGCGCGATCGAACCCGTCGCTCGACGACCTCCTTCGCCACCCAAGTGGGCAGGGCACCGAGGCGCTCGGCCTCGGACGCCAGCGCGGCGGCCGCCTCGGGCGGTTGTGCGGCGAAGACCGCCGGACGGCCGGCGCGCAAGATCCCCGCCTTCTCGCGCGCGATCGCGGCAAGCGTCGGGCCGAGCCACTGCTGGTGGTCGAAGTCGATCGCGCTGACCACCGCCAGCCGCGGCGTGGCGAGGTTGGTGGCGTCGAGCCGGCCGCCCATGCCGACCTCGAGGATCGCGAGCTCCGGACGCGCGGCCGCGAGCTCGAGGAACGCCGCGAGCGTCAGCGCCTCGAAGAAAGTGGGTGGCGACTCCCCGAGCGCGCCGGCCGCCGCGAGCACCTGTTCGAGGCGGCCGGCGAGTCGCGGCTCGGCGACCGCCGCGCCATCGAGGCGCAACCGCTCATTGACCGCTTCGAGATGGGGCGAAGTGTAGAGCCCGACCCGGTACCCCGAGGCGCGCACGATCGATTCGAGCAACGCCGCGGTCGAGCCCTTGCCGTTGGTCCCCGCCACCAGCAGGACGGGGAGCTCGCGCGCCGGCTCGCCGAGCCGGCCGTAGAGCTTCTGCAGGTGATCCAGGCCGAGGCGGATGCCGAAACGCTCGAGCTCGGAGAGGAGTCGCTCGGCGCTCGGCACGGCAGTCCCGCAGGGGGAGGTCAGACCAGGTGACGCAGGCAGCGCGCCAGCGTCCCGCGGAGCTCCGGGCGCGGCACGACCAGGTCGAGGAAGCCGTGGGAGAGCAGGAACTCGCTGCGCTGGAAGCCCTCGGGGAGGCTCTGTCGGATCGTCTGCTCGATGACGCGCGGCCCGGCGAAGCCGATCAGCGCTCCCGGTTCGGCGATGTTGAGATCACCGAGCATGGCGAAGGAGGCGGTCACGCCGCCGGTCGTGGGGTCGGTCAGCACCGACAGGTACGGCACGGCCGCGGCGCGCAGGCGGGCGAGCGCCGCCGAGATCTTGGCCATTTGCATCAGGGAGAGCGCCCCTTCCTGCATGCGCGCGCCGCCGGACGCCGAGACGACGATCAACGGGCGGCGCCCGTCCAGCGCCCGTTCGGCGGCGCGGGTCAGTTTCTCGCCGACGACCGATCCCATCGAGCCGCCCATGAAGCGATAGTCCATGACGGCGAGCACGACCGGGATCCCGTCGAGGTGTCCCTCGACGACGCACAACGCGTCGAGCGTGCCGATCGCCTTCTGGTAAGCGCGCAGCCGGTCGGCGTAGGGCTTGCTGTCGACGAACCCGAGAGGATCGGTGGGCGCGATCCGCGAGAAGAGCTCGGCAGGATCGGCCTCGTCGAGCAGCAGCGCCACCCGCGCCGGAGCGTCGATCCGGAAGTGGTATCCGCACTTCGGGCAGATGCGCAGGTTGCGCTCGAGCTCCTTGGCGTAGACGATCTCCCGGCAGCCGTCGCAGCGCAGCCAGAGCCCTTCGGGCACGGAGCTGCGTTCCCGCGAGTCGCGGACGGCTTTCGGCTTCTTGTCTTTCTTGAACCAGGCCATGAGAGGCGTCGCGACGAGCTAGGTATCCGTGCCACGGTTCGCTCGCGCCGCGGCGCGAAACGTTGCGGGCGCCGGTCGTCGAGACGAACGGCGCCCGCGGCAGGTCCCGAGCGACTGGACCCGCGACCGACCGGCGGACCTCAGATCTCCGCCGCGCCCTCTTCCTCGGCCTCGAGATCGTTGGGGATGCCGAGCCGCATGCAGGCCGCGTCGTACATCTGCCGCGCCGCCTTCTTGGCGTTCTGCAGTTGGGCGAGCTTCTCCTTCACCTTGGCGAGCTCCTCCTCGATCTGTCGATCGAGGTCGGCGATCTCCTGCTTGGTGACGGTGAGGGTGTTCTCGTAGAACTTGCGCTGCTGGTCGTTCAGGCTCATGCGTTCTCCTTACAGCTTGAACGGAATCTTCAACTGGTACCACATCTTGACGCGCACGCCGTTCTTGGTCGCGGGCTCGAACCGGGCGGAGCGCGCCGCGGCGAGCGCCGCTTCGTTGATACCGACATTCTGCGCAACGGTGCGATCGAATCGCGTGTCGATGACCCGACCCGTTTCATCGATCAGCAGGGACAGGATCACCGTCCCCTCAACTTTCAGCCGTCGAGCCATCGGAGGATACTCCGGTTTGGTGAGGCTGACAAGAACCGGCGGCTTGACTCCGGCGCCGGGCTGAACGAGATCACCCTCCTTAACCAGTGGCGCGCGCGGCGCCGGCGCGGCTTCCTCGACCGGGACGACGGGCCGCGGTTCGGCCGGCGGAGGCGCGACGGGGCGTTCCTCGGCGGGCGCCGGCTCGGGCGCAGCGGTCGGCGTCGTCGCGACGGCGGTCGGGGCGGCGCTCGGCGGCGCCGGAGTGGCGGCCTCGGCGGGCGGACGCTGCTCATCGGCAGCGCTCGCCGGGGCCGTCGCGGCCGCGGTCTTGTCGGCGTTCAGCTTCTCGAGCTCCGCCTTGCGGTTCGTGATCTCTTCTTCGTACTTCTTGCGCAGCTCCTCCTCGCGGCGGCGGACTTCGTCGTTGACCAGCTGCTCGACGTTCGGCGCGGCGGCCGGTGCCGCCGCGGTGGGGGCTGCTCCGGTCGCGCCCGCCGCCGGCTGCGCCGTCTCCGGAGCGGGTTGCGGCGCCGGGCTCGGTTCGCCCGCCACGGGCGCGGGCGAGCTCGCCGGCGGCGTGGGGCTCGAGGCGCCACGACCGAAGACCAGGTATCCCACGACGCCCAACACGGCAGCCGCGGCGATGGCGCCCCAGAGGGCGCCCCGGCCGCGTGTCGTCTCGCTCTCTTCGACCCGCGCGCCCGCAGCCGGCGTCACCACGGCCACTTCGGCGGGTCGGGCGGCGGCCGGCACCGCCGGTCCACTCGGGCCGGCTGCGACGGACACGCCAGCGGCGCCGGGCGCGGGCTCGGGCGCCTTGGCTTCGGGTCCGAACAGCCGCTTCAGGTAGTCGCCGAGATCGCCCTGCGTTGGCGTCGGCTTGAGCGAGGAGAGGATCCCGTCGATCTCGCGCTGCATCTCGCCGGCGGTTTCGAAGCGGTCGTCCGGATCGCGCGCCAGCGCCTTGAGCACCAGCGCGTTGACCTCGAGCGGCAGTCGCGGATCGAGATCGCGCGGCGCCGTGATCCGTCCCTCGCGCACCGCGTCGAGCACCGAGATCTCGCTCTCGCCGGAAAAGAGCCGGCGGCCGGTCAGCATCTCGAAGAGCAGCGAGCCGAGGGAGAAGATGTCGGAGCGCGCGTCGACCGGACGTCCCCAGGCCTGCTCGGGGCTCATGTACTGGAGCTTGCCCTTGAGCGCCCCCATCTGCGTCTTCGAGGCCTTGGTGACCGCCTTGACGATGCCGAAGTCGCAGAGCTTGATGTCCCCTTCGAAGCTGATCAGCACGTTCTGCGGCGAGACGTCGCGATGCACCAGGCCGAGCTCGCGATCCTCGAAGTCGCGCTTGCGGTGCGCGTAGTCGAGCGCCGACGCGAGGCGTGACGTGATCAGCAGGGAGAGGTTCATCGGCAGCGGCCGGCTCTCGGCGCGCGCGGTGTTGAGAATGGTGCGCAGGTCCCGCCCGTCGACGTACTCCATCGCGATGAAGTAGTCGTCGCCCAGCTTGCCCAGGTCGTAGATGTGGATGATGTTGTTGTGGTTGAGCTGGGCGGCGAGCTTGGCCTCGTCGATGAACATGGTGACGAAGTCCGAGCTGTCGGTCAGGTGCGGCAGGATCTTCTTGATCGCCACCGTCTTCTGGAAGCCCTCCATGCCCTTCATGCGGGCCTTCCAGACCTCCGCCATGCCCCCCACCGCGATGCGCTCGAGCAGCGTGTACTGACCGAACTCGTTGGTGGCCGGCTTGCTGACGCTCGGCGGGATGGCGATCTTCTGGGTCGCGAAGCTCTCCTTCGGCGGCGTCTTGGTGGGCGGCGCGGCCTCCCGGGCGCGCGGCTTGGCGAGCTCGTCGAGCGACGCGAAATCGATCTCGCGGCTCGAACGGCGCGCCGCCGGCTCGCTCGGTTTGGCCGTCGACCGTTCGGGGGCGCGCGCCGGGGCGACCGGCGGCGGTGGAGCAGGCGGCGCAGCAGCTGGCGTCGCGGGCCGGCTCGCAGCCACGCGCGGCGCGGCGGCGGCGGGCGGCGGGGTGGCGCGTGGCGGCGCCGCAACCGGCGTCGGCGCCGGCTTCTCGGGCGCCTTCGGCACGGCGGCCTTCTTGCCGACCTCGAGGCCGGAGAGGGTGCGCGTCAACAGGTCGTCGACCGCCGCGGGCTTCTTCGGCGCGGCGGCGCGGGGCTTGTCTTCCTTGAGCATGCCCGAGAGTGTCTGCTCGAGCTTGTGGCCGATCTCCCGGCCGGCGGCCGTGGCGCGCGGCGCGTGGGCCGTCGCAGGGGCGGGCACCGGGGTGGGTGCGGGCGTCGGCGCGGGTGTCGGCGGAGGCGAAACGAGGGGGCGGATCTCGGGCGCGCCGAGCTCCAGCCCCTCGGCTTCGCTCTCGACCTCGGCCAGCAGGTCCCCGAACAGCTCGTGGGAGGTCAGCCGCTTCTGGTCGTCGGATTCGTCGGCGTGCCGCGCCGGCCGCGCGGCGGTCGCCAGCCGCCGCGCCAGCAAGCGGAGGTCTTTGTCGGTGAAGGGCTTGGCGAGCGATTCGTCGGCTGGCGTCGCGCCGGCATCGATTGCCGCGAGCTCGGGAAGCAGGGCGATCGAGCCCGGGCCGCCGCGGGCGCGCGAGAAGTTGCGCAGCAAGTCGATCGCGCCGGGAACGTCGACGTTGGCGAGGACGAGTTGGGGGGCGCGCGCCGCGGCCGAGGCCACGGCCGCTTCGCAGCTCGCCACCACTTCGACCTGCCAGCCGTCCGACCCGAGCCCATCGCGCACGCGTTCGGCGTGCCGCGCTTCGGTTTCGACGACGAGAATCAGGGACATTCGGGCGCTCCCCTCCAGGCGAGACGATGCGGAGTTTCTAACACCCCGCCCGCTTCGAGTCAATCCGAGGCCCTGGGCGATCCGCTGAATTTTGAGGGGTTTAGCGTAGAGTCGAGGTACCGCCGTGAGGGCGTGCTCGAGCATGCGAATTCTCGGTCTGGATCCTGGCAGTCTCAACACCGGCTTCGGCGTGATCGAGTGCCATGGCGGCGCGGTGCGCGCGATCACCGCCGGGCGGCTGTCGGCGCGGCCCGGCGTCGCGCTCGCCGAGCGGCTCCTCCGGCTGGCGGACGAGCTCGAAGACTTGATCCGTCGCGAACGCCCGGAGCGGGCGGCGGTCGAGAAGCCCTTCCATGGCGTCAACAGCCGCTCGGCGATCGTGCTCGCCGAGGCGCGCGGCGCGCTGCTCGTGACCCTGGCGCGCGCCGGGCTCCCGATCGTCGAGTTCGCCCCGGCGGAGGTCAAGAGCGCCGTCGCGGGCAACGGCCGCGCGGACAAGACCCAAGTGGCGCGCATGGTCGCGCTCCAACTGCGGCTCGGTGGCGAGCGGCTGACGCCGGACGCGAGCGATGCGCTCGCGATCGCGCTGTGCGCTGCACAGAGACTTGGGCGAGAGCTTCTCGTTGCCCGGTCCGCGGCCGCTAAGTGATCGCCGCCTCAGGGTTTAAGCAGCTCTGACGCGCCTTGACCCTGTTTTTTTCGCTGTGTTACGCTGGCTCTCCGTTCCGGTGTCTCGACGATCTTTGAAGCCGGGGAAAATCGCAGCCGCCAGCAGGCGAGGCGGCGCGTTGCACGCGAATCAAGGCTTTCGTCATCAGCCAGCGAACGGTCGATCAAGAACTCGATCCGCGCGGCGCGGGTCTAAGAGAAAGGAAAGGGAGGCGTACGGTGGGAACCTTCTGGAGATACATGGAGCAGGGCGGACCTGTGATGTGGCCGCTGCTGGCGTTTTCGGTGCTGGGCGTCACGTTCGCCATCGAACGCTTCTTCGCGCTGCGCAAGGCTCGGATCAACGTCAACGAATTTCTGTCGAAGCTGCGCAAGGCGCTGATGGTCAACCGCTCGCTGCGCGACGCGATCAAGATCTGCGAGCAGTATCAGGGCCCGGTCGCCTCGGTGATGAAGTCGGCGCTGCTCAAGTACGGTCAGTCGAAGGAAGACGTCGAAAAGACGATCGAGAACGCGGCGCTCTACGAGATGGGTCGGCTCGAGCGGGGTCTCGCCGTGCTCGCCACCACCGCCAACGTCGCTCCGCTGCTCGGCTTCCTCGGCACGGTGACCGGAATGATCAACTCCTTCGATGCGCTCGCCAAGCAGGGTCTCTCGAATCCGGGCGCGGTCGCGGCCGGCATCTCCGAAGCGCTGATCACCACCGCCGCGGGCCTCATCATCGCGATTCCCGTGCAGCTGGTCTTCAACTACTTCACGACGCGGATCAACAAGTTCGTCCGCGACATCGAGACGTCGGCCAACATGCTGATGGAGACCTTCAGCGAAATGGACCGCAGCGGCATCACGCCGGACCGCGCTCCGGAGGCGCCTCCGACGCCCAAAGGGTGATCGACGATGCGAGTTCGCTATCCCAAGGCCAGAACGAAAGCGGTCATCCCGACCGCTTCGATGGCCGACATCGTCTTCCTGCTGATCATCTTCTTCGTGTTGACCTTCAACGTCGAGGTCGACAAGACGAGAGTGGATCTGCCGAAGACGAATCTGCGATTCGAGGTGCCGAAGAAGGCCGCGATCGTGTCGGTCACCGAGAACGGACAGATCCGGGTCAGTGACGGCGAGTCCTCGAGCACCACCGTGAGCGGCTTCGAAGACGTCCTCTCGTTCGCCACCGGGGTGATCGCGCAGGACCCCGAGAAGGAGTTCGTCCTCAAGGCGGACAAGGCCGTGGCCTATCGCAACATCGATCGGGTGCTCGACACCCTCAAGCAGGCGCGGGTCACGGTGGTCTACCTGTTGTCGGAGCAAGAGACTGTCGAGGGCGGAGGCAGCTCATGAAATTCAACAAGAAGAACCTCGACGACACGATTCCGACCTCCTCGATGGCCGACATCACGTTCCTCCTGATCATCTTCTTCATGGTGACCAACACTTTCGCCGCCACTCGAGGTCTCGATTTCGCAGTGCCCAAGGAAGACCGCAACCCTCCGTCGATCGAGCGCGAGGAGTCGGTATTGATCTCCGTGCGGCAGGGGGGGCAGATCGATGTCGACGGGCGGCCGATGGCGCTCGGCGAGATCCTCCAGTACCTGCGCCCCAAGCTCGAGCGCAACCCGCTCAAGCCGGTGATCCTCCGGCCGGACCCGGAGGCGGCCTACGGCGACATGGTGAAGGTCTACGACCTGCTGCGCGGCGGCAAGGACAAAGGGCTGGAGATCAAGAACATCTCGATTCCGACGCAGCGCGAAATCGAGCAATTCTGGTACTAGGGGTGGGCAACCATGGCTGACGAAAAGAAAGCACCACCTGCCGCCGCACCTCCGCCCGTGGACGCGCTCGCCACCTTCGCCCAGGAGTACGACGAGGATCGCAAGAAGCTGCGCTGGGCGCTCATCATCGCGATCATCGCCCACGTCGGTCTCTTCCTCATCCACCTGCCCGAGATCGTCTACTCGGAGCCCAAGAAGGCCGAGAAGGCCAAGGTCTACGTCGTTCAGCAGCTGCGCTTCAAGCCACCGCCGCCGCAGCAGCAGCAGGAGCTGCTCAAGCCGCGCACCAAGAAGATCCCGATCCCCGACCCGACGCCCGACGAGCCGGAACCGATCCGCGTCGTCGAGGAGGTCGATCAGCCGGATCTGGACATTCCGGTCGACGATTCGCTGATCGGCATTCCGGAGGGGCCACCCCCTTCGGCGGAGCCGACGGGGCCGATCGAGGTGGGCGGCAACGTCCGACCCCCCGAGAAGATCTCGTACCCGCAGCCGGCCTACACCGAGATCGCCCGCAAAGCGCGCATCCAAGGGGTGGTCATCGTCCAGGCGATCATCGACAAGCAGGGCAACGTGACCAACGTCAAGGTGCTCAAGGGCTTGCCGATGGGGCTCGAAGAGGCCGCCGTGGAGGCGATCAAGACCTGGAAGTTCAAGCCGGCGACGCTCAACGGCAAGCCGGTGGCCGTCTATTACAATCTGACGGTGAACTTCAAGCTGCAATAGGCTGACGTGGCTTTCCAGGGATCGCTGCGCGAGCTGCCGCTACCGGACATCATTCAGTTGGTGGCGGTCTCCGGCAAGACCGGCGTGTTCGTGCTGAAGAACGGCTCGGACAGCGGGCGCATCTTTCTACGCAAGGGGCAGATCGTCCACGCGGCGGTCGCGGGTCTGGAAGGCGAGCAGGCGGTCTACGAGCTGGCGCGCTGGCTCCAAGGCGAGTTCGTGTTCACCCCCGGTACCGAACCGGAGCGGGAGTCGATCGACAAATCGAACACGAATCTGCTGATGGAGGCGGCGCGCCAGATCGACGAGTGGAAGATCCTCTCGAAGAAGATCGGATCGACCCGCATGGTGCCGGTCTTCGCCCCTCAGGAAGGCCTGAGCTCCGTCTCCTTCTCGCCGGCCGAATGGTCGGTGGTCTCCAAGGTGGACGAACGACGCAACATCGAAGAGATCGCGGCGGGCCTGGGTCACGGGGCCTTCGAGGTCTGCAAGGTGGTCTATGGCCTGCTCGGCTCCGGCATTCTCGCGCTGCGCGAAGACCTGCGACGCTTGCCGGCCGATCGCGTCCAGCGCATGAGCCCGGAGGATCAGGCCCGGCTGGCCGAGCAGATCCACCGGCTGGCGCAGCAGCTGATGGCCGGGCAGGACCGGGCCGGGGCGCTCGAAGGAGCGCTGCGGCTCTGCCGGGCGGAGCTGGAGTCGGGTCGCGGCGGCGACGGCATCGTGGACCTCGTCCGGGCGCACGAGAAACTGCTGTCGGCGACTCTCGGCCCCAATCAAGCCAAGAGCTTCCTCGACCGCGTCGTCTTGATCCTGCAAGCCGGCTGACCGAGGCGAGCTTCCGGCACGGAACGTGCTTTGATCATGAAATACGGCGAGCGAGCGGCCCGCCGGGAAGGAGACGTAACCACATGCGCAACCGCCGGCACCTCGCCATTCTGCTGCTCGTCTTCGTGACGCCGGCGTTCGCCGGCTGGGAGGAGGGCGTAGCGGCCTTCAAGGCGGGCAACTTCGCGCAGGCGATCAAGGAGTTCGAAGCGCTGGCGGCGGCCAACCCCGGCGAAGGGCAGACCCAGTACATGTTGGGCCGCGCGTACCTCAAGGGGGGCAAGCCGGCCCAGGCGGTGACCGCCCTGCGCAAGGCCTACGATCTCAACCCCGCCGACGCGAACACCCAGATCTTCCTCGGCCAGGCCTATCTCGAGGCCGGTCAACCCGGGCAGGCCGCCGAGCTGCTCGGCCGACTCGGCACCTCCGGGCTCTCGGCCGATCAGCAGCGGGTCTACAGCGCGATCTACACCGCGGCGCTCGGCAAGTCGGGCCAGACCGACCGCGCCGAGAGCGAGCTCGCGAAACTCGCCAGGGCGAAGCCGAACGACCCCGACATCCAGTACCAGTACGCCGCCATGGCCTACAACGCCGGCAACACGGCCGAGGCGATCGCCGCGCTCGAACGGGCGACGCGAGCCGATCCGAAGGATCCGGAGAAGGCGAAGTTGCTCGTCCAGGCTTCGATCCGGGGCGCCCGCGAAACCCAGGGCGCCGGCAAGGACGCGGCCTACGGCAAGGCGGCCGAGGCGGCCCGCGCGCTGGTCGCGTTGCAGCCGACCTACGAGAGCCTGCTGCTGCTCGGCGAGGCGCAGCTCGGCGGGAGTCAGTACGACGCCGCCATCGCGACCTTCCAGCAGGCCTCCGGCAAGAACCCCGCCGACTGGCTGCCGCTCTTCTACAGCGGTCAGGCACATACGGCGAAGGGTACCTTCGCCGAAGCCGAGTCGGCCCTGCAGCGCGCGCTGCCGAAGGCGACGGATGGCAAGGACAAGGCGCGGATCTGGCGCCAGCTCGGATTCGTCTACGAGAAGCAGAAGAACTACGCCCAGGCCAAGACCGCCTACACCAACGGCGGCGACTCGGCCGCCGCGGCGCGCGCCGAGGAGAATCAGAAGACGGCCGAGCACAACCAGCAGGCGGAAGAGGAGGCCAGGAAGTACGCCGAGCTCAAGAAGGCCCAGGAAGAGGCCCGCAAGGCCCTCCAGGAGGGCGCGCCGCCGCCGCGGTGACCGGACCGGGCTCGCGAGCCCGCCGGCTCGCGATGAAGGACATGGAGGGGGGCCGCTGGCCCCCCTTTTTCGTTGGGCGGCGCACGCCGCGTTGCTAGACTCGCCGGCGTGCGTCGCGCTCTCGTCCCGAGTTTCGTCGTCTTGGCGGCGCAGCTCCTCGCGGCCGGCGGGCTTCCCGCCCAGGAGGCGCCGACGTCGTCTCCGACGCCGGCGCCGGCGAGGGCCCCACGCGCCGTCGTTCCCGAGCTCGACTTCTACTTTCCCGAGGGTGAGCTCGACATCCGCCTGAATCGCCTGATCAAGAACGCGCTCTTCCTCGGTCAGGTGCGCTACAACTTCGCCAAGGGCGACATCCTGGCGCTCCTGCGCTACCGCTACTACGGCCTCGAGCGGATCTACGAGCTGAGCGTCTTCGACGAGCTCAACTTCGACCGCGTCGAGCAGGTCTCGAACGATTTCAACCGCGTCCGCGGCGGGCTCTTCCTGCTCGAGATGCCGATCGACCCCTCGCATCGCGCCTCGTTCCTCGCCGAAGTGGACCGCATCAGCTCCAACAAGGAAGAGTTCCAGTTCACCACCAATCGGACGAACACGTTCCTGCGCGCCGCTTACCAGTACGGGACCAGCGACGACACGCGCTCCAACGCGCTGATCGGAGACCAACGCGGTCGCATCGAGCGCCTGTTCACTGCCTTCCGGCGGATCGGCCCCGAAGGCGTAGGTCTCACCGGAGCCTTGACCTGGAGCTTCGACGAGTTGGGCGCCGACTTCAGCTACCTCAAGCTCGAAGCCGAGGGTCTCAAGCGATGGCAGCTCGGAGGCGGGAAGTTCCTGGTCGGTCGACTGCACGCTGGGTCCTTTCCCGACTACGACGTCGCCCAGCCCGGCCAGGCGCCGATCTTCCTCTACACGATTCCGATCGACGAGCTCTTCCGGCTCGACGGTCGCGACCGGCTGAAGGGCCTCGACGACAAGATCTACGGGACCCACGAGGTCCACAGCACCGTGGAGGTGTTCTTCCCCTGGTTCGTCGGCGACTCGCGGCGCCTCCTCTGGGTCGACTGGGAGACCTGGTACTGGGTGATCTACGGTGGTGCCGGCCTGGCGGGCTTCGAAGAGCGCGATCTGGGCCAGCTCGACGACTACGTGACCGATCTCGGCTTCGGCTTCGAGAGCTCCTTCCGCGTGCGCGGGGTGCGCGTCTTCGCCGCGGGCGTCGTAGCCCACGCGCTCGACGAGCGCGGCGGGTGGAACGTCCGCTTTTCGCTGAAATCGTCCTCCCGCTGAACGGGAGCCGGCGTCGGCTGTGCTACAGTCATCTGGCGTCAGGCCGCGTATGTCGAAAACAGGCCAAGAACCCGCTGCTCATTCACCCCCTTTGGAGACAACCATGAAGCGCTTCGGAGTTGCGATTGCGCTGCTTCTCCTGGCTGGCACGGGCGTTGCCCTGGGCCAGCAGGCGTCCGCACCCACGGCGACCGGCGAAACCGGTCTCTTCACCCTGCTCGACGGCTGGACCCTGCCGCAGGGACAGTGGTCGTTCGGCATCTACTACAACAACTGGGATCGCCTGGTCGCGCCCGTGCCGGGAGGTCTCCCGGTGCCCTACACCGACGACTGGGACTACGACTGGAATCGCCTGAGCGCGAGCCTCGGATACGGTCTCACGGATCGCTTCGAGCTCTCGGTGATGGTGCCGTGGGACGACATCTCGGCGTCCGACAATCTCCATGCCGGCTTCCTCAACGGCCGCTACTTCGAGGACGAGATCGATGCCAGCGGCATCGGCAACGTCCGGCTGGGCATGAAGTACCAGCTCTTCGGCCGGCCGGAGGAGGGCGAGGCGCTCGCGCTCAACGCCTTCTTCGAGGCGCCCACCGGGGACGACGACGAGGGCGTCGTGCCGGGAGACACCGGGTGGGGCCTCGGGCTGAACTGGAACTTCTCTCCGCGGTGGATGGCGCGCGTGGGGTACCGCGACCCCGGGGATGCCGACCACTTCGACGTCGCCGAGGAGCTGGAGACCGGGCTCGGCTACGTGGTCGCGCTCAACGACCGCTTCGACTGGGTGACCGAACTGGTCGGGACGTTCTACCAGGGCGGCGACTCGACTCCCGACGATGCGATCGACCTGACGACCGGTGGACGCTACTGGATGGGCGAGGATGCGCGCTGGGCGTTCAACTTCGCCTTGCGCACCGAGCTCAACCAACTGAGCGACACCGACGAACACTGCCCGATCGGCGGGCTGGTCGGCTTCACCTTCTTCCCGCGCGCCAAGAGC
>CAZPZW010000077.1:0-14925 GCA_964591165.1 uncultured Thermoanaerobaculia bacterium | reverse complement strand
TCGAGCTTCTCCAGGCGCTTGACGTAGGTCTCGAGCACCTCGCGGCGGGCGCCGGGACGAGCCGCGGAGAGGGCGTCGGCCGCGGTGACCAGCACTGCCTCGACGGTCTGCGGGTCGTAATCGCCGTGGTGGCAGGCCATGGCGTGCACGACCTCTTCCGACTCGCCGTACTTGCGCAGCAGCTCGATGCCCAGTTGCAGGTGCGTGCCGTCGACCTCGCGGTCGATCGCCTTGCCGACGTCGTGCAACAGGCCGGCTCGCTTCGCCACGTTGACGTTCGCCTTGAGCTCCGCGGCCATGGCGGCCGAGAGAAAGGCGACTTCCTTCGAGTGGTGGAGCACGTTCTGGCCGTACGAATAGCGGAAGCGCAGGCGCCCGAGGAGCTTCACCAGCTCCGGGTGCATGCCGGGGATCTTGAGCTCGAGCAGGGCCGCGTCCCCCTCCTGCTGGATCCGCTGCTCGAATTCCGCCTTCACCTTCTCGACGATCTCCTCGATGCGCGCCGGGTGGATCCGCCCGTCGGCGATCAGCCGCTCGAGCGCGACCCGCGCGATCTCCCGGCGATAGGGGTCGAATCCGGAGAGGATCACCGCCTCTGGCGTGTCGTCGACGATCAGATCGATGCCGGTCGCCATCTCGAGGGCGCGGATGTTGCGACCCTCGCGACCGATGATGCGTCCCTTCATCTCGTCGTTGGGCAGCTCGACCACCGAGACCGTGGTCTCCGAGACGTAGTCGGACGCCAAGCGCTGCACCGCGAGCCCCATCACCCACTGCGCCTTGCGATGGCCCTGCTCGCGCGCCTCGTCCTCGATCCGCTTGACCAGGTGGGCCGCGTCGATGCGGGCCTCGTCCTCGAGCGAGCGGACGAGATCCTCCTTGGCCTGCTGCGCGGTCAGGCCCGCGATCTGTTCGAGCTTGGCACGCTGGTCCGCGATCAGCCGATCGAGCTCCACCTCGTGGGCGGAGACCTCCTTCTCCCGGCCGACCAGCGTGCGCTCTCGGCCGGAGATGTCACGGTCGCGCTGATCGACCTGCTCGACGCGCTTCTCGAGAGCGTCTTCCTTCTGGGTCAGCCGCCGCTCGAGCGCCTCGAGCTCCCCGCGCCGCTTGCGCGACGCCGTCTCGAACTCGCTGCGCGCCTGGAGCAGCTTCTCCTTCGCGGCGAGCTCGGCCTCGCGGAGCTTCGTGTCGCTGTCGCGCCGCGCCTCGTCACGCAGGCGCGCCGCTTCGCGCTCGGCCTCGGCCAGGCGGCGAGCACCTTCCTGCCGCAGGCGCGACCAGCCAAACCCCAGAATCCCCGCCGAGACGACCAGGGCGACGACGGCGATCCAGAGACCAAGATTCATCGGACACCCCCAAATATCCGTCACGGGGGCGGAGGCTGTGGACGCGCGCTGCGGAGTGCCGGAAAGGGAAGAGGCACCCCCTGGAGGGTCGTGCGAGCCGCTGCGTTTTAGAACCTGAAACGCGTCAGGTGGGTGTCCTCATGAGCGGCCGTTAGCGTCCCGGTCGGAGCCGGGCAGGCACGGGCCGCGCGGATCTTGGACTCCCTGAGGTGCTGTGTTGGTTCTACAGTGCGTCGGCTCGTCACGATCCATCCAGGGGATGCCGAATCTGGCTGCCGTTCATTCCGTCCTGTCCGTCGGCCGAGTGGCGGGTTCATCGCTGCAGAGCCTCCGCCAGTCGATCCGTTAGTTCCGCGACTCGTGTCTCGATGTCGCCCCGCTCTCCCAGTTGCGACTGCTGTTGCTTCGCCAACTCGTCCGCCAGGTTGAGCGCCACCAGGATCGCCAGCTTGTCCGCGTCCGCCGTCGGGGCGTGTGCGGCGAGCTCGCGCATCCTGCGGTCCACCTGGGCGGCCAATTCTCGTAGATCGCCCGCCTCGTCGCCGCCGCGGACGTGATACGTCGCGCCAAAAATCTGAACCGCCACGGCGTTGGACGTCGCCTCCATCATCGCTTCCAACCCCTTTTGCCGCCGACGGTTGCAACCGCACGACGGCCTGCTGGTCGAACTATACCACCCCTCCGGGTGGGGGCTCCATCAGGCTTGGAGGAGCCGGGAGAGGCGGTCCACGACCGCTTCGAGGCGGCGGCGCACCTCGGCGCGCTGGGCCGCCCAATCGGCATCGCCCGCGACGCGGCCCGCCTCGCGGTCGCGCTCGAGACGCTCGACCTCTCGGCGCAGGCGGACGTTCTCCGCAGTCAGCTCTTCGATCCGTTCCGCGGCATCGCGGACGCGGGCTTCGAGGGCGTCCAGGAACTCGAGGCTCATTGCGGCTCCCTTCGTCCGGCTCCGAAACGCCGCTCGAGCTCGGCGGCGAGCGGGGCATGTCGAGCGTTGACCTCCTCCTGCGTCAGCGAGCGCTCTTCGGCGTTGTAGCGGAAGGCGATCGTCGTCGCCACGCAATCGTCCGGGACCCCCGGACCTCGATAGCGGTCCTTCAGGCCGAACCCTCGCAGATCCTGGATCCCCGCCTCCTCGATCGCCGTCGCGAGCTCGCTCCAGCTGGTCTCCAGGCGGTGCGTGAGGGTGGTGTCGACGTCGATCCCGGGCAGCCGCGGCGGCAACACGACCTCGCTCGGCCGATCCGGTCCGTCGACCAGCCGGGCCAGCGCGAGCTCGGCCGCGAAGAGCGGGAAGGGGGTCTCGTCGCCCTCCACCCGGCCGGCATGGCCGGCGACGACGCCCGTCTCGTCGAGCAGCTCGGCCGAAGCCCCTGCGACGAACCCGGCGAGCAGGGCCGGACGCAGCGTCAGCCGGCGCCCGAAGCGCTCGGCGAGCGCCTCGAGGATCCCCTTGAGATGGAAGAAGTCGAGCTCCGCCCGGCGGTCCCACGGACTGCCCACCCGGCCGCCGAGCAGGATCGCGACCGCCACGATCTCCTCGTCCCGTCCGCCGGGAAAGAGGCTGCCGACCTCGAAGAGGCGCACTGCACCGGCACCGCGGCGCGCATTGAAGGCCGCGCTCGAGAGCAGGTTCGGGAGCAGCGAGCGGCGCATCACCGCGTAGCGCTCCGACAGGGCGTTGGCCAGCGCGAGCGGTTCGCCGCGCGCGGCGAGCCTGGGGAATCGGTCGTCCGAAGCCCTGTCGTGGAAGGCGAAGTGGATCGCCTCGGCGAGCCCGCTCGAGGAGAGCATCAGCCGCACCTTGACGCCGGGAGCGTGCAGCACGCTGACCCCGAGGTCCGTTCCGGCGAGCGAGGGCAGACGCGCCGGAATCGGGTCGAGCCCGTGCGTGCGCAACAGTTCTTCGTAGACATCCGCCGGCCAGGCCTCCTGCCGGCGCACGCCACGCCGTTCGATCTCGCGCGGCGCGAAGTCGGCGGTGCGCCAGGAGGGAACGATCCCCTCCCAGACGCCGGGCTCCGCGGCCCGCGGCGCGAAGCCGAGCCGTCCGAGGCGCCCTTCGATCTCGGCCGCGGAGAGCGCCAGGCCGGCGAATTCGGCCAGCCGCTCGCTCTCGATCCGCCAGGGGATCTCGGGGACCGCGGCGCCGCGCGCGTCGATCGCCGGACCGAGCGGCCGGCCGCCGGCGAGCTCGACGAGCAGCCCGGCAGCGCGCTCGGCGGCGAAGCGGCAGATCGCCGGATCGCTCCCCCGCTCGAAGCGATGAGAGGCGTCGGTGTGCAGGTCGACCCGCCGGCTGCCGCGGCGGATCCGGCGCCGGTCGAAGTGCGCGCTCTCGATGAGGATCCTCCGGGTGTCGCGCCGGACCTCGCTGGCCTGTCCGCCCATGATCCCGGCGAGCGCCAGCGGGCGCTCGGCGTCGGCGATCACCAGCACCTCGGAATCGAGCTCCCGCTCGACGCCGTCGAGGGTGGTGAGCTTCTCGCCCGCGGCCGCCCGGCGGACCCGGATCTCGCCGCCCGCGATCCGATCGAGATCGAAGGCGTGCAGCGGCTGACCCAGCTCCCAGAGCACGTAGTTGGTGACGTCGACGACATTGTTGACCGCGCGCTGACCGATCGCCTCCAGTCGGCGCCGCAGCCACTCCGGGCTCTCCCCGACCGCGAGATCCTCCACCCCCACGCCGACATAGCGCGGGCAACCCTCGCTGTCGATCAGCGTGATGCGGAGCGGCGCATGGCCTGCGCCCGGCATCACGCCGGCTCCCGGCAGGCGCAGCTCGCGGTCGAGGAGCGCCGCGAGCTCGCGCGCCACCCCGACGTGGTTCATGCAATCGGGACGGTTGGGCGTGATCTCGATCTCGAACACCCGATCGTCGCCCACCGTCTCGACCGCCTCGACGTGGAGCCCGGCGGCGGTCAGTCGCGACGCGATCTCGCCGGCCTCCTCGGGGAGCTCGACGTAGTCCCGCAGCCACTCGAGCGAGAGCTTCATCGCGCCCGCACCTGACGCAGCAGCCGTTCGTCGTTGTCGAACAGGATGCGGATGTTCGGAATCCCGTAGCGGATCATGGCGACCCGATCGAGCCCCAGGCCGAACGCGAAGCCGGTGAAGCGGTCGGGGTCGATGCCACAAGCCTGCAACACCCGCGGGTCGACCATGCCGGCGCCCAGGATCTCCATCCAGCCCGTCCCGGAGCAGGTCGGGCAGCCGCCACCGGCGCAGAACGGACAGGTGATGTCGACCTCGCACGACGGCTCGGTGAAGGGGAAGAAGCTGGGCCGCATGCGGACCCCGGTCGAGGGCGAGAAGAGCCGCTTCAGGAAGGCCTCGAGCGTCCCCTTGAGGTCGGCGACCGAGATCCCCTCGCCCACCGCCAGCCCCTCGATCTGATGGAACATCGGCGAGTGGCGCAGATCGTTGTCGTGGCGGAAGACCCGTCCCGGGCAGATCACCCGGATCGGCGGCTGGCGCGCCAGCATGGTGCGGATCTGGACCGGCGACGTGTGGGTGCGCAGCAGGCGACCGTCGGTGAGGAAGAAGGTGTCCTGCATGTCGCGCGCCGGATGGTCGTCCGGGAAGTTGAGCAGCTCGAAGTTGTAGTGGTCCTCCTCGACCTCCGGGCCTTCGGCGACGCTGTAGCCGAGCCGCAGGAAGATCTCTTCGATCTCGAGCGAGATCTGGGTGACCGGATGCAGCGATCCGAGGTGCGTCGCGCGGCCGGGCAGGGTGACGTCGATCGCCGCCACGCGCCGCCGCGCCTCGGCCTCGGCCCGCTCGAGCTCGCCGTCGCGCGCCTCGAGGGCGGCTTCGAGCCGGCGCTTGAGGGCGTTGAAGGCCTGGCCGAAAGCCCGCTTGTCGGCGGCGCGGGGGATCATCTCCTGCAGCTCGCGGAGCTTCCCCTGGCGCGCCCCGAGCCAGGCGACGCGCAGGGCCTCCCACGCCGCGCGGTCGCCCGCGCCGGCGATCGCCGCTTCGGCCCCGCTCGCCAGCCGCTCGAGCTCTTCGAGGGTCGGGACCGGGACGCTCGTCGGACCGGACCCGCTCAAGGCGTCAGCCCTTCGCGAGTTGCTGGGCGAGCGCCTGCTTGGCGAGGTCCGCCAGACCGGCGAACGGCTTCGGATCCTCCGCGGCGGCGAGCTGCGCCAGGACCTTGCGGTCGAGGTCGCAGCCCGCGAGCTTCAGCCCCGAGATGAAGTGGTTGTAGGAGAGGCCGTGCTGGTGCGCGGCGGCGTTGATGCGGACGATCCACAGCGAGCGGAACTGCCGCTTCTTGGCTCGCCGGTCGCGCGTCGCGAATTTGCCGGCGCGGTCGACCGCCTGCATCGCCATGCGATAGGCGTTCGACTTCGTGCCGAAGAAACCGCTGGAGAGCTTGAGTACCTTCTTGCGCTTTTGGGCGCGCTTCGGACCTCGCTTGGCGCGGGGCATGGCATCGAACCTCGTTTCTCGTCCCTCGCTCGAGCTCGGGACGGATCAGGCCGCAGCACGCCCTCGACGGGGCCGCGGCTTCCGCTGGACGGGACAGGTTCGATCCCGCCTCCGCGGAGGGTGGATTGGACCTACGACAGCAGGTTCTTGACCGACCGGCCCAGGCGACCGAGCTGCTCGACCTCGCGCCGCAGCCGGCGCTTGCGCGAGCGGGTCTTCTTGGTCAGGATGTGCCGCTTCATCGCCTGGGTGCGCAGCACCTTGCCCGTGCCGGTGATCTTGAAGCGCTTGGCGGCGCCCTTGTGCGTCTTCTTCTTCTGAGCCACGACCGACCTCTTTCCTACGACGTTTTGGCTGCGGCTTCGGCGCCCACGGCCTCGGCCGATCTTCTCGCCCCCTTCTTGCCGGGGCCGAACACGAGGTGCATCCGGTTCCCCGCCATCTCCGGGGTACTCTCCGCCGCACCGCCTTCGCCGATGTCGGCGATCAGCTTCTTCAACAGGTTCAAGCCGAGCTCCGGCTTCGACATCTCGCGTCCCCGGAACTGCACGGTCGCCTTGACCTTGTCTCCCTCCTCGAGGAAGCGGATGGCGTTGCGCAGCTTGACCGAGTAGTCGTGATCGTCGATGTTGGGCCGGAACTTGACCTCCTTCACCTGGATCGTCTTCTGCTTCTTGCGCGAATCGTGCGCCTTCTTCTTCTGCTGGTACAGGAACTTGCCGAAATCCATGATCCGGCAGACCGGCGGGCGCGCCGTCGGGGCGACCTCCACCAGATCGAAGTTCTGCTCCTTGGCCATCCGCAGCGCCTGCTCGGTCGGAACCACGCCGACCTGCGTGCCGTCGGCGTCGATCAGCCGGACCTCGCGGACCCGGATTCCCTCGTTGGTGCGTGCCGTTTTGTCGATGCGCCGCTCACCTCCCGGTGGAGCGTTGGGATCGCGCTTCACGAACTCGCGGGGCGGACGATCCGCCCCGGGTACGCGGTCCCTGACCAGCAGAGATCCGGCAGTCTACTCGATCCTCAGTCCGTCGGCAAAGCCGCCGCCCGGCGGTCGGCCTGCTCGCGCAGCCGGCGGGCGAGCGCGCCGATCGCGATCGCGCCCAGATCCTCGCCGCTGCGCAGCCGGACGGCGAGCGCGCCGCTCTCGGCTTCGCGCGTCCCGGCGACCAGCATGTAGGGCACCTTCTCGAGCTGCGCCTGGCGGATCTTGTAGCCCAACTTCTCGTTCGACTCGTCGAGCTCCACCCGCAGGCCCGCGGCGAGCAGCTGCGCCGCCGCATGGCGCGCGAAATCGAGCGTCTTCTCCGAGACCGGGATGACCTTGGCCTGCACCGGCGCGAGCCAGAACGGGAAGGCGCCGGCGGTGTGCTCGATCAGGATGCCGAGGAAGCGCTCGACCGAGCCGAGCATGGCGCGGTGGATCATCACCGGCCGCCGCATCGCCCCGTCGGCCGCCACGTACTCGAGGTCGAAGCGCTGCGGCAGCTGGTAGTCGAGCTGCACGGTGCCGAGCTGCCATTGGCGGCCGATCGCGTCGCTCACCCGGAAGTCGACCTTGGGACCGTAGAAGGCACCGTCTCCCGCGTTGAGGGTGTAGGCGAGACCGCGGTGCTCGAGCGCGGACTTCAGGCCGGCTTCGGCCACGTCCCACTGCTCGTCGCTGCCCACCCGCTTCTCCGGACGGGTGCCGATGCCGATCTGGACGTCGGTGAACTCGAAGGTCTGGTAGATGTCGAGGATGATCCCGACCGCGCGCAGCACCTCGGCCTCGACCTGCTCGTCCGTGCAGTAGACGTGCGCGTCGTCCTGCGCGAAGGAGCGCACGCGGGTGAGACCCGAGGTCACGCCCGACCGCTCGTAGCGGTGCAGGCGACCGAAATCGGCGTATCGGATGGGCAGGTCGCGGTAGGAGTGCTTGCCCACCTTGTACATCAGGCAGTGGGTCGGGCAGTTCATCGGCTTGACGGCGTACTGCCGCTCGTCGAGCTCGGTGAAGAACATGTTCTCGCGGTAGTTGGCCCAATGCCCGGAGGTGTGCCAGAGCTCGACGTCGAGGATCTGCGGGGTCACCACCTCGCCGTAGCCGTTCTTGGCGTTGAGCTCGCGCACGTAGTCGATCAGGCCGTTGTAGACCGCCGCGCCCTTGGGGTGGAAGAACGGCGAGGCCGGCGCCAGCGCGTTGAAGCTGAACAGACCGAGCTCCGGGCCGAGCCGGCGGTGGTCCCGCGCGCGCGCCTCGGCGATCGCGTTCTCGTAGGCCGCGAGCTCGGCGGCGCTGGCGAACGCGGTGCCGTAGATCCTCTGCAGCCGCTCGTTGCGCTCGTCCCCCTTGAAGTAGACGCCGGAGGACTCGAGGAGCTTGACCGCTCCGATCTGGCCGGCGCGCTGCACGTGCGGTCCGCGGCACAGGTCGGTGAAGTCGCCGTGGCGGTAGAGCGTGATCGTCTCGCCCTCCGGGATGTCCTTCAGCCGCTCGAGCTTCAAGGTGAAACCCATGGCGCGGAAGATCTTCTCGGCCTCGGCGCGCGACACTTCGACGCGCTCGAAGGGCGCGTCCTCGGCCACGATCTCCCGCATCTTGGCCTCGATCGCCGCGAGGTCCTCGGGGGTGAAGGCGCGCGGGAAGCGGAAGTCGTACTGGAACTTCTCGGAGTGATCCTGCCGGCCGGCGTCGTACTCCGACTCCGGCCAGAGCCGGCGCACGGCGTCGGCCAGCAGGTGCTCGGCCGAGTGGCGCACGAAGTCGCCGGCCTCCGGGCTCTTGGTGGTGAAGACCTTGAAGGCTCCGCTGCGGTCGAGCGGCTGCCGCAGGTCGATCTTCGCGCCGTCGAGCTCGGCGCCGACCGCGGCGGCGGCGAGGCGCGGCCCGATGCCCTGCGCCACGTCGAGCGCGGTGGACCCCGCCGGAACGCGGCGTTCGGATCCGTCGGGGAGCGTCAACACGATGTCCGGTGAGGTCATGGCACGTCGCAATCGAAGAGAGGGGGGAAGCGGCGGGACACCCCGCCGCTCACGCGGCGGCGGCTCGAGAAGCGGAGTGGTAGGCGCTCGCGGACTCGAACCGCGGACCTCTTCCGTGTGAAGGAAGCGCTCTAACCAACTGAGCTAAGCGCCTGCCCGATGTCGTCATAGCTTGCCCGGATCCGCCGAAGGAAGCGACATGGTAGGCCCGAGTGGGCTCGAACCACCGACCTCTACGATGTCAACGTAGCGCTCTAACCAACTGAGCTACGGGCCTGAATCCCTCTCGCCGCCTTCGCCCCGGCGACTCGCAAGCCGCTGGGATGAAGAAACTTAGCAAGCCGGCGCGGAACCTGTCAACGGGCGCCGCGCGCCGTCACCACGCGCTCGAGGTGCGCCGCGAGCGCCCCGGCGACCGCTTCCAGGGTGGTCGTTCGCCGCGCCGCCTGCAGGCGGTCGTGGGCGCTGCGCCGCGCCGCCGTGCCGAGCTCCCGGCGCGCGCGCTCGAGCGTGGCGGCGACCGATTCTGGGGTCGCCTCGCAGAAGTAGGGGTAGTCCTCCCCCAGCGACTCGATCGCCGAGAGGTCGCGGGTCGTAACCAGCAGCGCGCCGCACGCCGCGGCGACCGCCACCGGCAGGTTCGAGCGGTGGCGCGACTCGGCCGCCGAGCGGCTCAGCACGACGTGGCAGTTGAACTGTCCGGCGATCCCCGCCGGATCGCCCTCGGCGTAGCAGAGGCCGGGCATCTCCGCGAGCATCGTCCGGCACTCGCGGGCACCGAGCACCAGGGCGCGCAGCTCGCCCGGCGGCACGCCGTGCGGGCGCAAGGCCGGCGAAGCAGCGGCCGAGAGCACCGCGCTGGTCCACCGCGGCTGGTCGAGCTCGCCCTGCTGCGCGCGGTTGGCGAACAGCGCTCCCGCGACGTTCCAGACGGCGGGCCGTCGTCCGCTCTCGGCCCACGCTTCCCGCGCGTCGAGCAGCACCGCCTGCCCGCGCCGTCGCGCCAGCAGTCGACGGAGCAGTCCGGGGGGCTCGCCGAATACCGCCAATGCGCCGCCGAGACCCGCGAGCTCGTGCGCCGCGACCGCGCGCGCCTCCCAGCCGAGCTGACAGAGAGCGGCCGCGAGCTGCTCCTCGCTGGCCGCCCCGGGCAGCGGCCGCGGCGCGCGGACCAGCGCCACCGGACGGCGCGCTTCGGCGGGCGGGGCGGTCATCACCGCCGCCCGCGCGCCACGGCGAGCCATCCCTTGAGGTACTCGCCCTGCGGATGGAAGACCGACACGGGGTGGTCCGGACCCGCGGCCAGCGGGGCGAGGAGAGAAAGCTCCACGCCGGCTTCGAGCGCCGCAGCGAAGAGGATCTGACGGAACAGCTTGGCGTCGACCGCTCCGCTGCACGAGAAGGTGAACAGCAGACCGCCAGGCGCGAGCCGCGCCATGGCCAGCCGGTTGAGGTCCTTGTAAGCGCGGGCGGCCCGCTGCAGGTGCTCGCGACGCCGCGCGAGCGGCGGAGGATCGCAGACCACGAGGTCGTACTCGTCGCGGCGCTCGCGCAGGTCCGCGAACACGTCGGCGGCGACCAGCTCGGCGCGCCCAGGATCGAGCTCGTTGTCGGTCAGGTGGCGGCGCGCCAGGTCGAGCAGGCGGGGCGCCGATTCCACGAGCGTCGCCGAGCGGGCCCCGGCGTGCAGACAGTGGACCGAGAAGGCGCCGCTGTGCGCGAACAGATCGAGCACACGGCGGCCCGCCGCGTGGCGCGCCGCGAGCCGCCGGTTCTCCCGTTGATCACAGTAGAAGCCGGTCTTCTGCCCCCCCCCGAGCTCGGCCCGGAAGCGCAGGCCGCACTCGCGGAACCCGGCGGTGGCGTCGATCGCGCCGCGGAGGACCTCGTCGCCACCGCCGATCCCCTCGTCGCGTCGAGCGGCGAGATCCCCGAGGTGCAGGACGGCGAGGTCGGGCAGCAGGCGCCCGAGCGCCGCGTAGGCGAGGTCGCGCGCGCGCTCCAGCCCGGCCACGGTGATCTGGCTCACCAGCACGCCACCGAAGCGATCCACCGTCCACCCCGGCAGGCCGTCGCCCTCCGCGTTGACCAGCCGGTAGCCGTCGGTCGCCGCCGGCACGAGGTTCCGACGCAGGCTGGCCGCGGCCTCGAGCCGTGCGAGGAAGAACTCCGCGTCGATCGCGAGGTCGGGGCGCCCGAGGAGGCGGACGCGAATCTGCGAGCGCGGGCTGAAGAAACCGACGCCCAGCGATTCTCCGCCGGCCGCTTCGACCACGGCGAGCGCCGCCTCGGCGGGACCTTCGCTGTCAGCGATCGCGCCCGAGAAGATCCAGGGATGCCCCTCCCGGACCGCCTTGTCGCGCCCCGCCTTCAGGCGCACGCGCGTGCGGCCGGGGCGCGACGGTTCCGCGGCGGGACGGCGCGGAGTGCCAGCGGCGGTCAAGGAGCTCCGCGCGCTACTTCAGGTAGGCGAGCATCTCCTTGGCGGTCCCGAGGTCGGGATCGTCCGCCGAGGCCGTCGCGATGAAGGTCTCCAACTCCTGCTTCGCCCTCGCGGTGTCGCCCTGGTTGATGTAGCACATGCCGAGCATGTAGTGGACGCGGGGGAAGTCCGGATTGCCGGCCACCGACTGCTCGAAGAGCTTCAAGGCGGTCGCCATGTCCCCGGCGTTGTAGGCCAGCCGGCCCTGCTCGTAGAGGTCCGCCGCGCCCGCTTTGGGGTCGGCCGCCGCGAGCGCCGCGACCGCGGCCTTGGTCTTCTCAGCGTCGCCCTGCGCGGTGTAGACCTGAACGCTCACCCGCAGCGCGCGGACGTCCTTGGCGTCGAGCGACAGGGCGCGCTCCGCCATACCGAGCGCCTTCGTCGCGTCCTTCTCCGCCCAGTAGAGCGCCGCGAGCGCCGAGTAGCCGGCGGCAAGCTGGGGATCGATCGAGATCGCCTCCTGCATCTTCGCCTTGGCGGTCGCCGTATCCCCCTGCTGGTAGGCCTCCGCCCCGGCGTTGAACGCCAGCACCGCCTGCTCGGCGTTGGTCGGCTGGCCCCCGCCGCCGATGCCCTGCCGGCGTGCCTCGTCCAACGTGAGCATCTTGAAGTCGCGCCGCTCGTTGGCGCCGATCGGCAGCTTCAGCTCCTGCTCCATCATCAGGTAGCCGACCTTCTCGAAGCGGTAGTGGTAGCTCTTCGTCGCGTCGACCAGCGTCACCGCCCATCGTCCGCTGCTGTCCGTGCTGGCTTCGAGCTTGAAGGTCGGCATCGAGGGGCAGGTCACGGTGATCTTCGCCTCGCCGACCGGCTTGCCGGTCTCGTCGGTGATGGTGCCATAGATGCGCGCCGTGTTGACCGCCAGGAGGGCGCCGGCGCCGAGGCCGAGCGCGGCGAGCGAGAGCAACGCGAGACTGCGGAATTTCAGCATGTCAAAACCCCCATGGGGCGACCTCGGAAGCGGTCGCCGGATGTTCCTCGTGTATTCTATCCCCCCACGGCACACCGCCCCCCGGCCGACTCGCCTATACTCTCGCCCCCATGATTCCGGTCGCATTCCTGTTCTCCGAGGGCGCCGTGCTGCCCTCGCTCAACCCCTGGGCAGGCCTCGCCCTCGGCTTGCTGCTGGTGCTGCTCAACGGCTTCTTCGTCGCCGCCGAGTTCGCGCTCGCCAAGGTCCGCGCCACCCAGATCGAGCCGCAAGCGCTGCGCGGCGAGCGTCGCGCCAAGGTCGCCGTGCACATGCTGCGGCACCTCGACGCCTACCTCTCGGCGACGCAGCTCGGAATCACCTTGGCCAGCATCGCGCTCGGCTGGGTCGGCGAGCCGGCCTTCGCCTGGATCCTCCGCCCCCTGGTGCACGCGATCCCCGGCGCGACGCCCGAGCTCGAGCACTCGATCGCGCTCACCACCGCGTTCGTCTTCATCAGCATCCTGCACATCGTCTTCGGCGAGCTGGTGCCCAAGTCGGTCGCGATCCGACTGCCAGCGGCCACCTCCCTCGCCATCGCGTTCCCGCTCTACCTGTTCTACTGGCTCGCCTTCCCCGCCATCTGGCTGCTCAACAAGACCGCCAACTCGATCCTGCGGCTGGTCGGCATCCAGCCGGCGAGCGAGCACGAGCTGGCGCACAGCGAGGAGGAGGTCCGCCTGCTGCTCGCCTCGCGGCACGGCTCGGACCTCTCGCAGCAGAAGCGCGACCTGCTGGAGAACGTCTTCGAACTCTACGACCGGATCGCGCGCCAGGTGATGGTGCCGCGCGGCGACGTCGTCTACCTCTCGACCGAGCGCTCGCTCGAGCAGAACCTCGCGGTCGCTCGCGAGAGCGGTCACACCCGTTTCCCGCTCTGCGAGGGCAGGGACCTCGACCGCGTGGTCGGCGTCGTGCACATCAAGGACCTCTTCCGTGCAGGGGCCGCCGTCCCGCCGCTCGAGCGCATCGCGCGGCCGATCAAGTTCGTGCCCGAGAGCATCGCGCTCGACAAGCTCCTCGCCCGCATGCGCAGCGAGCGGCTGCACCTCGTTGCGGTGCTCGACGAATACGGGGGGGTGGCCGGGATCGTGACGCTGGAGAACGTCATCGAGGAGATCGTCGGCGAGATCCAGGACGAGTTCGACGCCGAACGGCCGGAGCTGGTGGCCCGCGGCGAGGGTGCCTTCACCGTCTCGGGCGCCATGCTGCTGGTCGACCTCGAGCACGAGCTCGGACTCGAGCTCTCGCCGCGCGACGAGGACACCTTGGGCGGCGTCGTCCTCTCCGAGCTCGGTCGGCGACCCCGGCTCGGGGATCGGGTCCGGCTGGGCCCCGCCGAGCTCGAAGTGCTCGAGGTCCAGGGCAACCGGATCCGCAGCCTGCGCCTGACCCTCCCCGCATCGCAGCTTCCGCCGCTCCCTCCGGCCGGCTCCTGAATCCAATCCTCTGGACTCGCCACCAAGGGGCTGGATCGAACCGGCGTCGGCTCCTCGCGAGGCCCTCCAACGGCCCCATGCGGATTTAGCAACTCTCTGAAATAAAACGACTAAACGGCATGGCCCGAAGAGACTCGAGAAGCCTCGGATTGGCACGAACTTCGCCTTAGACCTTGGCATCCATGGGATCCCACGGGCGCTTTTCAGCAGAGTCGTCGAACGCCAGAGCGGGCCGCAGTCACCCGCTTGTCGCCGTCTCGTCACCTGGTGATAGAGTCCGCGGGATCCAAGTCTTCAAGTCGCGCCGCTCGGAATCGTTCCAGCGGCACCAGCCCGTCAACCTGATGGAGGTTAGATGATGCACAAGAGAGAATGGTGGAGAGTCGGCCTAACTGCCGCCGCGATCGCCCTCGTGGGCTTCGCGTTGGCTCTGCCGGCCAGCGCCCAGGAGCAGGTGGGCGCGATCGTCGGCACGGTCTCCGACGCCTCGGCTGCGGTTCTGCCGGGCGCGACGGTCGAGGCCGTGAGCACCGGCGGTGCCCGCCTCACCGCGACGACCAGCGCGGTCGGTGAGTTCCGCTTCCCGCGCGTCCCGCCGGGCACCTACAACGTGATCGCGAAGCTCGACGGCTTCAACCCCGCCGAGGTCGCGAACGTGGTGGTTCGCCTGGGTGAGACGGCGACCATCAACTTCAGCCTCGAGGTCGGAGCGGTCAGCGAGACGATCAGCGTGGTCGGCGAGGCCGGCCAGATCGACGTCCGCAGCTCCGCGACCGCGGCCTCGATCACCTCCGAGCAGATCGAGTCGCTGCCCAAGGCCCGCGACTTCACCGGCGTCGCCACCATGGCGACCGGCGTCGCCAACGAGGGCTTCCTCGGCGGTCTGTCGGTCGACGGCGCGTCGGGCTCCGAGAACCGCTACGTCATCGACGGCGTCGACACCACCCACCCGCAGGACGGCCTCTCCGGCCAGAACCTGGTCACCGACTTCATCGAAGAGGTCCAGGTCAAGTCGGCGGGCTATCAGGCGGAGTACGGCGGCTCGGTCGGCGGCGTGATCAACGCCGTCACCAAGAGCGGCACCAACGAGTTCAAGGGCTGGGTCGGCGGCTACTACGGCGACTCGGACTGGAACGGCGACGAGCGGGCCACCCCGTACCGCAGCGACCCGTCGCTCTATCGCACCTTCGACAAGGACCCCACCACGACGATCGAGCCCGGCTTCGCGATCGGCGGTCCGATCGTCAAGGACAGCGCCTGGTTCTATGCCGGCTACACCTACACCGA
>CAZPZW010000076.1:0-15124 GCA_964591165.1 uncultured Thermoanaerobaculia bacterium | reverse complement strand
CCGACCTGGCTCGAGTCGAAAGGCTCGGCGAGCTCGCCGACGCCCTGCAGGAGCCGCAGATCGGTGCCCATCTTGTGGCAGCTCTCGGCGATTCCGGCGAGGGTCGCGAGCAGCTGGCTGTCGAGCTTGCGGGCGTAGGTCTGGCCGGAGACCGGGATCGAGCCCGCGAAGCCCAGGCGCGTCGCGAAGCGGCGGTCGAGCTCGCGCACCTTCGCCGAGTCGCCGTCGAACAGGGTGAGAAAGCTCGCCTGCGTTCCGGTGGTCCCCTTGACGCCGCGACAGGGCAATGCGCCGAGACGGTGCCGCACCTCGGCGAGGTCGAGAACGAAGTCCTGCGCCCAGAGGCAGGCGCGTTTGCCGACCGTGGTGAGCTGGGCGGGCTGGAAATGGGTGTAGGCGAGGCAGGGGCGGTCCCGATGCCGGCGGGCGAAACCGGCGAGGGCGCCGAGCGTCGCGGCCAGGCGCCGCGCCAGGAGCTCCATCGCCTGCTTGGCGAGCACCAGGTCGGTGTTGTCGGTGACGAAGGCGCTGGTCGCCCCGAGGTGCAGGATGCCTCCCGCGCTCGCCTCGTGCCGCGCCGCCTGCTCCGCGAAGTGGCGCAGATGCGCCACCACGTCGTGCCGGGTCTGCCGCTCGAGCTCGGCGACCCGCTCGAGATCGAGCTCGGGCGCGGCGGCGCGCAGAGCGGCGAGCTGCTCGGGCCGGATCGGCAGGCCGAGCTCCGCCTGGCACTCGGCGAGCAGGATCCAGAGGCGACGCCAGGTGGAATAGCGATTTCCCGCCGAGAAGATGGCGGCCATTTCGCGCGAGGCGTAGCGTTCGTGGAGCGGGTTCTGCGGCGCGTCGGTCACCATGGGAGCTTAACAAAGGGGGGTGCGCTCGCTCGATCGCCGCCCGCGGGCGCTGGGCTAAGATCGCGAGCCGGAGAATCGCCGTGCTGCGCTTGCGCTGGAACAGTCAGGGGCGAGACGAGAGCTCGGCTCTCGTCGGCGACGAGATCCGCCTCGGCCGCGGCACCGAGAACGAGCTGGTCCTGCCCGACTTCTCGGTGTCACGGCGCCACGCCGCGCTGCGCCGCGAAGCCGAGGGCTGGGTGGTCCACGACCTGATGAGCACCAACGGGGTGCAGGTCAACGGCGTGACGGCGAAGCGCGCGCGGTTGCGGGCCGGCGACCGGCTCAAGATCGGGGTCTTCGAGCTCGTGCTCGAAGAGGTTCCCGACGTCGCGCCGGAGGCCGATCCGGCGAGTCTGCCGACCGCGGGCTTCGCGACCGCGGCGCCGCCGGGCACGGCGACGATCGTCCGCTCGCTGGCCGATTTCAACGCCGCCTACGGCCTCGACGAGCGGGGCGAACGGAGCGGGCGAGCGGACAAGCGCCGCGACCTCGACCTGGCCTACTCGAGCCGGATCTTCGGCTTCCTCACCCGTCTCGCTCGCCTGCTGATCCGCTCCGACTCGGTCGACGAAGTCCTGGCCCGGGTCATGGAGGTGGCCTTCGACGTCCTGCCGGTCGACCGCGGGTTCATCCTGCTGCGCGACGAGCGCAGTGGCGAGACGGTCTGCGAGCTGGCGCGCACCGGGGAGCGCGTCGAGTACCGGCCGCAGAGCGAGGTTCCGGTGTCGCGCACGATGATCGACCAGGTGATGCGCGACCGGGTCGCGCTGCTCACCTACGACGCGCTCGCCGATCAGCGCCTGGCCGGCGGCGACTCGATCCGCATCCATCAGATCCGGGCCGCGATGACCGCGCCGCTCTGGTCGGGCGAGCGGATCATCGGCGTCCTCCAGGTGGACTCGCCGTTCCACGCCGGCTCCTTCACCGAGCAGGACCTCGACCTGCTCACCGCACTGGCCAACTACGCCGCCGTCGCCGTGGAGCGGTTGCGCTACGCCGAGACCGCCGAGTTCGAGCGCCAGGTGCGCAGCCGGCTCGAGCGCTACCACTCCCCGGCGGTGATCGAGTCGATCGTGCAGCGCGCCTCCGAGTCGGCCGAGCCCGACGTGGGCCGGATGAAGCTCGCCGAAGCCACGGTGCTGTTCGCCGATCTCGCCGGTTTCACGCCGGTCGCCGAGCGGAGCGCGCCGCGCGAGGTGGCCGAGCTCCTCGAGGCGTTCTTCACCCACGCCGTCGAAGCCATCTTCTCGGCCGGCGGAACGCTGGACAAGTTCATCGGCGACTGCGTGATGGCCTTCTTCGGCGCGCCGGTCGCGCAGCCCGATCACGCGCGGCGCGCCGTCGAGGCGGCGCTCGCGATCCAGGCCGCGCAGGAGCGCGACAACGCCGAGCGCGCGGCGCGCGGTCTGCCGGTTCTCGCGGTGCGCATCGCGATCAACAGCGGGGCGGTGATGGTGGGCGACGTCGGTTCCAAGAAGCGGGTCGACTACACGGTGCTCGGCAACACCGTGAACATAGCGGCGCGTCTCGAATCGGAGGTGGCGGCGCCGGGGGAGATCACCCTGGGAGGCGAGACCGAGCGCCGGCTCGCCGGCGCCTTCGTGCTCGAGGAGCTCGGCGAGTTCCAGCTCAAGGGATTGACCCAGCGGGTGCGGGCCTACCGGGTGCCGCGGCAGACGACCTCGTGAGCGGCCGCGACGGTTCCTTCCTGCTGGTCACCGGCAACGCCGGCAAGCTCGCCGAGGCGCGGCGGATCGTCGGGCCCGGCCTCGAGGCGGTGCTGCTCGAGCTGCCCGAGGTGCAGTCGCTCGACCTCGGCGAGGTGCTGCGCGCCAAGGCGGCGGCCGCCTGGGAGAAGCTGCGCCGCCCGCTGGTGGTCGAGGAGACCGGCCTCGAGCTCGCCGCGCTGCACGGCTTCCCCGGCCCGCTGGTCAAGTGGATGCTCGCCGCGGTCGGAGCGGAGGGGATCGCGCGCACCGCGCTCGCGCTGGGGGACCCGCTGGCGCGGGCGGTCTGCCTGCTCGAGTGGACCGACGGCGAGCGCTCGGTGGTGGCGCGAGGCGAAACCGCCGGGCGTCTCGTCCTGCCGGCGCGGGGTTCCCGCGGCTTCGGCTGGGATCCGGTCTTCCAGCCGGAGGCGGAGGCGAAGAGCTACGGCGAGATGAGCGACGAGGAGAAGGACCGGGTGGGGCATCGTGGCCGCGCCTGGCGAGCGCTGCTCGCCGCGCTGGCTCAGCCCGGCGAGCGCGGCCGCGCCGCGACGTAGGCGAGCGAGCCCACGGCGAGCACACCGCAGCCGGCGACCGCCTGGATGGGCGCGGCGACGAAGCTGTTGACCACGACGCCCGCCGCGACCGCCACGAAGAGCGCCGTCGAGACCGGATGACCCGGAACGCGGAACGTCCCCGCCAGTGGGGAGTCGCGGCGGCGCAGCACGAAGAGGCCGGCGGCGGTCAAGGCGAAGAAGAGCCAGTCGGCGAAGACCACGTAGGAGAGCAGCTGGTCGTAGGTCTGCGAGAGCAGGAGGACCAGGGCCACCGCCGCCTGCAGCCGGATGGTGAAGCTCGGCGTCGCGTGACGTGGATGCAGCCGGCCGGCACGCCGCCAGAAGATGCCGTCCTGCGCCATGGCGTAGTAGAGACGGGGGCCGGTGAGCGTCATCACCGCGAGAAAACCGAGGCAGGAGACGACGATCAGGCTGGCGACGAAACGGGCGCCTGCGGCGCCGGCCAGCCGGCCGGCCACGTCGGCGGCGAGCGCGCCGCTCGCCGCGACCTCGCCGGGCGAGAGGACACCGAGATAGAGGAGGTTGAGGCCGAGGTAGACCACGACCACCAGCGCGACGCCGAGCAGATTGGCGCGCGCCAGCGTGCGGCCGGGCTGGCGGATCTCGGCCGCCAGGCTGCCGCAGTTCTGCCAGCCGCCGTAGGCGAAGAGCACCGGCACGAGCGCGGCGAGGAAGATCGAGAGCGTGATGCCCGGTGGCGCCGGCTCGGCCGGTCGCTCGGCCGGGCTCGCCGGGCCCAGGAGGGCGAGGGCGAAGAGCCCGAGAATCCCGGCCAGCTTCAGGATCATCAAGAGATTGTTGACCTGCTTGCCGGGACGCACGCCGCGCACGTTGATCTCGGCCAGCAGGACGATGATCGCCGCCGCGAGCGCCGGGCGGCCGAGGGTGCCGAGCGGCACGAAGGCCCGGTCGACGTAGCTCGCCAGCACGCTCGCGACCGCGGCGATCCCGCCGCTGTTGATCACGAAGAGGAGCGCGAAGCCGTAGAGATAGCCGACGTACGGTCCCCAGGCGCGCGCCAGGTAGACGTATTGCCCGCCCACCAGCGGCAGACGCGAGCCGAGCTCGGCGTAGACGAATCCGCCCAGCGTCGCGACCAGACCGCCGACGATCCAGGCGGCGAGCATCCAGCCGCTGGTCGGGAGGAGGCGGGCGACGTTCGCCGGATTGACGAAGATCCCCACCCCGATGATCGCCCCCGCGACCACCATCGTGGTGTCGAAGAGCCCCAGCTCGCGGCGGAGCTCGACCGTTTCCCGTTCGCTCGGCACGACGATCCCCCTCGGCGGCGGCGCCCCCCGCGCCTCGCCCGCGCCCTGCGGCGCCCGGCGCCCGCGAAGACTACAATCGATCTGCCGGCGAGCGTCTGGCGTTGCGCAGAGCCGCGGCCCGGCGGGAGGCTCGGATGAATCTGCAGGCAGGGTTCGACGCGACGAACGCTGGTGAGGCACGCCGTCGGCGCAGCCTGGAGGTGGCCGCGGTCGGCGCCGCGTGGCTGGCGCTCGCCGCGGCTGGGGCTGCCGAGGAGCCGGCAGCGGCGGTGCGGGCCGGCGACGGACTGCCTTACGTGGAGATCGTCGCCCGCTACGGCTTCGCCGAGACCGCGCCGGCGGCGATCGACCTGCGTCTCGGCGAGGACGGCAGGATCTACCTTCTGCGTCCGGAGGTCGGCGTCGACCGCCACCGCCTGGCGGCCGGGATGCCGCGCCTGCGCGAGGTCCTGCCCGGTCACGACGACGACGGCGCCCTCGCCGACCTCGAGCATTTCGCCGTCTCCTCGAGCGGACTGCTCGAGGTGGCGCGCGACCACTTCTATGTCTGGCGAATGGTGGGTGAAGACGGCGCGCTCGGACCGTTGAACGAGCTCGACCTCGCCTGGGGCCGGGTCGCCGACCTCGATCTGGCGGGCGACCGGCTCGCCCTGCTCGGCGTCCCGAGCCGCGAACATGCGGCGCCCGGGCCCGACAACTCCATCGTCTGGATGGGCTCGCTCGGTGCGGGGCTCGAGGACTTCCGGCGGGTGCTCGCCGATCCGCTGGTGCGCACGCTGGCGGAGCAGCAACGTCTGGCGACCGCCCAGACGTTCGCGCTCGGTTCGCTCGCCTTCGCCGGCGACGGGGGCCTGCTGGTCTACCCGGGACATGTCCCGGAGCTCTACCGGCTCTCCGAGCAGGGGGATCTCGAGAAGACCTGGGACCTGGCCCGCTTGGGAATCCTCGACCGGCGCGCCGACCTGCCCCGCGAGCTCGCGGGCCGGGCCGGGTCGGTCGCCGCCGAGCAGTGGCTCGCGGGCGCGCAGCTGGTCGACGACCTGGCGCTGCTCGCGGACGGCCGGCCGGCGCTCGCCGTCCGCGATCTGGAGGCGGGCGCGCCGCGCTGGACGCTCGCGGTGATCGATGGCGATCGCGCCCGCCGCTTCGCGCTGCCGCTGCGCGGCGGCAGCAGCAGTTCGCGGCTGCGTCTGGCGGGCGCGGCGAACGGCGAGGTCCTGTTCTGGTTGGGCGAGCGGAGCCTGCAGCGCGGGAGCGCGGTCGCGGGAGACGAGATCCTCGTCGCGCGGCTGCCGAGCGCGACCGAAGTGGGACCCGCCCGCGCGAGCTCGCATCCCTGGGGCCGGCTGGTCGATCTCACCCACCCCTTCGATGCGAACACCCTCGCCCCGCCCGGGATGTCCGCGGGCTTCGAGCTCGACGCCCTCCCCGAGGCCGCGGCCGAGCCGGGACAGGTCGGAGCGTCCTACCGCTTCTGCGCGCCCGAGCACGCCGGGACGCACCTCGATGCCCCGAGCCACCATGCCCGCGGCGGGCGGGCCGTCGATGCCCTGGCGCTCGACCAGCTGGTCGCTCCGGCGGTGGTCATCGACGTCGAGAGTCAGGCGCAGCGAGATGCCGACTTCTCCCTCGAGCTCGCGGACATCGAAGCCTGGGAGTCGCGCTACGGGCGCATTCCCGCCGGGAGCATCGTCCTGCTGCGCACCGGCTGGAGCCGGCGCTGGCCGGACCGCCTGCGCTACCTCGGCACGACGCGCACGGAGCCGTCGGCGGAGCTGCGCTTTCCCGGTTTCGGCGCCGCCGCGGCGGCGCTCCTCGTCCGCGAGCGGGGTGTCGCGGCGCTCGGCATCGACACGGCGAGTCTCGATCCGGGATCGGTCCGTGACGCTCCGGTGCAGCGGCTCGCCGCCACGGCCGAGGTTCCGGCGCTGGAGAACCTCGCTCACCTCGACCGTCTTCCGGCGACCGGCGCCTGGATCGTCGCGCTGCCGCTCAACCTCGCGGGGGGCTCGGGGGCGCCCCTGCGCGCCATCGCCTTCGTCCCTTGAGGGCGGCCTCAGCCGGCGGCGAGCCGGCGCAGGTGCTCCACCAGCCGGTCGACTTCGGCCCGCAGCTCGGCGAGCGACCCGGCGTTGCGCAGCGTCCAGCTCGCGGCGTGGCGCCGCTCGCTGCCGTCGCCCTGGGCCGCCAGGCGGCGCAGCGCCTCGTCGCGCTCGAGGCCGCGCGTCGCTGCGCGTTCGAGCCGCAGCTCCGCGGGCGCCTCGAGCGTGACCACCAGGTCGAAGTCCGGCGCGAAGCCCGCCTCGACGAGGCGGGTGGCTTCCAGCACGAAGATGCCGCCCGCCGCCGCGCGGCGTGCGAACTCGGCGCGGACCAGGGGATGGATCTCCGCCTCCAGCTGCCGGCGCGCCTCCGCGTCGGCGAAGACCAGCTGGGCGAGCGCCCCTTTGTCGACCGCGCCCCCGGCCTGCAGGTAGCGCGGGCCGAAGAGCCGTTCGACGGCCCGGGCTCCGGCGGCGCCCGGGGCGTAGAGCTCGGCGACCAGCTGGTCGGCGTCGACGACCTGGCAGCCGGCCTCGCTCAGCCAGCGCGCGACGGTCGACTTGCCGCTCGCCAGCCCGCCGGTCAAGCCGACGCGGAGCGGCTTCACCGCGCAGGCCGGTCGAGGCCGATGCCGCGCCGCGCCGCAGCCACGGTGTTGGCCAGCAACATCGCCACGGTGAGCGGACCGACGCCGCCCGGAACGGGGGTGATGGCCGCGGCGATCGGCGCGACCGCCGGGTAGTCCACGTCGCCGACCAGCACCGAGCCGTTCTTGTCGAAGCCGGCCATGCGCTTGGCATCGCCGGCGACCAGGCGCACGGCGAGCTCGCGGTCGGCGACCCGGTTCATGCCGACGTCGACCACCACCGCGCCGGGCGCCACGTGGTCGGCGCCGATCAGCCCGGCGCGCCCGACCGCGGCGATCAGCAGGTCGGCCTGGCGACAGACCGCCGGCAGGTCGCGGGTGCGGGAGTGCGCGAAGGTGACCGTGCAGTTCTCGCGCAGGAGCAGGGCGGCCATCGGTTTGCCGACGATCGTCGAGCGTCCCACCACGACGGCATGACGGCCGGTGAGCGGGATCTGATAACGCTTCAGCATTTCGATGATGCCGGCCGGGGTGCACGGCACGAAGCCCTTCTCGTCGATCCAGAGGCGCCCCACGTTGAGCGGGTGGAAGCCATCGGCGTCCTTGGTGGGATCGATGCGCTCGAGCAGCCGGCGGGTGGGCAAGTGGGAGGGCAGCGGGAGCTGGACCAGGATGCCGTCGACCCGCGGATCGGCGTTGAGCTGGTCGATCAGGGGGAAGAGCTCGGACTCGGGGGTGTCGGCGGCGAGCAGGTGGCTGAAGCCGGCCATGCCCGCCTCGCTGCAGGCCTTGGTCTTGGAGCCGACGTAGACCTTCGACGCCGGGTCGTCGCCCACCAGGACGACGGCCAGGCCGACCGGCCGGCCGGTGCGCGAGTGGAAATCGTTGGCGAGCTCGGTCACCTCGCCGCGGATGGCTTCCGCGGTGGCGCGACCGTCGAGGATGGTCGTCATGCCTTTCTCCTTGCACGATAGAGACAGAGGATGCCGCCGGACAGGCTCGCGAACCGACCCGCTTCGAACCCGGCGGCGTCGAGCCGGGCGAGGAAACCGTCGCGCTGGGGGAACCCGAGCACGGACTCCGGGAGATAGGCGTAGGCCGCTCCGTCGCCCGACACCCAGGCCCCGAGCCTCGGCAGCAAGGTCTTGAAATAGAAGAGATAGACCCCGCGCATCGGTTGCCGTGCGGGCACCGTGAACTCGAGCACGGCGAGCTCGCCGCCGGGCCGCAGGACGCGCGCCAGCTCGGCCAGCGAGCGGTCGAGATCGGCGACGTTGCGCAACCCGAACGAGACCGAGGCGCCGTCGAAGCGGCCGTCCGGGAAGGGGAGCGCCAGGGCATCGGCAGTGAGGGGCTCCGGGCGGGGGCCGCCGGGCCGGGCGAACTTGGGGCGTGCCAGCACCACCATGGGGAGGCAGAAGTCGGCGGCGGTGACGCGCAGAGCCCGCCGGCGGAGCGCCTCGGCCTGATCGCCGGTGCCGCAGCATAGATCGAGGACGCGGCTGCCGCTGGCGAGGGCGCCGGCCAGGGAGGTCGCCAAGCGGCGCCGCCAGACATGGTCCAGCGAGGCCGAGAGCAGGTGATTCAGCAGGTCGTAGCGCGGGGCGACCCGCGCGAACATCTGGCGAATCCGGGCCGGGCGCTTGTCGAGCGCGGCGAGGCCGTCCATGGCGCGCAGCAGTGTATCGTGGCGAAGCGCCGGATTCTGCGGGGGTTGACACCCGGAGAGGGCACGCCTATCATCTCCATTCCTCTGCGCTGCAGTGCCGGGTTGATCCCTGCCCGCAAGCCGAACATACCGTCTGGAGTCGAGGAATGAAGAGCACTTTGAGCCCCAAGCCGGCCGAAATCGAGCGCCAATGGTACGTGGTGGACGGCGCCGGGGTGCCCGTCGGCCGGCTGTCGTCGACCATCGCCAAACTGCTGCTCGGCAAGGGCAAGCCGATCTACGCGCCGCACGTCGACTGCGGCGATTTCGTGATCGTGGTCAACGCCGAAAAGGTCCTGCTCACCGGGACCAAGGAGCAGGAGAAGGTCTATTACCGTCACACCACCCAGAAGCCGGGCAGCTTGAAGTCGCCGCGCGCCTTCGAGATCCGCGGCAAGCACCCGACGCGACTGGTGGAGAGCGCCGTCTTCGGCATGCTTCCGAAGACCAAGCTCGGCCGCAAGATCCGCAAGAAGCTCAAGGTCTACGCTGGCGCCGAGCACCCGCACCATGCTCAGAAGCCGCAGGCGTTCGACCTCGCGCAGACCAAGATGTAGGAGGAGAATTCCCTTGAGTGATCTTCAGTACTACGGAACGGGCCGGCGCAAGACGTCGACCGCCCGTGTCTTCCTGCGGCCCGGTGCCGGCGCCGTGAACGTCAACGGTCACGATCTCGAGGGTTACTTCCCGAACGAGGTCCTGCGCATGGTGGTCCGCCAGCCGCTGGTGCTCACCGAGACCGCCGAGAAGTTCGACATCCTGGTGAGCGTCGAGGGCGGGGGCGCCTCCGGTCAGGCGGGGGCGATTCGCCACGGCATCAGCCGCGCGCTGCTCGACTACAACGCCGAGCTGCGCGACCGGCTGAAGACGGCCGGTCTGCTGACTCGCGACCCGCGCAAGAAGGAACGCAAGAAGTACGGCCGCGCCGGCGCCCGCAAGCGCTTCCAGTTCAGCAAGCGCTAGGCCCAGAGACCGAGATCAAGGAGAGATTCGTGGTCGATATTTCGATGCAGGAGCTGCTCGAGGCGGGAGTTCACTTCGGCCATCAGACGCGGCGTTGGAATCCGAAGATGAAGCCCTACATCTTCGGCAAGCGGAACGGGATCTACATCATCGATCTGGCGAAGACGCTCAAGCTCTTCCGCGAGGCCGCGGAGTTCGTGCAGAAGCTCGGACAGGACGGGCGTCGGCTGATGTTCGTCGGCACCAAGCGGCAGGCCCAGGACGCGGTCGGCGAAGAGGCGCGGCGCTGCGGTCAGTACTTCGTCTCGCATCGCTGGCTCGGCGGCACGTTGACCAATTTCGTGACCATTCGCCAGTCGGTCGAGCGCCTGCTGGAGATCGAAGCGCGGCTCTCGGACGACAAGGGCGTGCACACCAAGAAGGAGCGTCTGCGGCTCGAGCGCGAGCGCGAGCGGATGAACCGCAACCTCGAGGGCGTGCGCGACCTGGAGTCTCTGCCGGACGCGATCTTCGTGGTCGACCCCAAGAAGGAGTCGATCGCCGTCGCCGAAGCCAACAAGCTCGGCATCCCGGTGATCGCCATCGTCGACACGAACTGCGACCCGGAGCTCATCGATTACGTGATTCCCGGCAACGACGACGCGATCCGGACGATCCGGCTGTTCACCGCCCGGATCGCCGATGCCTATCTGGCAGGTGCGAATGCGCTGCAGCAGGAGATGATGGTGGAGGCGAAGGACGCCCCGATGCCGGCCGGTCCGGAGGCTTCGGCGGAAGCCGCGGGCCCGACGGCCTGACGAAATCAACCCACAGCTCGGCGGGCGCCGGAGGGTCGTGCGCTCGACAGACAGGGTCAGTCGATCGCCGGGGGTTGTCGATCGCCTGACCCTTTCTCGTGCCCGGCCGGGTCACGAAGGAGGCAGCAGGACATGCAGATTACGGCTCAGATGGTGAAGGAGCTCCGCGAGCGGACGGGCGCCGGGATGATGGACTGCAAGGCGGCGCTGGCGGAGACCGGTGGAGACTTCGAGAAGGCGGTGGACGCGCTGCGCAAGAAGGGGCTCGCCGCGGCGGCCAAGCGGGCCGGCCGCGTGGCGGCCGAGGGCCTGGTGAGCGCCTACATTCACGCCGGCGGCAAGCTCGGCGTGCTGCTCGAGATCAACTGCGAGACCGATTTCGTGGCTCGCACCGAGGAGTTCCAGGAGCTGGTCAAGGACGTCGCGATGCACATCGCCGCCGCCGATCCGCGCTTCGTCGAGCGCGCCGAGGTGACCGCGGACGTGATCGAGCGCGAGCGCGCGATCTACCGCGAGCAGGCGGCGGCCTCGGGCAAGCCGGCGAACGTGCTCGAGAAGATCGTCGAAGGCAAGGTCGAGAAGTTCTACGGCGAGGCGGTGCTGCTCGAGCAGCCGTTCGTCAAGAATCCCGACGTCACGGTGGGACAGCTGATCACCGAGAAGGTGGCGAAGATCGGCGAGAACATCCGGGTCCGCCGCTTCGCGCGCTTCAAGCTCGGCGAGGGCATCGAGAAGCAGGAGAAGGATTTCGCCGCGGAGGTCGCGGCGGTGACCAAGGGGTGAGCCGGTGAGCGGCCGCCGCGCCTATAGCCGGGTCCTCCTCAAGCTCTCCGGAGAGGCGCTGATGGGCGCCCAGCCCTTCGGCATCGACGAGAGCGTCGTCAAGGGGATCGCCGGCGAGGTGGCCGAGGTTCACGAGCTGGGCGTTCAGCTGGCGATCGTGATCGGCGGCGGCAACATCATCCGGGGGCTCGCCGCGAGCCACCGCGGCCTCGACCGGGTCACCGGCGATCACATGGGCATGTTGGCGACGGTGATCAACGCGCTCGCGCTGCAGGACGCCCTCGAGAAGGTGGGCGTCCCGACGCGCGTGCAGACGGCGATCGACATCCGGTCGGTCGCCGAGCCGTTCATCCGCCGGCGGGCGCTGCGCCACCTCGAGAAGGGCCGCGCGGTCATCTTCGCGGCGGGCACCGGCAACCCTTTCTTCACCACCGACTCGGCGGCGGCGCTGCGGGCCAACGAGATCCATGCCGAGATCCTGCTCAAGGGGACGCGCGTCGACGGCGTCTACACGGCGGATCCGCGCAAGGACCCCAACGCCCGGCTGCTCGCCGAGGTCACCTACCAGCAGGTGTTGGAGTGGGATCTGCGCATCATGGACGCCGCGGCGATCAGCCTCTGCCGCGACAACGGGCTGCCCATCGGGATCTTCAATCTGACCGTGCCGGGCAACATCCGTCGCGTGGTGAGCGGCGAGAAGATCGGTTCCGTGGTGCATCGCGCGGTCGCGACGGAGCGCGCGGATTGACAGCGGAGCGGGGGCGCGGGGATGATCGCCGGTAGTTGGCCGTACCGGCGCCGGATCCCAGGGAGGGAGCGATGAAAGCGATCTTTTCCGAGGCCGATGGCAAGATGAAGTTGGCCCTCGAGCACCTGCACCACGACCTCAAGCGACTGCGCACCGGCCGCGCCTCGCTGGGCATGCTGGACGGCGTCACGGTCGACTACTTCGGGAACGCGACGCCGCTCAAGCAGGTGGCGACGCTCACGGTGGTCGACGCCACCATGCTGATGGCGCAGCCGTGGGACCCCAAGCAGATTCCGGCCATCGAGCGGGCGCTGCTCAAGTCGGACCTCGGGATCAATCCGGTGAGCGACGGCAAGGCGGTGCGGATCCCGGTGCCGCAGCCCACCGAGGAGCGCCGCAAGGAGCTGGTCAAGAAGGCCCACGAGCACGCCGAAACGGCTCGCAACGCGGTCCGCCAGGCGCGGCGCGAGGCCAACGAGCGGCTGAAGAAGCTGCTCAAGGACCACGCGATGGGCGAGGACGACGAGCGCCGCGGGCTCGACGAGATCCAGAAGCTCCACGACCGGCACATCGAGGAAGTCAACAGCGCGCTGCAGCACAAGGAAAAAGAGATCCTCACGGTCTGACCGCGCGGAGCCGACGGCGCCATGCGGAAGCCCGTGAGACAGATCGATCAGGGCGCTCCCGGCGATCCAGCGGTGCACGTCGTCGTCCCCGCCGCGGGGCGCGGAGAGCGCTTCGGCGGCCCGATCCCCAAACTGTTCGTCGAGGTGGCCGGCCGGCCGGTGCTCGCCTGGACGATCGACCGGCTGCTCGCCGCCGGCGCGCGCTCGGTGACCGTGGCGCTCGCCGCGGAGCGGGCCGCGGAGCCCCCGCGCTGGCTCGCCGCCGACGCGCGGGTGCGCTGCGTGGAGGGCGGCGAAACCCGACAGGCGTCGGTCGCGCTGGCGCTCGCCGCCTGTCCGGCGGCGGCGGACGAGCTGGTGGCGGTGCACGACGGCGCGCGTCCGGTCCTGGCCAGCGAAGATCTGGCGCGCGTCTGCGCCGCGGCGCGCGACGCCGACGGGGCGGTCCTCGGCCGGGCGGTGGCGGACACCCTGAAGCGGGTCGCCGACGGCCGGATCGCCGGCACGGTCGACCGGCGCGGCCTCTTCCGGGCCGAGACGCCGCAGGTTTTCAAGCGGGCGACGCTCGAGGAGGCGCTGCGGCGGGCGGCCGTGGATCGGGTGGTCGGAACCGACGAGTCGTCGCTCGTCGAACGTCTGGCCGGAGCGCGCGTGGTCGCGGTCGAGGCCCGGTTCGCCAATCCGAAGGTGACCGTCGCGGCGGACCTCAGGGTGGTCGAACAACTGCTGCGGGCGGGCGCGGCTCCGCCGGATCGTGAGGAGGACCAGTGAGCTTCCGGATCGGCCAGGGTTACGACGTCCACCGCCTCGAGGTCGGGCGGAGGCTGGTGCTGGGGGGCGTCGAGATTCCCCACGAGCGCGGGCTCGAAGGGCACAGCGACGCCGACGTGCTGCTGCACGCCCTGGGCGACGCGCTGCTGGGCGCCGCTTCGCTCGGCGACCTGGGCGAGCACTTTCCGCCCGGCGAGGAGCGCTGGCGGGACGCGAGCAGCCTGGATCTGCTGGCGCGCATCGTGACCCTGGTGGGCGAGCGCGGCTGGGGGATCGTCAACTGCGATCTCACGCTGCTCGCCGAGCAACCGAGGATCGCGCCCTTCCGCGACGAGATGCGGCGGCGGATCGCCGGCGCCCTGGGCATTCCCGTGGACGACGTCGGGCTCAAGGCGACGACCAACGAACGGTTGGGCGCGATCGGCCGCGGCGAAGGCATCGCCGCGCTGGCGGTCGTGCTGCTCGCCGCGCGGAGCTGAGCCCATGGCCTCGACGCCGACGCGGATCTTCGGGTTTCACCCGGTTCACGAGGCGCTGCGCCGCCGCCCGCAGGCGGTGCGCCGCGTCTGGATCCTGCGCCAGCGCCACGGCGGTCGGCGGGTCGAGATCGAGGCGCTCGCCCGCGCCGCCGGCAGCGAGCTGCTCGAGGTCGAGGCGAGCGATCCGATCTGGCTCGGCACCGGCGTCCACAACGGCTTCGCGGCCGAGATCTCGACCGCCGAAACGGGCCGCGCGGAGGGGGACCCGACCTTCCTGGTGCTGGTCGAAGACGTGCAGGATCCGCGCAATCTCGGCGCCCTGCTGCGGGTCTGCGAAGGGGCCGGCGTCGGCGCGGTGCTGGTGCGCGACCGCGGCTCGGCGCCGATGTCGGCGACGACCGTGAAAGCGGCGGCCGGCGCCAGCGAGTGGCTGCCGGTCGAGCGCATCGGCAGCAGCTCGCAGCGTCTCGATCAGCTGCGCCGGGAGGGCTACTGGATCTACGGCCTGGCGGCCGGCGGCGATCCGCCCTGGGAGGTCGACCTCTCCGGGCCGCTGGTGCTCTGCGTCGGCGGCGAGGCGGAAGGGCTGCGGCGCCTGACCCGCGAGCGCTGCGACCGGTTGATCGGCCTGCCGATGCGCGGCCGGGTGGCGTCGCTCAACCTGGCGACCGCCGCCGCCGCGGTGCTCTACGAGGCCGTCCGCCAACGCTCCGGCGTGCGCTAGGCTTGCCCTGCGCCGGCATAGCTCAGGGGTAGAGCAACCGCCTTGTAAGCGGTAGGTCCTCGGTTCGAATCCGAGTGCCGGCTCCACCTCGATCCGGCCCGAGCGCTTGAAACCGGGCCCCCGAATGTCCTATAAATTGCGGGTTGTCTCGGGTTGGAGGCGTGGCCGAGTGGACAATGGCAGCAGACTGTAAATCTGCCGGGCATCGCCCTACGGTGGTTCGAATCCATCCGCCTCCACCAGTTTCATCGATCGCGGGAGTAACTCAGGGGTAGAGTCACGGCCTTCCAAGCCGTTGGTCGCGGGTTCGAATCCCGTCTCCCGCTCCAATTCCTGTCCCCGCTCCGGCGCATCGCCGGAGCCGTCGTTTCGCTCACCCAGAATCAGAAGTAGAAGCCGGGCGCCGGAGCTTCGCCGGGCATCCAGTCGGGCCAGGGGGCGC
>CAZPZW010000075.1:0-15135 GCA_964591165.1 uncultured Thermoanaerobaculia bacterium | reverse complement strand
AGGTCGCGGGTTCGAGTCCCGTCGGCCCCGCCAGCACACCCGAGGAGCTGCGCCATGCGCGACAAGATCAAGCTCGTTTCGTCGGCCGGAACGGGCTACTTCTACACCACCACCAAGAACAAGAAGACGAGCAGCGAGAAGCTGCGGATGAAGAAGTACGACCCCAAGGTCCGCCAGCACGTCGAGTTCGTCGAAGAGAAGCTGCGCTAGGGTCGTGCCCCCGCCGGTCCTGCTGCGCGGTGGGACCCTGCTGACCCTCGACGACCGCGCGACCGTCCACCGTTCCACCGATCTCCTGCTCGTCGGCGGCCGCATCGCGGCCCTGGGGCCGGCGCTCGCCGCGCCCGCGGGGGCGCGGATCCTCGACGTCACCGACCAGATCGTCATGCCGGGCCTGGTGCAGGGCCACGTGCACCTCGGGCAGACCTTGTTCCGCGGGCTCGCCGAGCGCCGGACGCTGCTCGCCTGGCTGCGCGAGCGCATCTGGCCCCTCGAGGCGGCGCACGACGACGAGAGCGCCTACTGGTCGGGCCGGCTCGGCGCCGCCGAATGCCTGCTCGGCGGGACTTCGACGATCCAGGACATCGGTCTCGGTCCCGGCATCGCCGGCCTGCTCGAGGCGATCGCCGAGTCCGGCCTGCGGGCCACCGCCGGCAAGTGTCTGATGGACGAGGGCGACGGGTTACCGGCGCGCCTGGCGGAACCGACCGACGCGACGCTCGCCGAGGCGGTCGAGCTCGGCGAGCGCTTCGCGCAGCGCGGCGGGGGACGCCTGCGCGCGGCGCTCAATCCGCGCTTCATCCTCTCCTGCTCGGACGGCCTCTGGCGCGAGCTCGAGGCAGTCGCCCGCGAGCGCTCCTGGCCGGTCCACACGCACGCTCTCGAGCAGCGCGAGGAAGGGGCGGCGGTGCGCCGCGCCAAGCAGGGGCGCGACGAGATCGTCTACTTCGCCGAGCTCGGGCTGCTCGAGCGCGATCTGTCGATCGCGCACGGCGTCTGGCTGCGCCGCAGTCACCTCGCCCAGCTCGCCGGGCACCGCTTCGGCGTGGTGCACTGTCCGAGCTCGAACCTCAAGCTCGGCTCCGGCATCGCCCCGGTCGGGCGCATCCGGCGGGCCGGGATCCCGGTCGGCATCGGCGCCGACGGCCCGCCGTGCAACAACCGGTTGGACGCCTGGAGCGAGCTGCGGCTCGCCGCGGGGCTGGCCGCCGTGCGCGGCGGTCCGGCTTCGTGCTCCGGTCTCGACGCGCTTCGCCTGGCGACCAGCGAAGGCGCCCGCGCCATCGGGCTCGGGCACGAGATCGGCTCGCTCGAGGTCGGCAAGGCGGGCGACGTGCTGGTCCTCCGTCTCGACCGGCCCGAGCTCGCGGTCGCAGCGAGCGTCGATCCGCACGACCAGGTCGCCTTCGGCGCCTCGCCGGCCGCGGTCCGGCACCTGTTGGTCGCCGGCGAGCTGCGCGTCGAAGAGGGCCGGCTGGTCGCCGGGGATCTCGAGCAGATCCTCGCCGAGTCGCGCCGCCACCTGGCGGCGCTGCTCGAGCGCGCCGAGCTCGCCTGATCCGCGGCCGGGCTTGCGTCCAGGCCCCCCTGCCGGCTAGACTCTCTCTCGTTCCGGAAAGGCCGAGCGCGGCGCGCTCGGCCTTTCGTCGTTCTCGGCCCCCTCCGCTCCGCCTTGCGCAAGGAGTCGAGAATGCTGGAGAACGCCGCCGTCCGTCCGTTGTTCGAACCCTCCGTCCCGGCCGAGTCCACCCCCGAGCGTTGGTGGAGCGATCTCGTCCGGCAACATCACCCTCGCCTCATCGGCGCCGTGCGCCGGGCCCTCTACCGTCACGGCCTGGAGAGGGGAAGCGACTCGGCCGAGGACCTCGCGCAGGAGGTCTGGTGCCGCCTGCTCTGTCGCGGCGACGGCACGCGCCGCTTCCGCGGCTCGAGCGAAGGCGAGGCCGCGCTCTACCTGCGCCGGATCGTCGACAGCGTCGTCGCCGACGCCGCCCGGGCCGCGCGGGCTCAGAAGCGCTCCGTCGATCGCACGCTCTCCCTCGAAGAGGTGGGTGAGACGGCGGCGCGGGCGGGGGATCGCTCCTCGCCGGAGCTCCGGCTGCTCGCGGTGGAACGCCGCCGGCTCCTCCTCGAGCGCTGCCGGTCCGCCCTCGGGCGCCGGGCCTCGCCGCTCGCGTTGCGGGTCGCCGAGCTCGCGCTGCTCGACGGGATGTCGAGCGGCGAGATCGCCCGGCGGCTCGACGGCCGGCTCCGCCCGGGGGCGATCGACACCCTGATCTGCCGGCTGCGGCGCCGCCTCGCGGCCCAGGGCGTCGCCCTACCGCGGCGGGCGCGGGGGGTTCGCTAGACTCCAAAGGTGCGCGTCTACACCGACCGGCGCTGCCTGGCTCACCCGGCACCGCCCGGCTTTCCCGAGCGCCCGGAGCGACTGCAGGGGATTCTCACCCGACTCGCTGCGGCATCTGGGCACCAGATCGTCGAAGCGACCGAGCACCCGGCGACCGCCGAGGCCATCCACGCGCTGCACGATGCGAGCTACGTGGAGCGCTTTCGCCGGGCGGCCGAACGCGGCGACGGGCTGCTCGACACGGCCGACAATCCGATCGCGGCGGCGAGCTTCGCGGCCGCTCGCGCGGCGGTCTCCGCGACGCTCGCCGGCCTCGACGAGGCGCTCGCCGGCCGGCCGGCCTTCGCCGCGGTGCGGCCACCCGGTCACCACGCGGAACGCGACCGGGCGATGGGCTTCTGCTTCTTCAACAACGTCGCTGTCGCGGCGGAGCGCGCCGTCGCGCTCGGCCGCGGGCGCGTCGCGATCCTCGATTTCGACGTCCACCACGGCAACGGCACGCAGCATCTGTTCGAGGAGCGCGGCGACGTCTTCTACGCCAGCCTCCACCAGTACCCGTTCTACCCGGGCAGCGGTGCGGCGAGCGAGCGCGGGCGCGGCGCGGGGAGCGGGACCACGCTGAACGTCCCGTTGCCGGCCGGCGCGGGCGACACGGAATACGCCGCCGCGCTGGCGGGCGAGATCCTCCCGGCGCTCCGCGCCTTCCGGCCCGGGCTGCTCCTCGTCTCGGCCGGCTTCGACGCCTGGCGCGACGACCCGTTGGGCGGCATGCGGGTGAGCCGCGAGGGTTTCGCGACGTGGGGGAGGGATCTCGCCCGGCTCGCACGGGAGGTCTGCGCGGGTCGCCTCCTCTCCGTCCTGGAGGGGGGCTACGATCTCGCGGCGCTGCCCGAGCTCGTCGAGAGCTATCTCGACGCTCAATATGCTGAAATCACTTGACTTTCCAGGAATTCCCCCGCACACTACCCTGGAGTCAACACGAAGGAGACCGAAATGCGGCGCAACCTCAGTGTGCTCTTGGGCTTGGCTCTGTCTGTTGGACTCTTGCCGGCGTTGGCCGGAGCGGCGACGCCGTTTGGCAACTTGAACGGGCTCCCCGATGGTCAGAACGCCGCGGGCGGCGTGGTGGGGATCACCGGCTGGGCGCTCGACGACGACGGGATCGAGCGAGTGGAGTACCTCGTCGATGGCGTCTTCGGCGGACTGGCCGATTACGGCCAGAACAATCCGGTCGTCGATCAGCTCTTTCCGGGCTATCCCGACGGCGCCCAGAACGGCTTCGGGTTCTTCCTCGACACCACGCGCTACTCGAACGACCTGCACACCGTCACGGCGCGGGTGACGAGCCAGAGCGGCGAACAGGTCGTGCTCAATCCCTGGGTCGTGCAGATCAACAACACGACCTGGAACCTGGCGCCGTTCGGCGCCATCACCCACCCCAATGCGAGCGCCGAGCTCTACGGCACCTGCGACTTGAGCGATCCGACGCCGCGGCTCGCGGCGGTCGAGGGCTACGCGCTCGACGTCGGCATCGAGACCGGGGACACCGGCGTCAAGTACGTGGAGCTGCTGATCAACGGCGGTCTCTACGCCAACACCACCACCGACTGCTTCTACGACGAGTACTGGGGCGGCCTGACCAACTGCTACGGCCTGCCGAGCCTCTGGCTGGAGGAGATCTTCCCGACGGTGGCCAACGCGCCGCACGGCAAGTTCCGCTTCGTGCTCGACGTCGGGTTCCTGGTTTCGGGGGTCGGCTACTCGCAGGGCTTCCATCAGCTGACCATCCGGGCAGGTGACTACGCCGGCGCGGTAGCCAACATCGCCGAGATTCCGGTGGCGTTCTACTGCGACGAGAACCTGCCCAACGCGGGCGCGATCGGCTTCATCGACGACCCGCTCGGGGGTGAGCTGACCGCTGGGCTGACTACGGTCTCGGGCTGGGCGCTCGACGCCCAGGGGGTCGCTGCGGTCGAGATCTACCTCGACGGCATCTTCGTCGGCTACGCGATCTACGGAACGCCGCGGCCGGACGTCACCTCCCTCTATCCGGGCTTCCCGGACAGCGCAGCGCCGGGTTGGGTCTACATCCTGGACACCACCGCGACCTCCGACGGTCTGCACCACCTGCAGGTCCGGGTGATCGACGACGTCGGTGCCACGACGATCCTCGGCGAGCGCTACTTCTCGATCGACAACGAAGTGACGCCGTAGAGCGGCGAGCGACCCAGCGCCGCGAGTCGACGGCCGGTCCCTTGGGGCCGGCCGTTCTCCTTTTCAGCGCCGGCCGAGCCGCCGGCGAACCCGTGACAGGAGGGAACGCCGTGGCGGCGGAGCGCCGCTCTCGATCGGCGGATAGCGCGACTTGTGGCGGTCGCGTTGCGGCGCAGCGAGGAACGCCATCAAGGGCTCGAGAACCTGGTCCCAACCCTGTTGCGCCGCCCACGCGAGACCCCGGTCGACGAGCTCCCGGCGCTGCTCCGCGTCGCCGAGCAGCCGGCCGAGGGCTCCGGTAAGCGCCGCGACGTCGCCGGGCGGCACCACGCAGCCCATGTTGCGCTCGAGCAGCAGGCGGCTCATCGTGCCTCCCGCGGTGGCGACGACCGGCACGCCGCAGCCCAGGTAGTCGAGGACCCGGGTGCGCATCGAAAGCTCGGTCTCGAAGCGCGGCTTGTGGAGCACCGCCGCGGCCGTCGCCTCGCGATAGAGGCGGTGGCGGAGGGCGGAGGGGACCCAAGGGACGAAGAAGACATGGCGTCCGGTCCAGCCGCGCTCGCGGCTCGCGGCCACGACCTCGCCGTAGGTACCCTGCGGCGTCGTCTCCGGATTGGGATTGACCGAGAAGACCACGCGCAGGTCGGGGAAGCGGGCGAGCAGCGCGGGGAGCGCGGCGAGCAGCAGCAGCGGGTCGTACCAGTCGTAGATCCCGCCGAACAGCAGCACCGGATCGTCCGCGCCGATGCCGGGCACGACGCCGCGCAGCACCGGCTCGCCGCTCTCGACGGAAGGCGCGCCGACGCCGAAGGGGACGAGACGGACGAGGTTGCCGAGCGCGAAGTCCGCGAAGTAGGTCTCCGGATTCAGCCGCCCGAGGGCGAAGAGCATGCCGAGATAGAACAGACGCTGCTCCTCCGAGGAGCAGAGGAAGAGGTCGCCCTCGCGCAGCTGGCGCTCGAGCGTGGCGCGGTCGTGGCGGTAGGTTCCCTCGCCGAGCTCCTCGAAGTAGTTGAGGTTCTCGATCGGGAAGGGGTCGTAGAGATCGATCACCAGCGGGGGGCGGTCGGCGGTGTGGGCGAAGTAGAGGTTCGAGACGTGGCCGTGGAGCAGCACGGCGTCGGCCTGGCGGCTGAGCTCGGCCAGTCGCGCGCCGTCGTAGCGCTGCACGGTGACGCCCGCTTGCGGCGGGCACTCCTCGACCGCATTGGGGATCGCGAGCGTCACCCGGTGGCGCGCGCCGATCCGGCCCGCCATCTCCCACAAGCGGATGCCGACGCCGGCCATGGCCGGCCGCACCGGCTCGGGCGAGAGCAGCAGCACGCGGCTCATGCCGCGACGCTCCGGGCCTCGTCCCGGCCGAGGTAGTAGCCGCAGATCAGCACCCGGTGGAGGAGGCGTTTGCCGAGCGGGACGCCGAGCCGGTCGAGGCGGCTGAGCAGCGGCACGAGCGGCGGGATGGCGCGCCGGCCGGCGGCGAACCAGCGCGGGGCCTCGACCGGCGAGAGGCGCGCGTCTCCGGCCAGCTCGGGATGCAGGCCGAGCAGTCCATCGATGCCGCGACCGGCCGCGCGCTGGCGGGCGAACAGGTCGGCGAGGGTCATCGGATGCAGGTGCTCGGCGGCGGCCGCCGGATGGTAGTAGAGCTTCACGCCACGCCGGTCGAGCCGGTAGCCGAGCTCGACGTCCTCCCAGCCGTACTGCCGAAATGCGGCGTCGAACGGGTCGTCGCCCAGCAGCTCGCGCGGCAGCGAGAGGTTGGAGGTGTAGAAACAGGTGAAGGGAACTTGCTCGCCAGGCTGCATGTGGGCGAAGCCGAACTGGTGCCCCTCCCGGTTCACCATCTCGAGGGCGGGAGTGACGCGCATCTCCGTGCGGCGCCAGTCGATGAAGCCGACCACGGCGCGCGGTGAAGTCGCGGCGGCGTGGGCGCGCCGGTGTTCGGCGACCAGGTCGCGGCAGGGGATGACGTCGTCGCCCAGGAAGAGCACGAGGCCGTCGCCGGCCAGGCGGAGGCCTCGGTTGCGGGCCTGGCCCTGACCCCGGTTCTCCTGCCGGATGATCTCGAGCCGCGGGCGGGTCGACGCGGCGGCGGTCGCCTGCAGCCATTCCCAGGTGTCGTCGCTCGACCCGTCGTCCACGACGATCAGGCGGAAGTCGAGGTCCGACTGCGCCCCGAGCGCGCCGACCGTTCGCTCGAGGATCGCGCGCCGGTCGTGGGTCGGGATGATCACAGCGAGGGGACTCGCGGCTCGGCTCATCGGCGGCGAGTCAGACTATCAGGTGTCGCGCGGCGTGCGCCGTCGCCCAGCTTCCGCCGCACGACCGGCTTCGGATATCCTGCCGGCGCTTTGAGCCGATCTCCTGTCCCTCGCGCCGCCGGCCCCGCGAGCGCGCCGCTGCCGTGAGCGAGCCGGTCAACTACTGGGACTCGGTCGCCGCGCATTCGCGGATCGAGGAGATCTGGGCGAGCCATCCGCTGGTGCGCGAACGCATCAACGCGCGCATCTCCGGCGACCCGAACACTTGGACGACCACCTGGCTCAAGGGGCGACTGCAGGGTTCGCCCCGGCTGGTGAACACCTTGAGCATCGGCTGCGGCATGGGGAATCTCGAGCGCGATCTGGTGCGTCTCGACCTCGTCGAGCGCATCGTGGGTGTGGAGATCGCGCCGGTCTGCGTCGCCGAGGCGACGCGCGCCGCGGCGGAGGCCGGACAGAGCGAGCGGATCGTCTACCGCTGCGCCGACGCGTGGGACGAGATCGCGCGGGCGCGCGATCTCGACGCCGTCTTCTTCCACGCCTCGCTGCACCACTTCGACCGGCTCGACGAGATGGCGGTGCTGCTCCGGCGGGCGCTCAAGCCGGGCGGCCTGCTCTACCTCGACGAGTACGTCGGACCGTCGCGCGACGAGTGGCGGCTCACCCACGAGCTGCGCTGGAACTGGCACTACTACCATCTGCCGCCGAGCGTCCGGCGGGTGGGCCGGATCCGCCCGCCGATCAACGACGACGACCCGACCGAGGCCGTCGCGTCGTCCGAGATCCGGCCGGCGGTCGCGCGGCACTTCTCGACCGTCGAGGAGCATGGCTACGGCGGCAACCTGCTGTCGATCATCTACGGGAATCTCCGCCGGCCCACCGAGACCCCGCCCTCGCCGCGCGCCGATTTCGACGCCGCGGTCGGCCGGCTGCTCGACGCCGAGGACGTGCTGCTGCGCCGCGGCGAGCCCTCCTACCACGCCGTGTTCCTGGCCTGGCCGTGATCGGCAACCCGCCCGGTCGCGGGTGACCGGGCGCGGGGACGGAAGTCTGGTGCGAAGCGGGTCGGGACGCGCTCAGTTGCGCGCCGGGTCGGCGACCGCGACGGCGGGCGCGCGCCCCAGCCGCTGACGCTCGGCGAGCAGCTCCTCGGCGCGCGGGAACAGGGTGAGCGCGGTCTGGATCTGACGATCCCCTTCGGCGAGCGCCTGATGCGCCGCCTCGATGCCGAACTTGGAGGTCAGCGTCTCGGCGCGGATCTGGCGGAGCGCCCAGGCGCGATCGACTTCGCCGGCGAGCCCTTGGGCGACGTTCTCGGCGGTGTCGAGCTTCTGCTCGATCACCCAGCGCTCGAACTCGGCGAGGACCTCCGGGCCGGGTCGCCAATCGCGACCGAGATCGGGATGCTTGCGGCCGTAGTCGACGGCGAAGCCGAAGAAGGCCGAGCGGCCGAGCAGGAACTGCAGGAACGGGGCGAGCTCGGCCGGCTCGACCGCGACGTCGGGGGTGATGCCGCCACCGCCGTAGACCGTGCGACCCAGGTCGGTCTGATAGGGGGTCGCGGGGCCGCCGTTCGCGGGCCCGCCCGAGGATCCGGCGTGCGGGGCGTCGTCACCGGGCTCGATGCCGCTCCGGGTGTAGTAGTCGAAATAGCTGCTGTAGTCGCGCTGGATCAACCGGCCCGAGGGGGTGTAGTACTTGGCGGTGGTCAGCGCCAGGCCGGCGCCGTAGGACAGGCTGTAGACCGTCTGGACGAGGCCCTTGCCCCAGGTCGGAGTGCCCACCACCAGGCCGACGTCGTGATCCTGGATCGCTCCCGAGAGGATCTCGGCGGCGGAGGCGGTGCCGCTGTTGACCAAGACGATCACCGGCAGGTCGAGCGCGGCGTGCGACCCGTCGGCGGTGAAGGCCTGCGCCGAGTCGCGCGTGCGTCCGCGCGTCTCGACGATGGTCGCCCCCTTGGGCAGGAACTGGTCCGAGACGTCCACCGCCTGGTCGAGCAGTCCGCCGCCGTTGTTGCGCAGGTCGAGCAGCAGGCGCTTCATGCCGGCGGCCCGCAGCTTGTCGAGCGCCCGCTCGACTTCGCTGCTGGTCGAGCGCGTGAAGTCGCTGATCGAGAGATAACCGGTCTCCGCGTCGAGCATGTAGGCGTAGCGCACGGTCGATTGCGGGATCTCGGCCCGCGTCACCGTCATCTCCAGCGGCTCCTCGAGCCCGACGCGCACGATGGTGATGCGCACCTGGGTGTCCTTCGGCCCCTTGAGACGCGACACGGCCTCGTCGAGCGACAGTTTCTCGGTCGATTCGTCCTCGATCTTCTGGATGACGTCTCCGGCGCGGATCCCGAGGCGCGACGCCGGCGTCCCCTCGATCGGGGTGATCACGGTCAGGCGCCCGTTGCGCAGTCCGACCAGGATGCCGAGACCGAAGAAGCTCGCCTGCTGCTTCTCGCGCATCGACGTGTAGGCGGTGGGGGAGAGGAAGCTGGTGTGCGGATCGAGGACCCGCAACATGCCGTAGATCGAGGAGTAGACCAGATCGCGATAGCTCACCTCGCCGCCGTAGCGCTGCCGGGCGGCCTGCAGCAACTCGCTGTAGAGACGGAGGTTCTCGCGCGTCGCGTCGGTGACGGCGAGCAGCTGCCGGCCCGCGAAACCGCCGGCCAGAGTGAGCGCGAGGAAGAGGGCGATGGCGGCAGTCCGCCAGGGGCGACGCACGGCGCGCATCCTAGCATGCGATTCGCGTGCCGACCGGCCGCAAGCCGCCTTGACAGGGCTCCGCGCCGGGGCCGATGATTCGCCCGGAGCGACGATGTTCGGCCCTCTCGGTTTTCCGGAGATGTTGTTCATCCTGGTGCTCGCCCTGCTGATCTTCGGACCGAAGCGTCTTCCGGAGGTCGGCCGGACGATCGGCAAGGGGATGGCGCACTTTCGCCGCGCCACCACCGACCTCAAACGGACCATCGAGTCGGAGATCTCGCTCGAGGACGAGGCCCAGAAGCGACCCAAGCCGATCGGTCCGTTGGGCCTCGCGCCGCCCACTTCGGCCCCCGCATCGACCGTCGCTGCGGTCCCCGCGCCCGCCGTGGCTCCGCTCGCCGAGCCTGCCGCCACCGCGGCGGCGCCTCCGGCGCCGTCGCCGGCAGTCGATCCTGCGGCGCCCGGCGGCGCCGACCGCGCGTGAGCGTCGCGCGGCCCGGCGCTTCCGAGCCTGGCGGCGCGGCGACCGCCCCCCCGGAGCTGCCGCGCATGTCCCTGCTCGAGCATCTCGAGGAGCTGCGCCAGCGCATCCTCCGCTGTCTCGTCGCCCTGCTCGTCGCGGTGATCGCCTGTTTCAGCTGGGCGCCGGAGATCTGTCGCTTCTTCGCGCGTCCGATCTACCAGATGGGCCTTCTGCCGCCCGGGCAGAAGCTCGCCTTCCTGGGCGTCACCGATCCCTTCCTGCTCTACTTCAAGACCGCGCTGATGGCCGGCGCTTTCCTCGCCTTCCCGGTGATCCTGCATCAGGTCTGGGGGTTCATCTCGCCCGGTCTCTATCCCAAGGAGCGCCGCTGGGCAGCGCCCTTCGTGGTGGGCGGCTGGTCGTTCTTCGTCGCCGGCGGTGCGTTCGCCTACTTCGTCGCCTTCCCGTTCGCGGTCCGCTTCCTGCTCCAGATGGGCGGCGACTTCACGCCGCTGATCACCGCCGACCGCTACTACGGCTTCATGCTCACCATCATGCTCGGCCTCGGGCTCATGTTCGAGCTGCCGATCGTGATCGTCCTGCTCGCCAAGATCGGCCTGGTCACGCCGGGCTTCCTGATGCGCAACTTCCGGTGGGCGGTGCTGGTCATCTTCGTCGTGGCGGCGATCATCACGCCGACCTCCGACATCGTGAACCTCTGCCTGTTCGCGGTGCCGACGATCGCGCTCTACCTCCTGGGGACCGCCGCGGCGTGGGTGGTGACGCGCGGCGCCAGGCGCGCCGCAGCTAGCTAGCTCAGGGCCGCCGCCGCCAGCGGCGGTGGATCCAGACCCACTGTTCCGGGACGCGCCGGATCTGCGCCTCGATGCGGTGAGTCATCGCGGCAGTCGCCGCGACGGGATCGCCCGCCAGGTCCAGCGGCGCCTCGATGCGCGCCCGATGCGTGCCGTCGCCCAGCCGCTCGATGAAGGCCGGGAGGACCACCGCACCGAAGCGCGCCGCGAGCTCGGCGGCGCCCACCGGCGTGTAGGCCGGCCGCCCGAAGAAGTCGACGAAGACCCCGTCGACCTTGGTGTCCTGGTCGATCAACATCCCGAGGGCGCCGCCGCCGCGCAGCGTCTTGAGCAGCTCGCGGGCCGCACCCGGCGTGCCGCGCACGATGGTGCGGGTGCCGAAGCGCTGGCGCAGGCCGAGGAGCGAAGCCTGCAGGCCCTGGTCCTCGAGCTCGCGCGCCACCACCGCCATACCGAGGCCGCGCACGTTGAGCAGCGCCGCGAGGAGCTCCCAGTTGCCGCAGTGGCCGGTGAGGATCAGGATCGGCCGGCCGGAGGCGCGCGCCGCTGCCACCTGTTCCCAGCCTTCCAGCCGGACGAGGCGCTCGAGCGCCGCGGCGCTGGCGTGGCGCAGGTGAAAGGCCTCGCCCAGCATCTCGCCGAGGTGACGGAAGCAGGCGCGGGCGAGCGCGGTGCGCTCGCCCGGGGAGAGCCCGGGGAAGGCGATCGTCAGGTGATCGAGCGCGCGCCGCCGGTCGCGCCGCGACAGCAGCCAGCCCACGGCGCCGAGGGCGCGACCGAAGCGCTGCGCCTGCCGCCAACCGGCGCGGCCGGGATAGAGATCGAACAGCCGGGTGAGGAGGGCGAAGAGCGCCGCGCGAGCCCGGCGGGAGGGTCGGGAGGGGCGCGACGGGCCGGGCTCAGGAATCGTCCGGCTCCTCGCTCCCCGCGCAGCCCGCCACGATCCCGCTCCAGGCGCCGCGCGCCGTGAGCAGCCGCTCGACGAACTCGCGCACCGCGCCGCGGCCGCCGGCTGCCTCGGTGACATAGAGCACCCGCGCGCGCACCTCGGCCACCGCGTCGGCGGGCGACGCCGGCAGCCCACAGCGCCCGAGCACCGCGAGGTCCTGCAGGTCGTCGGCGAGGTAGGCCACCTGGTCGGGCGCCAGAGCGTGTCGGGCGAGCAGCTGCTCGAAGGCGCGGAGCTTGTCGTCCTCGCCCTGGAGCACTTCGGTTAGTCCGAGATCGGCGGCGCGGCGCGTTACGACCGGGCTCGAGCGTGCCGAGAGGATGCCGACCTCGAGACCGGCGCGGCGGGCGAGCTGCACCGCGAGGCCGTCGCGCACGTCGAAGCTCTTCATCGCCTCGCCCTCGGCCGAGAACCAGAGGCGACCGTCGGTGAGCACCCCGTCGACGTCGAGCAGCAGCCAGCGCAGGCGCCGGGCGCGCTCGTCGAGCTCCGCTGTCCAGCTGCGATGGATCGGGATGGGCTCGCGCATCGCTCGGGCCGCGGTCAGAAGAGCTCGAGGCCCCAGAGATCGTGCAGGTGGACGATCCCGATCAGGCGCCCGCCGGCATCGCAGACGAAGAGCGAGGTGATCCGGTTCTCCTCCATGACGTGCAGGGCGGCCGGCGCGAGCTCGTCGCCCGAGATGGTGCGCGGCCCGCGCTTCATGCACTCGCCGGCGGTGCGCTGGAGCAGCCCTTCGTCCTTCTCCAGCAGGCGCCGCAGGTCGCCGTCCGAGATCACGCCGACCAGTTTGCCCTCGTCGTCGGTGACGCCGGTGATGCCCAGCCCCTTCTTCGACATCTCGTAGATCGCCTCGCGCATCGAGGCCGAGCTCCGGACCGCCGGCAGGCGTTCGCCGGCGTGCATGAGCTGCTCGACGCGCAGCAGTCGCTTGCCGAGCTGCCCCCCGGGGTGGAGGCGGGCGAAGTCCTCGGGGGTGAAGCCGCGCGACTCGAGCAGCGCCATGGCGAGCGCGTCGCCCAGGGCGAGGGTCGCGGTCGTCGATGCGGTGGGGGCGAGGTTGAGCGGACAGGCCTCCTTGTCGATCGCCGCGGGCAGGTGGAGATCGGCGGCGCGAGCGATCGGCGAGGCGGCGTTGCCGGTCATCGCGATCAGCGGCACGCCGAGCCGGCGGAGGATCTCGACCAGGCGCAGCAGCTCCTCGGTCGTGCCGGAGTAGGAGGCAGCGAGCACGATGTCCCCTTCGACGACCATGCCGAGGTCGCCGTGGATCGCCTCGGCGGGGTGGAGGAAGAAGGCCGGGGTGCCGGTCGAGGCGAGCGTCGCGGCGACTTTCTGCATCACGATGCCGCTCTTGCCCATGCCGGTGCAGACCACTCGCCCGGGCGCGGCGCGAATCGCCTCGACCGCGCGGTCGAACGACTCGTCGAGCTGGGGCAGTAGCCCGCGCAGGGCGGCAGACTCGATCTCCAGCACCTGGCGGGCGACGTCACGAGGGGAACGAGGCATGCGAGGGAGAGTATACGGCGGAGGGTGCGCCCCCTCCGGCTCCCGGTCGAGCGTCGGCCGCGGCGGCGTCTCTCGAACCCCGGTGACGAGGGCGGCGAGGCGTCCGGACTACAGCTTCGCCGCGGTGGCCAGCCAGATGACGCGCTCCGCGGGCGGCGCGCCGTCGGGACCGCCAGTGCCGTCGCAGAGCAGAAGCGCCCCACGGTCGGCGATCTGGCAGTGCGTCGCCGAACCGTCCTCGTCGGTCAGCATGACTTCCCCGTCTTCCGCCACGCTGTAGGTGAAGGTCGACGGAACGACCACCTCGTCGCCGTTGCTGCACAGGCCATAGCCGCTGGTGATCTCGGCGCCGCCGGCGCCGTCGAAGACGATCCGGCCATAGCCGTTGCAGTAGATCGTCAGGGGCGGCAGGTCGCTGGTCACGGCGATCTCGACCAGCGTGAAGTGGTACTCGCCCGATAGCGAGGCGAGGCCGTACTTCTTGTCCGCGTTCGCCGCGGGCGCGGCGACGAGCACCAGCGCCGCGGTCAGGGCCAGCAGTCGACCAAGGAACCTGTTCATGCTCGCTCCTCTCTGGAGGGCGGAGATGCCCCCCGCCGGGTGGGGAGCCGGCGCTGCGAAGGCGCCGGTCCCCGGCCTTCGGCAGCTCGGCGGTCCCGTGGACGAGAGGAGGACCCGTGGCTTTGCGACACCAGGTTGCCCTGGTTGTGCCGTTGTCGGGCTGCCTCGAAGGTAGATCCGGGAGAGGTTGCCGGCGCCACCCTTTCGGGTGGGATGCTCTGGCTACCGGCGCGCCCGCTCCCTTCCTCGGCGCGAGCGCGCGGCGACCACGCTCAGGGCGCGGCGAAGCCGTCGGCCGGCTTGAGCTTGCGATCGAAGGTCGCGGTGTCGCGGCAGCCGGCGCGCTGGTTGCGCAGGCCGAGCAGGTAGTCCGAGAAGTCCCCCTTCCCGGCGCGGAAGCGCTCGACCGCTTGGCGGACGAGCTCGCGCTCGTCGATCGCGAACGGCGCCGCATCGAGCAGCGCTTCGAGCGCCGCCGCGATCTCCACTCGGCTCCGGCCGTAGCCGGCGCGCAGCACCCAGGCGAGCTCGCAGAGCACGATGGTGTCGACCCGGGCCTCCTCGCCGCCGGCCTCGAGCCGGGCCAGGAGCCGGGAGGCGCGCCGGAACTGCGGCTCGTCGTCGCGCACCAGGAAGCGAACGAGGAGGTTGGTGTCGAGCCCCCTCATCGCCCGCCCGCGACCGCCCGGGCGATTGCCGCATCCATCTCGGCGAGGGAGAGCCTTTTTTGTCCCTTCCGTTGCAGGAGCCCCGCGAGATCGCGCGCTTGCCGCCGCCGAACCTCGAGGCGCACCTCGCCGTCGGCGCCGAGCGCGAACTCGACCCGGTCTCCGGTCGCGAGCCCCAGCGCGTCGCGCACCGGCTTCGGAATGGTCACCTGTCCCTTCGAAGTGAGCGTGGCGGTGGGCATGGGCAGATTCCTTACCTCACGCCTTACTCTATCGCGGAAGATGGGAGGATGCAACAGCCACGCGGCGGCGGCCGTGGCTCACGGGTCAGGGAAGGGCGTCGTCCAGGTGAGGTCTGCATCCGTGGTGGAGTTGTCGTACAAAATCGATGCTGACGGTATCACTCCGGGGATCAGCCGGATATTCCCTTGCGAAGAAAAATTCGTGTAGAACTCCCCGCGCGGTTCGATGTGCTTGACCCAGAAGAGCATGAACCTATCAGGAGGTATCGACGTCTGCGACGTGTCGAGCACGAGAGGAGAATTGTCCAGTCTTCCGCTCACGTACGTGTTCTGCACCGTCGCCGCGATCACCCCGTGATCCGCGCCGCTTGCCGTGAACCCGTACCCCTTGAGGAGGTGCGTCCCTG
>CAZPZW010000074.1:4183-15370 GCA_964591165.1 uncultured Thermoanaerobaculia bacterium | reverse complement strand
CCGCGCGATCTCGCCGCGAATCCCCTCGAGCTCGCTCTCCCGCGCCGCCACCGACCGCGGCGCCTCCTGGGCGAGGAGGGCCGAGGCCACGAGGAGCAGCAGCGCCGGGAGCCAGCGAGCCATCCCTGGAGGATAACTCGCCCGGTCAGGCCACTTTCGCGCGCGCCACGCAGGCCGCGTAGAGCGGCGCGACCAAGCGGCGCTCGATCAGCCAATCTTCGAGGGCCATGGCGTCCTCGAGGACGCGCGCCACCTCGGGCTCCTCGAGCGCGCTGCCCCGAATCGAGCAGACCAGCGGGTTGAGGACGTTGCCGTAGTAGGGCATCCACTCGACGACCTCGAGCCGCTCGCGCACTACGCGCTCGATCTCGTCGGAGCGGATCATCTCGGTCGGATCCTCCATCGCGATCGGCGGCAGGACCTCGGGCGTCCGCCGGAAGCGCACCGGGACGCGCGCGAAGAGGCCGCTCGCGAAGCCCAGGTCCTCCGGCGTCCAGTGGAGGCGCGACGGCCCCATGTACTCGTCGATGTAGATCAGCCCGCGCGGCGACTCGCGCAGCAGCCGCGCCGCGCGGTCGATCACCACCTCGAGGTCGGCGAGATGGTGCAGCACGCCGTGGAAGAAGACGAGATCGAACCGCTCGCCTGCCGCGAGCAGCCGCTCGAGATGGCTCGCCGCGTCGGAGACGGTGTACTTCACCCGGTCGGCGAGCCCCTCGCGCTCGGCGGCTTCGCGGGCAATGCGGATCGAGCCCTCGCCGACGTCGCTCCCTTCGATCGCGGCGACCGCCCCGAGCCCGACCACGCCGCGCTCGAGGTCCCCCCCTCCGCAGCCGATCGAGAGCGCCCGCGGCAGCGGCCAGCGCGCGCGCAGGCTCTCGAGGAAGTGCTGAATGTAGAGCTTGTCCGGATTCCCCGTCATCCGCCGGTTGACCCACCGCCGCACCGGCAGCACACCGAGCCAATAACGGACGTCGTCGGGCAGCTCGCCCGCCGCCACCCGGTCCCAATACTCGCCGGATCGGCGAGCCGGGGGATCCGATGCAGGACCCACGTTCGCGCTACTTCGCCTCGACGAGCAGGCTCCGCCCGTCGAGGTTCGTCGGGGGCGCGACGCCGTAGAGGGCGAGGAGAGTGGGCATGACGTCGGCCATGTAGGGCTGCGGGTCGGTCGAGAGCTTGCGGTTGGAGAAGATGACGCCGTCCACGAGCGGCGGGTAGACCGAGCAGTGGTCGGCGCTCCAGACGTCGAGGTTGGGCTCGACGACCTGCTTGGCGACGATCCCCAGGGTGTCCTGCCAGCCGACCCGGTAGCCCGAGGCGTTCGACGGGAAGAGATCCGGGATGAGCGCCGGGTCGTAGGTGCCGTAGGCCTCGTCGCGGGTGAAGACGTAGGCCACCGGATGCTCGCCGGTCTCCGGGTCGACGAACTGCGGCAGCCGCTCCTTGAGCTCGGCGACCAGCTTCGAGTACTCCTCGCCCGGCTTCACGATGCCCTGCCCTTCCCGCCCCTGCAGGTTGAGGTAGATGTTGCCCAGCCCCATCGCGTAGGCGCGCGTCTTCGACCAGTCGACGTTCTGGAAGAACTGCCCCTGATCGAACAGCGCCTCGAGATTGGCGCGCTCCTCGCTCTCCCCCTTGAGCACCAGGTAGCCCTCGCGCGCCAGCCAGGTGTTGTAGTTCATCGTCCGCCGCCAGGGCGCGAAGCCGTGGTCCGAGACCACGAAGAGCGTCGCGTCGGCAGGCATCTTGGCCATCACCCGGCCGACGATCTCGTCCATCTGGCGGTAAGCGCGCTCGATCGAGCCGCCGTACTTGGCGGCGCCCTCCGGCGTGTAGAGCGGATGCTGCGGATCGATGTGGCGCCACATCACGTGCTGCACCCGGTCGGTGAACTCGAAGTAGTGCACGTAGACGTCCCAGTCGTCGGCGAGCAGCCCTTCGACGATCTTCTCGTCGGCGGCCACCGTGAAGTCGGTGTCCTCGAAGAAGACGTCGTCGTCGATCGTCCCCCCCTTGATCGACCAGGTGTCGATCATCCAGCCGATGGTCTTGAACAGGCCGAAGCGGCGGACCAGCTCGGCCGCGAAGCCGCGCGGCGCGGTGACGTCGAGGATCGGCGGCAGCCGCGAGGGATCGAACTGGATTGGCGAGAGGTAGATGCGCACCTCGGGCTCGATCGAGAGGACGCGGAAGCGGCCGATGCCGGAGAGCTTGATCAGCGGGTTGAAGGGGAAGACGAAGCGCACCCAGGGGCTCCATTCCCCCGCCGCGAGCGAGAGCTTCGCCCCCGAGACCTCGATGCCGAGGCGCGACTTGTCGGGCGCCACCTCGATCGTCATCGGGATGCGGATGTAGTCCGACTGCTCGGGGAAGAGCTTGTTGGGCGGCCCCTTGATCTCGGTCGCGACCGTCCCCTTGTTGTCCTCGAGCTCGACGATCTCGATCGAGATCTCGTTGCCGGTCTTCGGCTGGAAGAAGAGCTCCGAGGTGAAGTAGAAGGGTTTGCCGATGCGCCCCGAGAGGTCGGGGGTGCCCAGCCCGGAGAGCATCTCACCGTGCTCGAAGGGCTCCGGCGGGAAGGTCACCGGCATGCGCATCACGCGCACCTTCTTGCCGGCCCCGCCGAGGACTTTCCAGAAGGGATCCCCCTGCCGCCGGTTGATCACCGAGGGCACCGACGTCGGGAGCATCGTCGAGCCCACCCACCAGCCGCCGACGCCGCCCGCGAGCGCCAGCGCCAACCCCAGGAACCCGGCGCCACGCGCCCCTAGCCGCAACAGCTTTCCAACCAGGAATCCGACGAGCAACGTCGCGAGGGCCGCCAATCCAGCCGTGGCAAGCGCGTTGCGCTCGCCGAAGAGGAAAGGCTTGGTCGATTCGTCGAAGGCCGCGAAGCTCGGCCGATAGGTCGCGGTGTCGCGCTTCAGGAAGTCGAAAATCGCCGTCCGCCCGGGATTCAACCCGGTCGAGAAGGTCGACCAGGAAACCGGAGTCTGCGACGGGACGGTCGAGCGCAGCGGCGCGAAGGTCCCCTCGGCGCGGAGCTTCGCCAGGTTCGGCAGCTTCCCGTCCGCCATCCACTGCTCGGTCATCCTTGCGTCGACGCCGTCGAAGCCGAGCACCACCACCCGTTCGCGCGGCGGCGCGGCGAGAGCGAACGACGTGAAACCGAGGACGAGGAGAGCGGCTGCAGAGAGAGACTTCGTGCGACCCGTGGGCATCGACTTGCGAGCTCCTTGAGGATCCGCCGCGGCTGCGGCGGGAAGGGAACGTGCGCGCGGGCGGCGTGATAACTTGTCCACCCGAAGACGCGTGAGACGCGAGATCCTAGCAAAGCCACTGGTCCTGTCCGGTCTGTGGCTCGCGACGACCCTCGGACCGCCGGCTGTCGCGCAAGAGCCAGCCGGCGAGGTGCCACCCGCCGCCGCCGCGCCCGAGGCCTGCGCCGCGATCGAGAGCGACTCGCTGCGCCTCGCCTGCTACGACCTGTTCTTCCGCCAGGCCGAGCTGAGTGGCGACGAGGCGCCACCGGCCGCCACGCCCGGCACCGACGCCTCGGACTCTCCGCCCGCGGCTGTGCCCTCCGCGGACTTCGTCGGGCCCCCCGCACCCAGATCGACAGCGCTGCCCGAGGCGAGTCCCTGGCCGGGATCGACGCCGGTGCGCTCGCTGCTCGACAGCCGCTGGGAGCTCGACTCCGCCTCGAAGCTGGGGGTCTTCAACCTCCGCGCCTACAAGCCGATCTACCTGCTGCCGGCCTTCTGGTCGAGCGCCCCGAACCAGCTTCCGCAGAGCCCGGCGCCCGACCACCAGGTGACCGAGCCGGAAGGGCTCGAGGACATCGAGGCCAAGTTCCAGGTCAGCTTCAAGACCAAGCTCTGGCAGGGGATCTACCAGGACCGGGGGGACCTCTGGTTCGGCTACACCCAATCGTCCCGCTGGCAGGTCTATTCGCAGGAGATCTCGCGTCCGTTCCGCGAGACCAACTACGAGCCCGAGGCGCTGCTCGTCTTCGCCACCCGCTATCGCCTGCTCGGTTGGGACGGACGACTGCTCGCGCTCGGCCTCAATCACCAGTCGAACGGCCGGGAGAATCCGCGCTCGCGCAGCTGGAACCGGGTGATCGGTGCCGTCGGCTTCGAGCGCCCGGGCTGGACGTTGACGCTGCGCCCCTGGTGGCGGATCCACGAGGAGCGCGACGAGGACGACAACCCCGATCTCGAGGACTACGCCGGCCGGGGCGACCTGCAGCTGATCCGCCGGGTGCGGCATCACGAGCTCGCCCTGACCGCCCATCATTCGCTGCGCGGCGGCGATCGCTCGCACGGCGGCGTGCGACTCGAGTGGGCCTTCCCCATCCACCGCAACCTGCGCGGCCGGGTCGAGCTCTTCCACGGCAGCGGCGAGAGCCTGATCGACTACAACCACGAGGCGACCTATCTCGGCTTCGGCGTTTCGCTCCTCGAATGGTACTGAGCCGCGGCCCCGCGGCCGGCGCGGCGCGAGCGCGCGCCGCCGAGGGATAATCCGCCGCAGGTGGACTCCTCGCGCTCGCCGCTTGCCGGCAGCTATGCCGGCGCCGATCTCCCGCCGACCGTGCGCCGGCTGGGTGCCGCCTCGTTCTTTCAGGACGTCGCGAGCGAGATGGTCTACCCGCTGCTGCCCGGCTTCCTCGCCGCCCTGGGCGGCGGACCCGCCCTGCTCGGCGCCATGGAGTCGGGCGCCGAGGGGGTGCTCGCGCTGCTCAAGGGGTGGGCCGGGCGGGCGAGCGACCGGCTCGGCCGACGCAAGCCCTTCGTCGCTTCGGGCTACGGCCTCTCGGCGGCGACCCGGCCGCTGCTCGCCCTCGCCCTGGCGACCTGGCAGGTGGTCGGCCTCCGCCTGCTCGACCGGGTGGCCAAGGGGCTGCGCACCGCGCCCCGCGACGCGCTGATCGCCGCTGCCGCGCCGTCCGAGCGGCGGGCCTACGCATTCGCCTTTCACCGCGGCCTCGATCATCTCGGCGCCGCGCTCGGCCCGCTCGCCGCCGCCTTGGTGCTCTGGCTCGCGCCCGGCGACCTGCGCCTCGTCTTCCTGCTCGCCACCCTGCCCGCCGCGCTCGGCTTCCTCACCGTCGCGCTGGGTCTGCCGCCCGAGCGGGCAACACCGCGGCGGGTCGCTTCCGGGGCCGCCCCGTCGCCCTCTGCCGCTCCCCTGCCGACTCGGTTGCGCGCCTCGCTCGCCGCCTTCTTCCTCTTCGCGCTGGGCAACGCCAGCGACGCCTTCCTGCTGTTGCGCGCCGCCGATCTCGGCGCCTCGGCGATCGGCCTCACCCTGCTCTGGTCGGGTTTCCACGCCGTCAAGTGGCTCGCCTCGGTGCCCGGTGGCCGACTCGCCGACCGGCTCGGCCGGCGACGGGCGATCGGCTTCGGTTGGGCGATCTACGCCGCCGTCTACCTGGGCTTCGCCTTCGCGCCGACGATTGCCTGGTTCCTGCCGTTGCTCGCCGCCTATGCCCTGTTCTACGGGCTCACCGAAGGGGCCGAGCGGGCGTTGGTGGTCGAGCTCGCTGGCGGCCGCACGGGCGCCGGGTCGGCGCTCGGCGCCTACCACCTGACGACCGGCCTCGGCGCTTTCCTCGCGAGCTTCGCGTTCGGCGCGCTCTGGCAGTGGGCCGGAGCGCGGGTGGCTTTCGTTTCCGGAGCAGCGATCGCCGGTGGAGCAACCCTCCTGCTGATCGCCGCCGGGCGGTCCGCGGCACGGCCATGAGCGCCTCGCCGACCGATCCGAGCCTCGCCCGGCTGCGCACTCTCGCCGCGGATGCGGCGCGCGACGAGCTCGGCCGGCTTCTGCTCGAGGAGGCTTCTCCGGTCCTCTGGCGGACGATCCGCGCCCAGCTCGCCGAGCTGCCGCCCGCCGACCAGGAGGAGATCCACGGCAACGCCATGTTGGGCCTCACCGAACGCCTTCAGGCCTGGCTCGCCCGCGACCCGGAGACCGAGATCGAGAACCTGCGCGCCTATGCCGCGACGACGGCGCTCAACGCCTGCCGCGCCCATCTCCGACGCCGCTACCCCGAGCGCACCCGGCTCGACAACCAGCTGCGCTACCTGCTGCGCCACGTTCCCGGGCTGGCGCTCTGGGAGGGGGCGGACGGCCTGCGCTGCGGCCTCGAGGGCTGGCGCGAGCAACCTCCCGCCGAGCCGCCTGCGGCCGGAGGGACGCCGACCGCCACGGCGCTCGGCCTGGAGCGCCCGGCCAGCGAGCTCGAGCTCGTCGAGCTGCTGCGCCGGCTACTGCTCTGGCGCGGCGCCCCGTGGCGCTTCCGCGAGCTCCTGGCGGCGGTCGCCGAGCTGCGCGGCGTGCGCGACCAGCAACCGGTCTCACTCACCGGCGACGGCGAGGAGAACGGCGGCATCGACCTCGCCGAGGAGCGCCCGGACGCCGAGAGACAGCTCGCCGACCGCCAGTTCCTGGTCCTCCTCTGGCGGGAGGTGGTCGAGCTGCCGCGCGGCCAACGGGTCGCCCTGCTGCTCAACCTCCGGGACTCGAGCGGACGCGATCTCCTGGCTCTCCTTCCGATCTCCGGAGTGGCCAGCCGCAGCGAGGTCGCGCGCCGCCTCGAGCTCTCCGACCCGGAGCTCGCCGAGATCTGGGACCGGCTCCCCCTGGAGGACCAAGCGATCGCCGCCCTCCTGGGGCTCAACCAGAGGCAGGTCATCAACTTACGAAAGAGCGCCCGGGAGCGGTTGGGGCGCCGGATGCGGCGCCACGAGAGTCCCGCCGGCGGCCGGCGGTAACCGGCGACGACTTTTCGCATCTGCAGGGAATGAGGGCAAGAATGGAGCGCCACGAACCCCAGGACGTCCCGATCGCCGATCTGGCAGCGCGCGCCGCCTCCCAAGCGGCGCTCGCCGCAGCCCTGCGCGGACAGCTGGCGCGGGCAGCGCGGTGGGAGGAACCACCCTCCTACGAGCTGCTCGAAGCGGCCGTCGATGGACGCCTGGATGCAGACGCCGCAGCGGCGTTCGCCGCGCGCTTGGCGGACGATGACCAGCTCCGGCAGGAAGTCGCGGATCTGGTCGCGCTGCGCGATCGGAGGACGCGGCGCGCCCAGCCGGAAACGGCGCGCCCGGCGGGACATCGCTCCCGCTGGCTCGGCGTCGCCGCGGCGCTCCTTCTCGCCCTCCTCGGAGTCGAGGCGATGCGGCAGCGCACCAGCGCGCCCGCCCCGCAGAGCGAGCAGCTGGCCGCCAGCCCGCAGCCTGCGGCCCCTGGCGAGCAGCTGTTCAGCGACGACTTCGAGAGCGGCGACGCGGACCGCTGGTCGCAGCACTGATCCGTCGCACCCCGCTTCAGAGATAACCCAGCGAACGCAGATTCTCCAGGTAGTCCTGTCCAGCGCCCGGCTGCTCGCCGCGCGGCGCGCGCAGGCCATAACCCGGGACCACCGCGGGCGGCTCCGCCCACGAACAGAGCGCGATCGGCGACGGCAACTCGCGGCTCTGCGCGAGCCCGAGGGCGCGCGCCAGCGTCGCGGCGACCGCCGTCGGGGCGATTTCGCCGGCCGGCGCGGCGCGGCACCCCCTCCGCCAGAGCAGGGCCCGGCCGGTCCCCTGCCGACGCCGCCCCGGGTCGAAGAGGACGATCGCGGTGCCGAACCGCGGGAGGAGCTCGCCCAGCAGCTGGTCGGTCTCCGCGAGCTGCCGGCGGACGAGGTCGGCGAGCGCCACGTCGCCTCCCAGCCACCCCTCGGCGGCCAGATCGAGCGCCGGCAGATAGAGCGCTACGACGCGCGGCGCAGCCGAGGCTTCGCGACGCACCAGCTCGCGATAGAAGCGGTCGGGGAGGAACGCCCGCGCCAGCGCCTCGTTGCCGAGGCGCGGCGGCACCGCGGCGGCGAGCACTCCCGCGAACGGCCCGGCGTCGATCCGGCCGGCGAGCGCCGCGAGCTCGCTCGCTCGCGCCGCAGGGGCCACCGCACCGGCGCTCCCGGCGCGCAACAGCTGATAGCCGCCATGCGCGACGACCAGCCCGCCCGAGCTCTCGGCCGGATAGGTGGACCACCAGTTGGCAGCGAGGGTGAAGGCCCCGCCCCGCGCGGCCAGCTCCCAGACGGCGAAGGCCGAGCGCCGGCTGGCGAGCAGCGGGCGATACTCGGCCAGGCCGAGCGGCCGCTCGATCCAGTTCCAGTAGTGGCGCCAGGGACCGCTGCGCGCCAGCGGCGTCGCTACGCCCAGCGGGCGGAAGCTGTCGAGCGCCCGCACGCCGTGGCGGCGCCCGTCGACCCCGGTCGCGACGCTGGTCCAGAACTCGGCCGGCTCGAGCTCGGGATCGCGAGCGTAGCTCACCACCGCGCCGCCCTCGGCGACCAACGCCGCGGTGGCGGGCAGATCGCCGCGCGCCAGCAGGTAGTCGAGCTCCTCGGCGAGCACGCCGTCCACGCCGACCAGCAGCACGGAGTCTCCCGCCGCCTCGGGCAAGGCGACCGGCGCTGCCACGGCGCCGCTCGCCGGCAGGAGCAGCGCCGCTGCGGCGAGCAGCGCGAAGCTGCCGCCGAGCGCCCCGACGAGGAAGCGCCGCGGCACCAGCCGATCGCGCGGGGTCATGCGGGTGAGGCGGATGGCGATCGAGAGCAACCCGTTGGCCAGCAATTTGGCGATCCCCGCCGCGAGCAGCGGCAGGAGGACCGCCACCACCCCGCGCTGCCAGAGCGGCAGTCCGAGCAGCAGCTCGCGGGAGCGCCAGAGCGCGGCGCCCACCAGCAGGCCGGTGAAGGCGAAGGCGACGCCCAGGATCAACCCCTCGAGGCTGCGCCCCGGGAAGAGCTTGAGCGCGGCGAGGAAGCCGGCGACCACCACGCCGAACCCGAGCCCCGCGCCGACGACGAGCGGCGGCAAGAGATGGAGGGTGAGCGGCAGGAGATCGAACGGCGAGGCGTCGAAGACGCGGTTGGCGGCGGCGATCGCCAACGCGTTCACCGGCGCGAGCAACGCGCCGACCAACGCCCCGACGCGCAGCGCGAGCGAGAGGAGAGCGCGCGACGGCCCGCTCGGCTGCAGGGCATCCTGGAGCAGGAAACGCTCGACCCGATGCGAGAGGTAACCCAGGCGCTGCAGCTCGCGCCGCGCCAGCTCGAGCTCGCCCGAGTTCCTCACTTCCGGCCGTAGCCCTTGACGAAGTCGGCCAGCGCGACGAGGGCGGCGGCGCGCGCGCCGAAGGAGGCGAGAGATTCGCACGCGAAGGCGAGCAACTCGTCGGCCAGGGCGCGGGCGCCCTCGACGCCCAGCAGTCCGACGAAGGTCGCCTTGCCGCGATCCTGGCCGACGTCCTTGCCGGCCTCGGCAGCGGAGGCTTGCACGTCGAGCAGGTCGTCCGCGATCTGGAACGCGAGGCCGAGGTTCTTAGCGTAGCGCCCGATCGCCTCGAGCTCGCGGCGCCGCGCGTCGGCGGCCATCGCTCCGAGCTCGGCGGCGGCGACGAACAGCGCACCGGTCTTCCGGCTGTGGGTGAGCTCGAGCTGGGCGAGCGACACCGCGTCCGGACGGCTCGCGAGATCGAGCGCCTGGCCGCCGATCAGGCCGTCGGTGCCGATCGCCGCGGCGAGGTGATGGGCGAGATCCTCCGGGCCGTAGCGCCCCAGGCGAAGGCGCTGCGTCGCCTCGGCGAGCAGGCCGTAGGCGCGGTTGAGCAGCGCGAAGGCGGCGAGCAGCGCGGTCGATTCGCCGAATCGGCGATGCACGGTCGGCCGTCCGCGGCGCAATGTCGCGTCGTCCATCGCCGGGAGGTCGTCGAGCACGAGCGAACAACAGTGCACCAGCTCGACCGCGCAGGCGACGTCGAGCGTCGGCTCGTCGGCGCGCCCCAGGATCTGGGCGACCGCGAGGGTGAGAGCGGGGCGGATGCGCTTGCCGGGAGCGAGCGCGGCGTAACGCATCGCTTCGGCGACTTGTCCCGGGCTCTCCCCGGGCGACGGCAGGAGCGCCGGAAGGCGCTCCTCGACCCGCGCCGCGAGTCGGGCGAGGCGCGGATCGAGGACGGCGGCTTCTGCGGGCGTGGCGGGGTTCAGGTCAGAAGGAACGGACCGCTTCGTCTTCGTTGTCGTGCGTCTCGAAGACCGTGATCAGCTGCGTGATCTGCAGGATGTCGTTGACCTTGGGCGGCAGGTTGAGGAGCTTCAGCCGTCCACCGCGATTGGTCACCGTGGTGAACGAGCTCACCAGCTCGCCCACCCCGGAGGAATCGATCGTGCTGACGCCAGCCAGGTTGATCAGCAGCTTGGTCGCTCCCGCGGAGAGCGCGTCTTGCACCGCTTCGCGCAGGGCCACGTCCCCCTTGCCGATGGTGATCTTGCCCTCGACGTCGAGGATGGTCACCCCGTCGCGATTACGCTTCTCGATCTTCATCTCCTCTCCTCCTGTCGTTGCGTCCCGTTGCCCGCTGCTGGAGCGAGCCGCTTGCGCAAAGTTACCGTCGTTCCGCCGTCGGGACGGTCGGTGTAGATCACCTCGTCCATGAACTTCCGCATGTAGAAAATGCCCCGCCCGTTGGCGCGGAAGCGGTTTTCCGGCGAAAGGGGGTCGCTGACCCGGTCCGGGTTGAAACCTCCCCCTTCGTCGCTCACCCGGATCTCGACGATGTCGGGCGCCAGGGAGGCCTGAATGTCGACCTGCTTGTCCGGCCGCTGCCGATTGCCGTGCTTGATGGCATTGGCCACCGCCTCGCGGATGGCCAGGCCGATCCAGTGGCGGGAATCCTCCTCCGCGCCCATCTCGCGCAGCGTGTCGTCGACGACCGCCTGGACCAGCTCGATGTTCTCGAACCGGCTGCCGATCGTCAGATGCAGCTCCCGCTCCTCGCTCGACGCCATGGCCGGACTCCGCGCGGAGTCTAGCAGAACGATCCGCGCCGACCGGGCCTCACGAGGCGCCTGGCGACCAGAACTCGAGGACGGCCGGGATGACGACCAGGAGCTGGATCGCGTCGAACAGGAAATGCGCCACCACCGCCGGCCAGATGGTCTGCCGCCAGCGCACCAGCCCGCCGTAGAGCAGCGAGAGCAGGGTCACTCCGACCAGCATCAGCGGCTGATCGTAGGAGAGGTGGGCGAGGGCGAAGAAGAGGGTCGAGAGTCCGATGCCGATGCGCGGCTGGAGCAGCCCGCGGAAGAAAGCCTCCTCGACGAAGCCCGCCGAGGCCGCGATG
>CAZPZW010000074.1:0-4083 GCA_964591165.1 uncultured Thermoanaerobaculia bacterium | reverse complement strand
CCGGCGATCGCCGCGACGAAGAGGACGTGCAGCGCGAAGAGCTGCCAGGACGCGAGCTGCGTGAGGTCGGGCGCGAAGGCGCGCCCGACCTGGCCGAGCGGCGAGAAGACCGCAAGATAGAAGGCGAAACCGAGGAGGGCGAGCGCCGCGGCGCGGCGCTCGGGCCGCGCGAAGCCGGGCGGATCGAGGCCGCGCCGGCGCGTCATCCGGTCGAAGAGAAGGGCGGCGCCGAGCGCGGCGACGACCGGTCCCAGGAGGCGCAGGAGCTCCACCGGCGCTCAGCCGCTCCGCGCCGGCGGTCCGCCGCGGCCGCGGAATCTCGCCTGGTAGCTGCGCAGCATGACGAGGGCGCCGTTCAGGCGTTGGATCTTGCGGTTGCGCTGCTGCAGCGCCGGCGTGTCGTCGAGCGCCGGCTGATCGCCCCGGATGTCGCGCAGCGCTCGGTCCATCTCGAAAGCGAGCTGGTCGAGCTGCGCAGCTTCGAAACGCTGATAGGTGCGTTCGGTGACCAGCAGGTAGCCGTCGGCGATGTCCTTCGCCATGGCGTAGGCGCTACCTCCCGGAAACGACGGCATGGCGCGGATCATAGCGGAACGCTGTGTTACGCTCTCGGCGGTCGAACGCCGTTCCGGACGACCGCTCCAGCCTGCCTCCAGGAGGACCTCTCTTGAATCGCTTCCCCGGCGTCGATTACATGGATTTCGACGGACTGCTCAGCGAGGAGCAGCGGTTGGTGCGCGATTCGGTCCGCGCCTTCGTCGAGGAGAAGGTCAAGCCCATCATCGAGGAGTGCCACCGCGAGGGGCGCTTCCCGCTCCACCTGGTTCCCGAGATGGCCGAGATGAACTTCTTCGGCTCGACCATCGCCGAGTACGGCCTGCCGGGCCTCGACCACGTCTCCTACGGGCTCATCATGCAGGAGCTGGAGCGCGGTGACTCCGGCGTCCGGAGCTTCGCCTCGGTGCAGAGCGGACTGGTGATGTACCCGATCTACGCCTTCGGCTCGCAGGAGCAGAAGGATCGCTGGATCCCGCTCCTCGGCTCCGGCCGGGCGATCGGTTGCTTCGGCCTCACCGAGCCCGACTTCGGGTCCAACCCGGGCGGCATGCGGACCACGGCCACCAAGACGGGCGACGGCTGGGTGCTCAACGGCGCGAAGCAGTGGATCACCAACGGCTCGCTCGCCGACGTGGCGGTCGTCTGGGCGCAGACCGGCGACGGGGTGCGCGGCTTCCTGGTCGAGAAGGGGACGCCCGGTTTCACCGCCGCCGACCAGCACGGCAAGTGGTCGCTGCGCGCCTCGACCACCTCCGAGCTCGGTTTCCACGACTGCCGTATCCCCGCTGCCAACCTCCTGCCCAAGACGGAGGGAGTGAAGAGCGCCCTGATGTGCCTCACCCAGGCGCGTTTCGGCATCGCCTGGGGAGCGCTCGGCGCGGCGATGGAGTGCTACTGGACGGCGCTCGAGTACGCCAAGCAGCGGGTGCAGTTCATGGGCCAGCCGATCGCCGCGCATCAGATCGTCCAGGAGAAGCTCGCCTGGATGGTGACCGAGATCACCAAGGGGCAGCTGCTCGCCTTCCAGATGGGGCGGCTGAAGCAGGCCGGCAGGCTCAAGCCGCACCACGTCTCGATGGGCAAGCGCAACAACGTCTGGGTGGCGCGCGAGTGCGCCAAGCTGGCGCGCGAGATCCTGGGCGCCAACGGCATCGTCGACGACTACCCCATCATGCGTCACATGATGAACATCGAATCGGTTTTCACCTACGAGGGGACCCACGACATCCACGGCCTGGTGATCGGCGAGGCGGTGACCGGGATTCCGGCCTACAATCCACCGATCGTGGTCGAGAAGAAGCGCAAGGTCCCCAGCGGAGCGGCACGCTGATGGCACTCGACCAGATCCTCGAGCAGGACTTCATCCGCGTCACCGAGCAAGCGGCGATCGCCGCCGCGCACACCATGGGACTGGGCGACCGGCACCAGTCCGACCAGGTCTCCGTCGAAGCGATGCGCCACGAGCTCGACCTGCTGCCCATGGCCGGTCGCATCGTCATCGGCGAAGGCGAGCGGGACGAGGCGCCGATGCTCTTCGTGGGCGAGGAGGTCGGCGCCCTCAAGGGATCACCCACCGCGCCGGGGGTCGACATCGCGGTCGATCCTCTCGAGGGGACGAATCTCTGCGCCACCGGCGCTCCGGACGCCACGGCGGTGCTCGCCGCCGCCGAGCGCGGCGGGCTCCTCCATGCGCCCGACACCTACATGGAGAAGATCATCGTCGGTCCGACCGCGCGCGGCTCGGTGCACATCGACGCGCCGGTGATCGAGAACCTGCGGGCTCTCGCCCGCCGTTTCGACCGCGATGTCGAGGACCTGACGATCGTGGTGCTCGACCGGCCGCGCCACCAGCAGCTGATCGCCGATATCCGCGGCGCGGGAGCGCGCATCCGGCTGATCGGCGACGGCGACCTGTCGGCCGGCATCGCCGCCGCGGTGCGCGGCACCGGCGTCCACGCGGTGATGGGCATCGGCGGTGCCCCGGAAGGGGTGATCACCGCCGCCGCGATGCGCTGCCTGGGAGGCGAGATCCAGGCCCGGTTGGTGGCCACCGACGACCACCAGAAGGCCCGCCTGGCCGAGCTCGGTTACCACGACCTGACGCGCATCTATCGCACCGAGGACCTGGCGCCGGGCGAGCAGATCCTGGTCTCCTGCACCGGCGTGACCGACGGCGAGCTGCTGCGCGGCGTCCGGTTCTTCGGCGGCGGCAACCGCACCACGACGCTCTTCATGTCGCTCACCCGCCAGATCATCCGCTTCGTCGACACCATCCACCGCGAGCAGCTCTCGACGCCGGTCTACTTCGATCCGTGATCAAGCCCGATCGCTGGATCCGCGCCTGGGCCGAGGCCGGAGGCGTCGATCCCTACGACCCGGCGCTGGTCAACGCGGCGAGCTACGACGTCCGGCTCTCCGAGCATTGGATCTGCCCGACCCGTGAGCCCGAGGAGTTTCGCGCCGGGCACATGAAACTCTTCCCCGGCGAGGTGGTGCTCGCGTCCACCCTCGAGTACGTGCGCATCCCGCGCACCGTGGCCTGCGATCTGAAGCTCAAGTCGACGCTCGGACGGCTGTGGATCAACCACTCGCTCGCCGGCTGGTGCGATCCGGGCTTCGAGGGGAACATCACCCTGGAGCTCCAGAACCTCGGCCCGACCCCGTTCGTGCTCGAGTCCGGGCGGCGGATCGCGCAGCTCATCTTCATCGCCATGGAGGGCGAGCCCGACGTCGCCTACGGCGAGCCGGGCTCCTCGTCGCACTACCAGGGGCAGCGCGGCACCACGATCGCACGGCGCTGACGCGAGCCCGCCGACTCGCCAATCGAGGTTCCTCGGTAGCCCTCGTTCCCCCTGGCCGGTCGGTTCTCCTCGCGCGGCGATTCCTGGTTTCTCGGTAGCCGTTGTTCCCCCTCCCGCGGCCGGCGGGTGAAAGCTCCGTCGCGCTCGGGCTCGCAACGCTTTGCGAGGCGCCTCGCGTCTCCTCCGCTTTCGAGCATGGCAGCCTCCGCCCGCGACGGGTCCTGTCTGGCCCGTTTCCCGTTGGGTGCTCGCTGAAAAGGCTGCGCGCCCAACGGGAGCCCTCGGTCCAGCCACCCGTCGCCACCCACCCCGGGAAGCCAAGGGTGGGGGAGAGTCGGCTACCAAGGGTGGGGGCACGGCCGGACGGATCTCCCTGCAGAGCGGCCTCTGAGGCCGAGCACAGGAAAGCCACGGCGTACGAAAACGGTCGGCGAGGCCGAAGCCGGAGGCGGGCGCCCGGTGGCGGCTTACGACAGGCGCCCGCCGGTCGCGGCGCAGGGAGATCCGACCGGCCAGGGGGAACCATGGCGACCGAGAGGCCGAGTCCCGGCGCGGGGAGATCGGTCCGGCCACGGGGGAGCCTCGGTGACCGAGAAACCGGGCCCGCGCCGCGCGAGCTTCCGCAAACCGCGCCGCTATAATGGCTTGGCGCGACCTCGACGATGAGCATCACGGGCAACCTCAAGACCATGGAGCTCGCCGAGCTCCTCCAGTGGCTCTCCGG
>CAZPZW010000073.1:0-15455 GCA_964591165.1 uncultured Thermoanaerobaculia bacterium | reverse complement strand
TCGACTCCTCGGGCATGTTGATCGTCTTCGAGATGGCGCCGGAGATGAACGGCTGGGTCGCCGCCAGCATCTTCAGGTGCCCCATGTAGTGGATCGAGCGCGAGCCCTGGGCCGGCTTGAAGGCGCAGTCGAAGACCGGCAGGTGCTCGGGCTTCAGGTGCGGCGCCCCCTCGATGGTGTCGTGCTCGTCGATGAACTCGACGATAGCGCGGATCTCGGCCTTGTCGTAACCCAGGCGCTTGAGCGCCAGCGGCACCGTCTGGTTGACGATCTTGATCATGCCGCCGCCGACCAGCTTCTTGTACTTGACCAGCGCGATGTCGGGCTCGACGCCGGTGGTGTCGCAATCCATCATGAAGGCGATCGTGCCGGTGGGCGCGAGCACCGAGATCTGGCTGTTGCGCAGCCCGTGCTGCTCGCCCTCGGCGACCACCTCGTCCCACACCTGCTTGGCCGACTGCAGCAGGTCGAGCGGCACGTGCGCCGCGTCGATCCGCTTGATGGCGTCGCGGTGCTTGCGCATCACGCGCAGCATCGGCTCGCGGTTCTTCTCGTAGCCGACGAACGTGCCGATCCGCTCGGCAATGCGCGCCGACTGCGCGTACGAGGCGCCGGACATGAGCGCGGTGATCGCCGCGGCGTAGTCCCGGCCCTGGTCGGAGTCGTAGGGCACGCCGCGCGCCATCAGCAGGGCGCCCAGGTTGGCGTAGCCGATGCCGAGCGGCCGGTAGTCGTGCGAGTTGCGGCCGATCGCGGGAGTCGGGTAGCTGGCGTGGTCGACGATGATCTCCTGCGCCGAGATCACCACCTCGCAGGCGTGGCGGAAGCTCTCGACGTCGAAGCCGCGCTCCGGATCGTAGAACTTGAGCAGGTTGAGCGACGCCAGGTTGCACGCCGTGTCGTCGAGGAACATGTACTCGGAGCACGGGTTCGAGGCGTTGATGCGCGCCGTGTTCGGGCAGGTGTGCCAGTCGTTGATCGTGGTGTCGTACTGCATGCCCGGGTCGCCGCACACCCAGGTCGACTCGGCGACCGCCTGCATCAGGTCGCGCGCCGAGTAGGTCTCCATCGGGCGCCCGTCGGTCACCGCCCGGGTGGTCCACTCGCGATCCTCGATCACCGCCTTCATGAACTCGTCGGTGACGCGCACCGAGTGGTTGGCGTTCTGGTAGGCGATCGAATCGTAGGCGCCGCCCGGCACGTTGAAGCCGCCGTCGTAGCCCGCCTCGATCAACGACCAGGCCTTGCGTTCCTCGACCTCCTTGCAGCGGATGAACTCGAGGATGTCGGGATGGTCGACGTTGAGGATCACCATCTTCGCGGCGCGGCGCGTCTTGCCGCCGCTCTTGATCACGCCCGCGAAGGCGTCGAAACCGCGCATGAAGGAGACCGGGCCCGAGGCGGTGCCGCCGCCGGCCAGCCGCTCCTGCGAGGAGCGCAGGCTGGAGAGGTTGGAGCCGGTGCCCGAGCCGTACTTGAACAGCATCCCCTCGGTCTTGGCGAGCGTGAGGATCGACTGCATCGTGTCCTCGACCGAATTGATGAAGCAGGCCGAGCACTGCGGCTTCTCCTCGATGCCGACGTTGAACCAGACCGGCGAATTGAAGCAGGCGTGCTGATGCAGCAGGATGTGCTCGAGCTCGTCGTGGAAGATCGCGGCGTCCTCGTCGGAGGCGAAGTACCCTCCCTGGCGGCCCCACTGGGTCATGGTGTCGACCACCCGGCCGATCAGCTGGCGCACCGACTGCTCGCGGCCTGAGGTGCCGAGGTGCCCGCGGAAGTACTTGGAGACGACGACGTTGGTCGCGGTCTGGGACCAGAACTTCGGGACCTCGACGCCACGCTGCTCGAAGACTTTCTCGCCCTTCTCGTTGCCGATCACGGCGTCACGCAGCTCCCACTCGACGGCGTCGAACGGGTCGACCCCCGGGGTCGTGAAGTGGCGCGCGAAGGTCAACCCCTGGTGCGTCGGTGCCCCGACCTGCGGCTCGGTCTCGCCGATTCCGCCCAGGACCTGGGTCCGGGCGACCGTGCCGTCGGGGTTCACCGTGCTCTCCATCGCCATGCCTCCTCCCGAATCCCCTGCTTCCTGCCGTTTTCGTCCCTGACCGCCGCCCGACCCGCGAAATTCCGCCCCACCACCCCAGCGATGCTGCTCAAATCCTTGTGCACTTTTTCTGGGTACCAAAAGGTACGGCAACTATCCCCCCCTGTCAAGGGGTTGTCCCCAAGATGTTGTGGCTGTCACTTCCGCCGACCCCAGGATTGGGGTCGTCGGGAGAGTTAGAATCGGCTCGTGAAACCCGCCAAAACCAGCGCCCAGCCACGCTCCGAGCGGCCTCGCACGAGCCCTTCGGGCATTCCCCTCCAGGCCAGTTTCGGCCCCGGCGAAATCGCCTCGCTCGACCTCGCGCGAGCGGTCGGCGAGCCTGGCGAGTACCCGTTCACGCGCGGCATCCACCGCGAGCTCTACCAGAAGCGGCTGTGGACGATGCGGCAGTACGCCGGCTACTCCGACGCCGCCGAATCCAACCGCCGCTACCGCTATCTGCTCGCCCAGGGGACCACCGGCCTCTCGGTCGCCTTCGACCTGCCCACCCAGATCGGCTACGACTCCGACCACGAGCTGGCGCAGGGCGAGGTCGGCCGCGTCGGGGTGGCGATCGATTCGATCGCCGACATGCGCCGTCTGTTCGCCGACATCCCGCTCGACCAGGTCACCACCTCGATGACCATCAACGCCACCGCGCCGATCCTGCTGGCGCTCTATCTCGCCGTGGCCGAGGAGCAGGGCGTGGCCTGGGACGCCGTCGGCGGCACAGTGCAGAACGACCTGCTCAAGGAGTACGCGGCACGCGGCACCTACATTTATCCGCCGCAGGCGTCGATGAAGCTCACCACCGACCTGATCGAGTTCTGCGCCCGCCGGGTGCCGAAGTGGAATCCGATCTCGATCTCGGGCTACCACATCCGCGAGGCCGGCTCGACCGCCGTGCAGGAGGTCGCCTTCACCCTGGCGCACGGCCTGGCCTACGTCGACGCGGCCCTCGCGCGCGGCCTCACGATCGACGAGTTCGCGCCGCGCCTCTCGTTCTTCTTCAACGCCCACAACAACTTCCTCGAGGAGGTCGCGAAGTACCGCGCCGCCCGAAGGCTCTGGGCCGAGCTCGTCCGCGAGCGCTACGCGCCGCGCGACGATCGCTCCCTCTGGGTGCGCTTCCACACCCAGACGGCCGGCTCGACGCTGACCGCCCAGCAGCCGGACAACAACGTCGTGCGGGTCGCCATCCAGGCGCTCGCCGCGGTGTGCGGCGGCACCCAGTCGCTGCACACCAACTCGCGCGACGAGGCGCTGGGGCTCCCCACCGAGGCCGCGGTGACCCTGGCGCTGCGCACCCAGCAGATCGTGGCCCACGAGAGCGGAGTCGCCGACGTCACCGATCCGCTCGGCGGCTCTTGGGCGATCGAGGCGCTGACCGACGAGATCGCCAGGCGGGCGCGCGCCTACATCGAGCGGATCGACGCCATGGGCGGCGCGCTCGCCGCCCTCGAGCAGGGCTTCCAGCAGCGCGAGATCGCCGACGCGGCCTACGCCACCCAGCGGGCCATCGAGGCCGGCGAAAACAAGGTGGTCGGCGTCAACTGCTTCACCGCCGGCGAGGAGGTTCGACCCGAGGTGCTGACCATCGATCCGCGCGCCGAGCGCGAGCAGGTCGCACGCCTCGGCGAGTTCCGGGCGGCGCGCGACGCCAGCCGCGCGGCGGCGGCGACCGCCGCGCTCGAGCGCTCGGCGCGCGCCGACGAGAACCTCCTGCCGGCAATTCTCGACGCGGTGCGCTCCGAGGCGACGCTGGGCGAGATCGCCGACGCCCTGCGCCGCGTCTACGGCGAGCACCGCGAGACGACGCTCGGCTGAGCGGCGCGGCGAATCGCCCTCCCAACGGCGATAGCATGTCGGCGACGGCGCCGCGCGCGCCGCGAAGGAGGATTCCGATGGGTCGCGCCGAGCGACTTTTCGAATTGTTCTACTACCTCGATCACAAGGCGGGCCGGACGCTCGACGACATGGCGTCGCGGTTCAAGATCTCCGAGCGGACGGTGTTCCGCGACCTCGCGTCGCTGCAGGCCTCCGGCGTCAACCTCGAGTTGGTGGACGGTCGCTACCGCCGCCTGGGCAGCGCCCCGCGCCGCATCTCGCTCGAGTCGGGCGAGCTTCGCCTGGTGCGGCTGGCGCTCGACGACGCCACGATCGACCAGCGCCGCGGCCCCGTCGCGCGGGCGCTGCGGAGCCTGCGCGACCGGCTCGACCAGGCGCTGAAAGAGCGCCGTCGCGAGCAAGCCAAGCAGCGCCCAGGCCGCTGAGGCCGCCCGGGAAGCTGGCGGACTCTTTTCCCGTTCGGCGCATTAGGATCCAGAGCCCGGTCGGGCCGGGCGGGCGAAGCGGCCCGAGCCCAGGGGGAGGAGCCCTCATGCGACGCTTTCTCGGCAGCACCGCTCGACGCCAGTTTCGTCGCCTGCTGCGCGCGGTTCTCCCCGCGATCCTCGCCACGACCGGCGCGGCCGGTGCACAACCGATCCGCACCGTCGCGTTCCTCGGCCAGACGGCCCCCGGCTTCGGCGATCCACTGATCGTCTTCAAGAGCTTCAACGCGCCGCTCATCACCCAGGCCGGTGACGTCGCCTTCTTCTGCACGGTAGGGACCGACGCCCAGCCCTTCATCTCGAACGCCATCTACCGCTGGGTCGACGGCCCGGGGCTGACCCTGGTGGCCCGCGAAGGGGTGACCCCGGTCACCAACGCCGAGCCGACCTCGGTCAACATCGCCTTCCTGCTCAACGACCTGCGAATGGACGAGACGGGCCGCGTCGCTTTCCCGGCGCTGATCGACGGCTCCCAGAGCGCCACCTTCCTCTGGGACGCCGGGTCGCTCACCCTCCTCGCCCGCCCCGGCGCGCCGATGAAGATCTTCGGCCACCACGTCACGACCGGCAACCCGATCAGCGTGGTCGCCAACCTGACGATGCCGACGGGCTTCGGCGAAGCCGCGGCCTTCCACGCCGGCAAGCTGATCTTCAAGGCTTCGCTGCAGAGCGGAACCTACGACGGCCTCTGGGTCGCCGACGCGACCCACACCTGCACCGACACCACGCCCGCCGATCCCCAGAATCCAGTCGAGAACAACTGCGTCAACCTGCTCAACGACATCATGGACGCCCCCGGCGCGCCGGGTCCGCCGGCGCGCCCCCGCTTCACCTCCTTCGGCGGCGTGGTGCGCAACCCCGCCGGCGCGATGGGGGCGGTGGCCTACTTCACGACCGCGGAGAATCCGGTCGGCTTCTACCGCTTCGACGACGCCGGCGCGCCGACCTTCATCGTGCGCGGCAACAAACCCTTCGCCGCCAATCCCGAGGAGCTCGCGATGACGACCGTGGGCGGGCTCGCCTTCCACGGCGGCTTCTACGTCGGAGGCACCCCTCAAGACGGCGATCCGGCCCATGTCGGCCTGCACGTCGAAGAGGTTGGCTTACGCCAGGTCTACCAGGCCTTCACCACGCCGGCTCCCGGGATCGCCGGGGCCGAGCTGGGCAATCCGTTGGGCCTCGCGCTGGCCGACAACGGTCTCGCCTTCGGTGCCCTGGACATCGACAAGCCCGGCGATCCGCTGCACCAGAAGAACGGGATCTGGCGGGAGACCGCGCCCTGGACACTCGCGCTGCTGGCCCACGAAGGGCAGCCCTTTCCCGGCGGCGGGGGCGCCACCTTCGACCGGCTCTACACCGCGCACGTCAACCGCCAGGGGCAGTACGCCTTCTTCGTCAAGAAAGCCGGTCCCGGCATCACCGCCGCCAACGACCTCGGCCTCTTCGCGCTCGACGGCGCCGGCATTTTCGACCAGGTGCTCTCCGAGGGGGATCTCGTGCAGCTCGAGGACGCCACGCTCCGCACCGTCGCCAACTTCGTGCCGCTGGGCGGCATCACCGCCTCCGACACGCTGGTCTCAGGACCTGGCACCGAGGGGCGGGCGAGCGCGCTCAACCAGCAGGGGGACTTCGCGCTGCGCATGGACTTCCTCGACGGCAGCGCCGGCGTCTTCGTCATCCCGCTCGGCGAGTACGTGCCGCCCACCCCGCCGCGTCTCGTCGGTCTCGAAGTCGTGCAGGTGATTCAGGACCTCTACAACAGCATCCCGCTCACCGAGCACAAGCGGACCTTCGTGCGCGCCCACCTCGAGGCCGACCAGCCCGGCCTCGTCACGCCGCTGCTCTACGGCACCCGCGACGGGCTGGAGCTCCCCGGCTCGCCGCTCGCTCCGGCCAACTTCGCGGGCACGGTGGTGCCCGTGCTCGACGCCCTGGCGGTGCGCAAGGAGCTCGGGGCCAGCCCCTACTTCGAGCTGCCGGAGAGCTGGACCTCCGGCACGATCGAGCTCACGGCCGAGCTCGACGGCATCCTGATCGACTGCCAGGAGGCCGCCGGGCCGACGCCCCACGACTGCGAGGCCGTCGTCACCTTCACCGCCGTCGACGTCCCGCAGGTGAACTTCGTGAAGATGGCCTACAGCGTCGGCGGAGTCTGGATCACGCCGAGCGACGCGGACGTCGAGAACGCGGTCCGCCGGTTGAAAGCGGCCTATCCCATTTCGCAGCTCGCCTGGAGCATGGAGGGGCGGTCCTGGACCTTCGGCGGCAGCTTCGACGACCTGCCGTGCGCCGTCGCCAGCTCGATGGAGGCGCAGCGCGCGCTCGACGGCTGCACCCCGGCAAGCGGCTGCCAGGAGATCTACTACGGCGTCCTCTTCCGCGACCGGGTCGGCGGCTGCGCGCACGGCATCCCCTCCAACGCCGCCGCCGGCTACGTGCGCGCCAATCCCAAGGCGCTCGGCCGGCTGACCGTGGCACACGAGATCGGACATGTCCTGGGGAGGCAGCACTCGGTCAAGGAATCGTTCGGGATCTACACCGACCCGGCCGACGGATCGCAGGGCAAGATCGGCGCCTGCTGCGAGATCGCCGCCCTCGATGCTCCGGACTTCCCCAACTTCCAGTCCTTCGCCTTGCCGAACCAGACCTGCAACTTCGGCACGCCCCTCGCCAACGGTCTGCGCCCCGCCCTCGGATCGATGATCCTCGGTCCCGACTTCGAGGTCTGGGGGCTCGACAGCGACCAGATGCTCGCGGTCGATCCGAATCGCTACTTCGATCTTATGAGCTACTGCCGCGATACACCGATCCACTTCTGGCCCTCGGAGCACACCTACGAGGAAATTCGGCAGGCGATCAACGCACGATTCGCCCCCGTCGCAGCGCCCCCCCCCGCTCGCGCACCCGCCGGAACGGCGCAGCTCATGGTCCGCGGCGAGGTCGACTTCGCTGCGGGCAGCGTGGAGCTCTTCCCGCTGGCCCGCATTCCCGAGCTGGGAACTCAGCCCCCGCCCCCCTCCGGGGACTACTCGCTCCGGCTGCTCGACGGCAGCGCCGGGACCCTACAGCTGATCCCCTTCCAGCCGCAGCGCTGGATCCAGACCGAGGGGGATCCGTCGCACCGCGGGTCTTTCATGATCCTCGTCGACGACGACCCGGCGATCCGCGAGATCCGGGTCGAGCACGACGCGGACGTCGAAGGTTCCCTCGTCGCAAGCGCGCACGCCCCCAGCGTCGCTGTGCTGACGCCCAACGGCGGCGAGACGCTCTCGACTCCCGAGGTCACGCTCACCTGGGACGGACAGGACCAGGACGGCGATCCCCTGACTTACACCGTGCAGTACAGCGCGGACGGCGGCACGACTTGGACGACGCTCGCGATGGACCTCGCCGAGGAGAGCCTCACCCTTCCGAAGGTCGAGCTTACGAAGACGACAGCAGGGCTCGTCCGCGTCCAGGCGAGCGACGGTTTCGACAGCTCGAGCGACGCTTCGGACGGCGTCTTCGCAGTGACCAACAACGCCCCGAGCGTCGCGATCGACTCCCCCCGGCTCAACCCGGTCTTCAACGGCAGTCAGCTCATCCGCTTCGCGGCCAGCGCCTTCGACCGCGAGGAGGGACTGCTAGGCCCCGCGGCTTTCGCCTGGTCCTCGAACGTCGGCGGTCAGTTCATGACCGGCAACGGCTTCGAGCTCCTGGCGAGCGACTTCGCGCCCGGGCCGCACTGGGTGACGGTGACCGCGACCGACGCCGACGGTGCGACGGCGAGCGCCGCGCTCGAGCTCTGGATCGACGTCCCCGGCCTCTTCTTCGCCGACGGCTTCGAGGCCGGGCTCGAGTCCTGGTCGAACGTCGCACCTTGAGTCGGACGCGATCGCCCCCTGCCACCCGGGCCTCTCCGGCGCCCGCCGGGGCCCCGGATCGACGGTAGGATGGTGCACCGTGAAACGGGATCAGGCTCTCGTCCTGCGCGAGGCCCTCGACGAGGTTCTCGCGTTTCTCGGTGACCGCATGCCGCCGGCCCTGGTCGCCGACTCGGTCGCCGAGCTGCTGCGCGACGAGGCGGCGGTTCTCGCCGCGGAGCTCAAGGCCTGGAGCCTCGCCGAGCAGCGCGTCCGCAACGAAGCCACCACCACCGAGCTATTCCGCCAGGCGCTCCGCAAGCTGCACCTCTTCGCGGAGCTCGGCATCTTCCCTGGCGAGGAGTTCCGGAGCTATCTCGATCGCGTCGCGGCCCTGCTGCTCCGCGCGGTGCCCGGCGAGGAGCAGGCCCGGTACGTCGAGATGGTCGTCGAGCTGCGCGGCTTCGATCCGCGCGAGGTCCTGCTGATCGCGGAAGCGCGGGTCGCGCCGACCGGAGCGACCGCCGACGAGGCGGCGGACTGGGCGGAGGAGGGCGGCGGATCCGCCGAGGGAGCCGGCGCCACGCTCGACGCGGTGCATCGGGTGGTCGCGACGCAGCCCGACCGCGACCTCACCGCCAAGCGCTGGGAGGAGATGGTCGACACCGCGGTCGATCACTTCAACCAGGGCGCCCTGGCGCGCGCCGTCACCATGACCGAGATCGCCACCCGGATGATCGCCGAGGACGAAATCGACGCCCCGACCGCGCAGCCGATCAAGGAGCGCGCCGGGCGCCGCCTCTCCGAGGACCGGCTGCTCGAAGACGCCCAGGCAGCCTCGCGACATCCGCTGCTGCGCAAGATCCTCGAGTTCTTCCCCGCCTACTCGCCGCACCGCCTGATCGACCGGCTCGCGGCCGAGACCGACCGCCACCGCCGTCGCTACCTGCTGCTGCTCATCCAGGTCCGCGGGCCCTCCTGCCGCGGGGTCATCCTCGCTCGCATCGAGACGACGCTGCTCGCTCCGATCCGGGACACCGAGAGCTGGTACCTCCAGCGCAACCTGGTCTACCTGCTCAACCGGCTCCCCCGTCCCGCCGACGCCGACGTCGCCTTCGAGTTGCGGATGGCCGACGTCCTCTCCGAGATCAGGCTGCCGGTACCGCTGGTCCGCGAAGCGGTCCTCTTCGCCTCGTCGATCCCGCACCCGGCGGCCTCCACCCTGCTGGTGGATCGAATGCGCGAGATCGAGAAGCTGCTGGTCGATGGCGTCGCCGGCGTCCACCCGGTGCCGCAGCTCTGGCGGCTGGCCAACGGTCTCGCCGTCGCCCTGGCGCGGGTCGGCACCAGCGAAGCGCGCCTCGCCCTGATCGACCACGCTTTGAGCTTCCATCCGCGGCTGGGCGACACCGCGGCGCGCCTCGCGGAGCTCGCGGGAGTCAATCTCGCCGCACAGCCCGAGGTCGTCGCCGCGCTGCTCGATTCGCTCGCCAAGCTCGCCCCGATGCGCTTGCTGGGGGTCACCGTAGCGAGCAACGAGGGGGTGCTGGTGGCGATCGTGCGGGCGCTCGCCGCCACCCGCACGCCCGAGGTGCGCCGAGCGCTCGAGGAGGCGGGGCGACGCTATCCGGATCGCGAATTCGGCCGGTTGGCGAGCCGGGCCAGCCGCGACGAAATCGAGCTCGCGCCCGAGAGCGAGGCCCAGGAAGGCGAGAGCGACCGCGCCGACCGCCTGCTCACCGGCGAGCTCGGCGTCTTCGGCCTGCCCCAGCTCGTGCAGTCGCTCGACCAGTCGCACGCCACCGGGCAACTGCGCCTGCGCGGTGAGAACCGCAACGTCTACGCGGTCTTTCGCTTCGTCGGCGGCAAGGTGGCCGAATGCGTGGCCGGCGGGCTGCGCGGCGACGACGCCTTCTACCAGGCGTTCCAGTACCCGAGCGCCGGTACCTTCGAGTTCCTGCGCGACGACGGCAAGCCGACCGGAGGGGAGAGACAGGTGCAGCCCCTCCTCTTGGAGGCGATCCGTCGCTTCGACGAGCTCCGGGCGGCGCGTGGCCTGGTCGGCGACGACGCGTTCGTGCGCGCCACCGGCCGCCGGCCCACCACTCCCGAGGGGGAGGAGGACGGCGAGCTCGTGCGCACCCTGTGGACTCGGGTGCGCGACGGCGCCACGGTGACCGAGTGCGAGCTCGCGGTCCGCAAGGACTCCTTCCGGACACGCCGACTGCTCGCCCACTGGGTGCGGGAGGGCGCGGTCCGGGTCACCACCGGCAAGGAGCGCTGACGCCTCCGGCGCGCCCGCCTCAGAACGCGGTGACCACGCCGAGGCTCACCCGGCCGTCGTCGAGGATCATGTCCTGCCCGACCTCGGCGATCACCCGCACGTTGCGCGCCGCGAGATAGCTCAGGCTCACCGCGGCGTCCTCGAGCTCGGCCGCCAAGTCGTCCGAGTCGATCCGGTTGTAGAGCGCGGTCACCGCCCAGCGTCCGTCGGCGCCCTGCGGCAGGAAGACGACCTCCGCAAATCCGCCCCGGGTCTCGATCTCGGGCTGGTCGACGCCGAGGAAATACGGATCGTCGTCGGTCCGCTCCAGGTACTGCAGGGCGATGTCCCAGTGCTCGCTCGGCGTGATCTTGAGGTCGGGACCGAAGTAGGTGATCTCGTCGCGCACCCCGACCTCGTTCTCCTCCTTGCCGAAGTAGCCGAAGAGGCCGACGCGCACCGGCCCGAACTCGCGGGCCAGCCGGAGCGCCACGTTCTTCTGGTTGTCCTGGTCGAACGATCCCTCCGGGATGCCGTTGCCGTTCACCACCTCGAGGACCGTGTCGATCTCCAGCGGCAGCGTGCCGGCGAGGATCAGCCCACGATCGTAGGTGAGGTTCGCCCGCACTTCGCCCACCCGCAGGCGGTAGATCTCGTAGTCGGCGCGCGACAGCCGGAGCTCGCGCTTGAACAGCGGATCGGAGACCTGGAACTGCCCGACCACCAGGTCGATCCCGCTGCCGAACAGCCCGCTGAACTGCAGGAAGGCGTCCTCGAGCCCGACGACGTCCCCCTCCTCGATGATGAAGTAGCCGTAGTAGGAGATCTTCTCGCCGATCGGGCCGCCGGAGAGCACTTTGAACAGCCAGGGCGACTCGAAGTCGTTGTCGACTTGGGCGCCCTCGCGATAGACGCCGTGCGCTTCGGCGCGCATGGCGAGCGGCACGTCGCGCATCAGCTTGAGCAGCGGGTCGCCGGTGTCGTGCTCGGCGCGGGTCGGCTCCTGCGCCGCGTCGGGCATGCGGAAACCGCGCGCCGCGAACTCCTCGCCATAGGGTTTCAGGCGCGGGAAGGGCGCGTGGCAGGTGGTGCACGAGATCTGGTACTTGCGGGCGAACGCCGGTATGGCGTCGGCCGGACGGGCGATCGTGAGCAGCAGCAGGGCGGACAGCGCGCCGGCAGCAGCCGCGGCGATGAACGATCGACAGCGCATCATGGTCGTCTCCTCAGGGCAGTACGTCGACGGTCGTGCGGTGCTCCGAGACGAGCACCGGCTGCCACTCCTCGGGCGGGACCTTCAGGTACTCGGCGACCGATGCGACCAGCCGGGAGTAATAGACCCGCCCCGTCACCGTGAGCTCGCCCGCCGGCAGATCGCCGGGCAGCGTCCAGGTGTAGCTCTCCGAGCGCGCCTCGAGCGGCGCCAGGCGATAGTCCGGTCCGAAGCTCGCGGTGTTCCACTGCTGGATCGTCATCCGCCCCTGGGGATCGAGGTAGGGCAGACGGAAGATGCGGTCGCCGGCCGGCACCGGGGCGTCGCGCTTCAGGCCCGCGAAGCCGGTGAGCGAGCGGGCGTCGCCGATGTCCTGGTAAGCCAGCGTGGTCTCCGAAGCGATGGTGTAGTCCTCGCCCGCGAAGCCCTTGCGATCGACCGGTAGCCGCCAGGTGCGCCCCTTGGCGTCCTTCGCCTCGACGTCGAGCCAGAGCAGCCGCTCCTCCGCCGAGCCGGTGGGCACCTTGTGCCCCGCCTTGGCGTTGACCACTACGGCGGTGAACTTCATCCGGTCGCCCGGCTCGGCCTCGCGCGCCTCGGGATGCACCCGCACTTCGATCACCCCGACCAGCTTGCCGTTGTCGTGCGCGCCGTGGAAGAGATGCTGGCGCACGTCGGGCAGCGGATCGCCCATCTTGGCGCTCACTCCGGCGGCCGGCGGCATGTGGCAGTCCTGGCACTGGATGCCGCCCTTGCCCTGCGGCCCCTCCCGCCACTCGAGGTGGGTCGCCTTGACCCAAGTGCCGTAGGGGCTCTTCTCGTTGTGGCAGGTGCCGCAGAAGTCGCCGCTGCGCAGGAAGGCGTTTTCGACCGTCTCGTGGTGCGGGCTGACCCGCCCCGGGCGCGGCCCCTGCTTCAGCTTGCCCGGCTGCGAGATCCAGTTGAAGTTGTGCGGTACGTCGCCGGCGAAGCCGGTGATCGAGTGGCAGAGATCGCAGGAGACCGCTTCGTTGGCCCGGCTGTTCGCGCTGGGCAGCGGCGGCGGCACGTCGCCGGCGAGGAAGGCGAGCGGCGCGTGGCAGCCGTTGCACCCCGCTTTGACCCCGGCGACCTTCGGGTCCTTCCCGGCGTGCGGCACGGCGAGCTCGAAGTACTCGATCTCGTCCCAGGGATGGATGTAGGCCTGCGACATCATCGCCTGTTCGTGCTGGCGGGAGAGGTCGATGTGGCAGGTGGCGCAGACGCTGGGCCGCTCGAAGCGGTCGTAGGGGATGGTGCCCAGCGCCGCGTCGCCGGCGGGCGGCTGCTGGGCGAGGCTCACGCCGGCCCCGGCGAGTGCCAGGACCAGAGTCATCGTGAAGCTGGCGCGCATGGTGGATCTCCTCTTCGGCGCCCTCATGGTCGCGCCGCGGGAGAGCGTCTGCGCCGCACTGCGGCGTGGGAGGGGCTACCTCTCGGGGTGGGAGCCTCGGGCGCTCGGCGAATAGCGTTCCTCGACGCCACTCACGGCAGCTCGCGCGAGAAGACGCCGCCGCCCGCACTGCCCGCCCAGAGGCGCAGCGCCTCGGGCGGACCGCCGACCGCGAGCGCCCGCACGTCGAGGTGCGTCAGCCCTTCGTTCACTTCCGCCCAGGTCGTGCCGGCGTCGCGGCTCGCGAAGACGCCGCGGAAGGAGCCGGCGTAGACCCGGCCGTCGGGTGCCACCGCCACCGCCTCGACGTCCTCCTTGGCGAGCGCCGAGGCGAGCTTGACGAAGCTCGCGCCGTCGTCGGTCGAGCGGAAGAGCCCCTGCTCGGTGGCGAGGAAGCAGCGCGACGGCGTCGTCGGATCGATCACCAGCTCGCGCAGCTCGGTGGCCGGCAGACCGCTGCCTTGCTGGGCCCAGCTGCCGCCGCCGTCGTCGGTACGGAAGAGCGCCTTGCCGACGATCGCGAGGACGACGCCCGGCGCTTCGCTGGCGAGCGCCGTCACCGCCTCCTTCGGCAGGCCGTTGCCCGCCGGCTTCCAGCTCTTGCCGTCGTCGACCGTCTTGAACACCGCTTGCACCGGCTCGTCGGGCGACCAGGAGCCGGCGTAGAAGATCTTGGGGTTGCCGGGATCCTGCGCCAGGCTGCGGAACTGGGCCGCGGGTGGGACCCCCTTCAGGAGCTCGCGCATCGACGGCTCCTTCTGTGGCAGCGCCTTGAAGAAGTGGCCGCCGTCCGCCGACCGCCAGGCCGAGGAGGCCTCGAACGCCCAGACGCCCTTCGGGCTCTGGCGCTCGAAGAGAACCCCGTCGACGTCCACCGCCTTGCCCCCCTTCTCGAACGGATCGGCGAGCTCGACCCAGGGCCCGTCGCCGTCCCGCCGGAAGAGCCCGGTCGACAGCTGCGCGAAGAGGGTCGCGGCGCGCGGCGAAGCGTCCAGCCGCTCGACCCAGCCGGCGCTGATTCCCTCGCCCGAGAAGCTCCAGCTCGCGCCGCCATCGGCGCTGCGGTAGACCCCGCCGCCGGCGCTCGCGGCGAGCATCGCCTGCGCGTCGCGCGGATCGAAGGCCACCGCGAGGACGAGATAGCGTCCGCTCGCGCGATCCGACTTCCGCCAGCTCCTGCCGCCGTCGTCGCTGCGCTTCAAGCCGTCCTCGGTCGCCGCCCAGAGCGCGCCGCCCGGCGCGAAGCGCACGCTGTAGATGTCGTCGCTCCCCTCGACCGGCGAGGCGGCCGCCGCGAAGGTCGCGCCGCGATCGGTGCTCTTGAAGAAGCCGCCGGCGCGGGTCACGGCGAAGACCGTCGCCGGATTCGCCGGATCGACCAGCAGCTGCTGGATCGCCGGCTCGAGCCCCTGCCCCACCGCCTGCCAGCTCTTGCCGCCGTCGTCGCTCCGCGCGAGGTGCGCCGCTTCGCCGCCGTGCCCGCCGGCATAGACCACGTCGGGGTTCTTCGGGTCGACGGCGATCGCGTAGGCGTCCTGGGCGAGCACCCGGAAATCGCTCCAGGTCTTGCCCCCGTCGCGGCTGCGGAAGTGGAGATTGGTCGACGGCACCCAGACGTCGCTCGGCTTCGACGGCGCGAAGGCGATCCGGTAGCCGACCGGATGGAGGCTCGCGAGCTGCCCCTTGTAGCTGTCGGTCACCAGCTTCCAGGTGGCGCCCCCGTCGCGCGAACGCCAGAGCGCCGGGTCCCCCGGGTCTTCGACGCCGAGCCAGAGAGTTCCCGCGGTTCCGGGGTCGACCTCCAGCCACTCGACCTGGTTGCCGGTCTTCGGCCGTCCGGCGAAGGCCCAGCTCTGGCCCCCGTCCGCGCTGCGGAAGACGCCGCCGTTCGAGGAGGCGGCCCAGGCCACGCCCGCGGCGTGCGGGTCGAACGCGACGTCGACCACCCGCCCCCCGAACGGCCCCTCCGGGCGCCACCCCCCGGCTGGCGGTTCGGCGAGGGCTGGCGCGCCGAGGGTGAGCATCCAAAGCAGAGCGGCAAGGAGACGACGACGAGCGACGCGGTTCATCTAGTTCTCCTCTGGAGCGAAGTTCGAGCGCGTATTCTTACTCCAAGAGAGTCGCTCAGCGCGAGGGAAAGCCGGCCGCCTGCGAACGCACCGGCGCGATAAGCTGTTGGGAATTCCATGCGCGATCGCGCTGGTCGTCCCCCGGCGGCTCCGGGCGGCATTCCGATCGAGGATGCGCCCCTCTGGATGGTGGCGCTCGCCACCCTGATGGTCGCGTTGGTGATCTTCCCCGCGC
>CAZPZW010000072.1:0-15475 GCA_964591165.1 uncultured Thermoanaerobaculia bacterium | reverse complement strand
GCGCCTCTCGTAAGCCACCACCGGGCGCCCGCCTCCGGCTTCGGCCTCGCCGATCACTTTCGTCGGCCCAGGCTTCCCTTTGCTCGGCCTCAGAGGCCGCTCTGCAGGGAGATCCGACCGGCCGTGCCCCCACCCCGGAGCAGCCGTCTTTCCCCCACCCATGGATTCACTCTGGGGGAGAGGCCGGCCGGGGAAAGCGGAGGAGACGCGACGCGCCTCGCAAAGCGTTGCGAGCCGGAGCGCGACGGAGCTTTCACCGGACGGCCGCGGGCGGGGGTGCGGCGGCTACCGTGGACCCGAGAAACCCAGCGCGGGAAGTTCCGACCGGCCAGGGGGAGCCAAGGCTACCGAGAAACCGAAGGCCAGCCACGACGCGATCGGACCGTCAGCTGGGGAGAGAGACCACCGGAGGCGCGTTCTTCGCCGCGCTGCGTCATGCCTTGCCGCAGCTTGACGATGGCCTCGCCCGGTGTCAGCCTGAAGGGGCCATGGCCACCGTCGCCAACCGTCCGGCCCAGAGCCCGGAAAGGGGCGCCCGCCCGGCCGTCCTGGGGCGCCTCGACAACCTCACCCGCCACGTCGTCGCCTCGAGCGGCGAGACCTTCGCGATCCGCTCGCCACTCGATCGCTCCCTGCTCGGCCGCGTTCCGCGTTCGACTCCGCAGGACGTCGAGAGCGCGGTCGCCCGCTTGCGGGTCGCCCAGGAGGCCTGGGCGATGCAGAGCTTCGCCGAGCGGGCCCGGCCCTTCCTGCGCTTCCACGATCTCGTCCTCGACCGCCAGGACGAGATCCTCGACCTCGTTCAGCTGGAGTCGGGCAAGGCGCGCAAGCACGCCTTCGAGGAGGTCGCCGACGTCGCCATCGTGTCGCGCTTCTACGCCCTCCGGGTCGAGGAGTACCTCGGCACCAAGAGCCGCAAGGGAGCGCTCCCGGGGCTCACCCAGGCGTGGCAGAACCAGCATCCCAAGGGCGTGGTCGGCATCATCTCGCCCTGGAACTACCCGCTCTCGATGGGCATCACCGACGCCATCCCGGCGCTCCTGGCCGGCAACGCGGTGCTCGCCAAGCCCGATTCCCAGACCCCGTTCACCCAGCTCTGGGCGCTCGACCTGCTGGTCGAGTGTGGCCTGCCCGAGGACCTGATGCTGGTGGTCGCCGGCGAGGGTCGGGTCCTCGGACCGTCGATCTTCGATGCCGCCGATTTCCTGCAGTTCACCGGCTCGACGACGACCGGGCGGTACATCGCGCGCGAGGCCGGCGAACGGCTGATCGGCTGCTCGCTCGAGCTCGGCGGCAAGAACCCGATGCTGGTGCTCGCCGATGCCGACCTCGACGCCGCGGTCGACGGTGCGGTGCGCGGCTGCTTCAACTCCACCGGACAGCTCTGCATCTCGATCGAGCGGCTCTACGTCCACGACAGCCTCTACGACCGCTTCCTCGCGGCGTTCGTCAAGGCGACCTCGCGCCTCAAGCTCGGCGCGGCGCTCGACTTCAGCTGCGACATCGGCTCGCTCATCTCGGAACGCCAGCTGCAGACGGTCGACGAGCACGTCCGCGACGCGGTGCGCCACGGCGCGAAGCTCCAGGCCGGCGGCAAGGCCCGGCCTGACCTCGGACCCGCCTTCTACGAGCCCACCATTCTCACCGGCGTCACTCCGGCGATGCGCTGCTACGCCGAGGAGACTTTCGGGCCGGTGGTATCGATCTACGAGTTCGCTACGAACCAGGAGGCGATCGAGCGCGCCAACGACTCGCGCTACGGCCTGAACGCCAGCATCTGGTCGCGCGACACCGAGCTCGCCCGCCGGATGGCGGCGCGGCTCGAGTTCGGCACGGTCAACATCAACGAGGTCTACGCCGCCGCCTGGGGATCGGTCGAAGGGCCCATGGGCGGCTTCAAGGACTCCGGCCTCGGTCGCCGTCACGGCGCCGAGGGCATCCTCAAGTACACCGAAGCGCAGACCGTCGCCGTGCAGCGCGGCCTGCCGATCGCCGCTCCGGCCGGCGTGCCGGACGAGGTATTCAGCCGCTGGCTCTCCAGCGCGTTGAAGCTCCTCCGCCGCATGCCGGGGCTGCGCTGAGGTCTCTCATGTCCACCATTCTGGTCACCGGTTTTCCCGGCTTTCTCGGCAGCGAGCTGGTGCCGCGCATTCTCCGGCGAGCGCCGCAGTCGCGTGTCGTCTGCCTCGTGCAGTCGAAGTTCGCCGACCTCGCGGCGCGCCGCGCCGAGGAGATCGCGTCGGAGCAGCCCTCGTTCTCCGGACGCATCGAGCTCGTCGAGGGCGACATCACGCAGCCGGGGTTGGGCGCCGAAGGGCTCGCCCGGCGCCGCTCCGACATCAGCGAGATCTTCCACCTCGCCGCGGTCTACGACCTCTCGGTGCGCCGCGACGTCGGAATGAAGGTCAACGTCGAGGGGACCCGCCACGTCCTCGACTTCGCCGAGCGCTGCTCCGGCCTCGATCGTCTGCAGTACGTCTCGACCTGCTACGTCTCCGGACGGTACGCCGGCATCTTCCGCGAATCCGACCTCGAGAAGGGGCAGGAGTTCAACAACTTCTACGAGGAGACGAAGTACCTGGCCGAGATGGACGTGCGCCAGCGCATGGCCGCCGGCCTGCCGGCGACCATCTACCGGCCGGCGATCGTGGTGGGCGATTCCCAGACCGGCGAGACGCAGAAGTACGACGGCCCCTACTACGTGATCCGCTGGCTGCTCAAACAGCCGGCGGTGGCGGTCCTGCCGCTCCCGGGCGACCCGCACCGGGCGCGCATCAACCTGGTGCCGCGCGACTTCGTGGTGGCAGCGATCGATTATCTGGCGGGGCAGAAGAAGTCGTCCGGCCAGGCCTACCAGTTGGCCGACCCGGACCCACCGACGATCGACGAGGCGGTGCAGTTGCTCGGCAAGGCGACCGGACGAATCGTGCTTCGCGTCCCGATGCCGCTCGCCGTGGCCAAGGCGGCGATCGACAAGGTTCCCGGGGTCTACCGGCTACTCGAGATCCCCTCGTCGGCGGTCGACTACTTCATCCATCCGACGTTCTACGACACCGCCAATGCGACGCGCGATCTGGCGCCGGCGAAGCTCGCCTGTCCGCGCTTCGCCGACTACCTGCCGAAGCTGGTGACCTTCATGAAGGCCCACCCGGAGATCGCCTCCGAGGCGATGGTCTGAGGTTTCCTAGCTCGCCGGCGCGACGCGAAAGCCGACCGCGACTTTCTCCCAGCGCAGCACGACGCGATCCCCGTCGAGCACGAACTCCAGCTGCTCGACCGGCTCGATCGTCCCGGGCTTGACCTGGACGCGCAGCGCGTCCGCGGACTCCTGGTACTTGAAAGCGCCCCACTGCTCGGCGGTCCGGTTGAAGATCACCGTCCATTCGTCGGCGCCCGGAATGGTGAACAAGGCGTAAGTGCCGGCCGCGAGCGGCCGGCCCTCGATCGCGACGGCCCGCTCGAAGGTGATCGTGGTCGCTTCGTCGGCGCCGGTGCGCCAGACCTTGCCGTAAGGCACCAGCGCGCCGAAGATCGCCCGGCCCTGGACCGCGGGGCGGCCGTAGTCGAGCCGCACCTGGACACCGGCGACGGTCCCTTCGGTCCGGCCGTTCTTGCTCTTGCGTTGACTGTCGTCACCGCGCTCCGCGGCCCGGGCGGCGGCAGCGACGAGCGGCAGGGCGGCGAACAGCAGGACGGCGAGGCGCGGAGCTCGGCGGGACGGGTACATGGGGAATCTCCTTTCAGGCCGCCCAGAGCGGCACGATCGCGAAACGCTCGACGTCGACCAGCCCTTGGTCGGTGAGCTTGAGACTCGGGATGACCTCGAGCGCCAGGAAGCTCAGGGCCATGAAGGGGTCGTGGAGGGGGCAACCGAGCTCGCGGGCCGCCGCCCGGGCGACGTCGAGCCCGCGGCGCACCTCCTCGATCGGGTGATCGCTCATCAGGCCGGCGAGGGGCAGCGCCACCTCGGCCAGGACGCGCTCCCCGTCGGCCACCACCAGGCCACCGCCGAGCGCGGCCGCACGATGGGCTGCGGTCGCCATCGAACGATCGTCCGCGCCGACCACCACCAGGTTGTGGTGATCGTGCGCCACCGTCGAAGCCAGGGCGCCGCGGGTCAGGCCCACGCCCCGGACGAACCCCTTGCCGATCGCCCCCGAAGCACGGTGCCGCTCGATCACCGCCATCTTCAACCGGTCCGCGGAGGTGTCGGCGACCGCGAAGCCATCGACGATCCGCGCCTCCTCGACCAGATGGCGGGTCACCAGCTGATCGGGAATCGCTCCGATCACCCGCACCCGCCGTCCCTCGACCGGGATGCGCAGGTCGAAGGCCTCCCAGTCGATGTTGATCGTGCCGCGCAGCCGGGGCGCCGCCGCCGCCACGCCGTGGGTCACCAGGGCGCCGTGCTCGGCGACGATAGCGCCGCGCCGGATCACGAGGTGGGGTCGCGGCGCCGCGAGATCACGGAAGGCCACCAGATCGGCGCGCCGCCCCGGGGTGATGGCCCCGCGATCGCGTAGCCCGAAGTGCTGCGCCGGATTCCAGGTGGCGAGCCGCAAGGCGACGATGGGGTCCAGCCCGTCGGCGATCGCCACGCGGATCAGATGGTCGATGTGCCCGTCGTCCAGCAGATCGGCCGGCGTGCGGTCGTCGGTGCACAGGCAGAACCGGTGGTGATTCAGGGTGTCGACCAGGGGCAGGAGCGCGCGGAGGTTTCGCGCGTTGGTCGCCTCGCGCAGGAAGATGGTCATGCCCAGGCGCAGCTTCTCCCGGGCCTCGGCGACCGTGGTGCACTCGTGGTCCGAGCCGATCCCGGCGGCGACGTAGGCGTGGAGCGCCCGTCCGGTGAGCCCGGGGGCGTGACCGTCGATCGGCCGGTCGGCGAAGGCGACGAGCTTCTTCAGCACCTCCGGATCGCGCGCGACGACGCCGGGGAAGTTCATCACCTCGGCGAGCCCGAGCACCCAGGGGCTGGAACGGAACGAAGCGAGATCGACCGCATCCAGCGTCGCGCCGGAGGTCTCCATCGCCGTCGCCGGCACGCAGGAGGAAGCCATGACGAACATCGAGAGCGGCGACCCCTTGGCGCACTCGAGCATGAAGCGCATGCCTTCGAAGCCGAGCACGTTGGCGATCTCGTGCGGGTCGGTCACCACGGTGGTGGTGCCGCGCGGCACCACCGCGCGCGCGAACTGGGCCGGAGTGACCAGCGAGCTCTCGATGTGCACGTGGGCGTCGAGGAAGCCCGGGGCGAGGTAGGCCCCGCCGAGGTCGACCACCTGCTTCGCCGGGGCGTCGCCGATGCCGACCACGATCCCGCCGGCGATCGCGACGCTCGCCGGATAGATCTCTCCCGCCAGCACGTCGATCAGCTGAAGATTGGTGAGCAGCAGCTCGGCGGGCTCGTCGCCGGCAGCGTAGCGGATCCTCTCGGCAAGCTCCATGCGCGCCTCCGGTGGGGAGTCTAGCCCGCCGCGTCGCCAGGGCTACAATCGAGGCCGTGCGTGCCATCCGCTTTCACCGCCCCGGCGGTCCCGAGGTCCTCTCGCTCGACGAGATCCCGCTCCCCCGGCCGGGACCGGGCGAAGCGCTCGTCCGCCTCGCGCTCGCCGGGGTCAACTTCGTCGACATCTATCACCGCAGCGGCCTCTATGCCGCCGGCCCACTCCCCGCGCGGCTCGGCAAGGAGGGCGTCGGCCAGGTCGTCGCGGTCGGCCCGGGAGTCGACCGAGTGGCGCCCGGCGAGCGGGTCGCGTTCGCCGAGGCGACGGGTAGCTATGCCGACGCGGTCGTCCTCGCCGCCGATCGCCTCCTGCCCGTGCCGGAGGGGATGGGTGACGAGCTCGCGGCGGCCCTACCCCTGCAGGGGATGACCGCCGACTATCTCGTCCGCACGATCGGCCGCGTCGCGCCCGGCGACCGGGTGCTGGTGCACGCCGCGGCCGGCGGAGTCGGCCGGCTCGCGGTGCAGCTCGCCAAGCACGCCGGGGCGATCGTGATCGGCACCTGCTCGACGCCCGAGAAAGCGCTCGCGGCGGCAGCCGCCGGCTGTGACCACACGATCCTCTACGGCGCGGTCGACTTCGCCGCCGAGGCTCTCCGCCTCACCGGCGGGCGGGGCTGCGACCTGGTGCTCGACTCGGTCGGTCAGGCGACCTTCTCGGGCTCCGTCCGGGCGACGCGGCTGCGCGGTATCCTGGTGGTCTACGGCCAGTCGAGCGGCATGATCGAGCCCTTCTCGCCGCGCCCCGTGCTGGGCAGCCGGACGCTGGTCTCGGCCACCCTGTTCGACTACGTGCGTGACCGCGCCGAGCTGGTCGAGCGCTGGCGCCGGATCTGCGGCGAGCACGCCGCCGGCCGGCTGGACGTCGCCATCGACCGTGTCCTGCCGCTCGCTCAGGCCGCCGAGGCCCATCGCCTGCTCGCCTCGCGCGCCACCGCCGGCAAGCTCCTGCTGCAGATCGCCTGACGCCGGTCTGCTGCCGGCCGCGGTTGAGTCCCCGCCCACGATCGGCGAAGATGGCTCCACCGTGAACGACGTCCTCAAGGCCCTGCTGGCGCTCGCGCCGGCGATCGCCCTGTTCTTCCTCGTGCGCGCCGTCGTCCAGCGCCGGATCGCCGGTGCGGTCGCGGTCGCCCGCGCCGAGGAGGCCTCCGCCCGCGCCGCGATCGAGGAGCGGCTGCGCGGCCGCGAGGAGGCGCTCGCGGAGGCCCGGGTCGCCCTGGAGCGAGCCGCCGTCAAGGAGAGCGAGCTCGAAGAGCGGATCGGCACCCTGCGCGCCGCAGTCGCCGGCAACGAGGAGAGGCTGCGCGCCTTCACCGAGGCGGAGAAGCAACTGGGCGACGCCTTCCAGAATCTCGCGTCCCAGGCGCTGTCGCGCAACAACCAGCAGTTTCTCGCCCTCGCCAGGGAGAACCTCGAGAAGCTGCAGGGCGAGGCGCGGGGCGATCTCGACCAGCGGCAGCAGGCGATCGCCGCTTTGGTCGAGCCGCTGCACGCGGCGCTCGGCAAGGTGGACGCGGAGGTCCGTCGCATCGAGGCCACGCGCGAGCAGGCCTACGGCACCCTCACCGAGCAAGTACGCTCGATGGTGACTTCGCAGGAGCGGCTGCAGGCCGAAACCGGAAGACTGGTCACGGCCCTTCGCCGGCCCGAGGTCCGTGGCAATTGGGGCGAAGTGCAGTTGAAGCGCGCCGTCGAGTTCGCCGGCATGGTCGACTTCGTCGACTTCCGCACCCAAGAGACGGTCGACGGCGACGACGGGCGACTGCGCCCGGACCTCGTGGTCAAGCTCCCGGGCGGCAAGCAGGTGGTGGTCGATTCCAAGACGCCGCTCGACGCCTACCTCGCGGCGATCGAGGCGTCGAACGAAGAGACGAGGAAGGTCGCGCTCCTGCGACACGCCCGCCAGGTGCGCGATCACGTGCGCAAGCTGTCGAGCAAGGCGTACTGGGACCAGTTCGACGACTCCCCGGAGTTCGTCGTTCTCTTCCTGCCCGGCGAAGCGATCTTCAGCGCCGCGCTCGAGGTGGATCCTCAGCTGATCGAGGAGGCGTTCCAGCACTCGGTGCTGATCGTGACGCCGGCGACCCTGGTCGCGCTCTTGAAGACCGTCCACTACGGCTGGCGACAAGAGACGCTGGCGGCGAACGCCCGCGAGATCTCCGCAGCGGCGCGGATCCTCTACGATCGCGTGCGCGTCTTCGCCGAGCACTTCTCGCGGGTCGGCAAGGGTCTCGAGGATGCGCTCAAGGCGTACAACAGCGCGGTGGGCTCCTACGAGCGCAACGTCCTTCCCCAGGGGCGTCGCATCGAACGGCTCGGCGCGTCGGGCGAGAAGGCCCTGCCCGAGCCCACGCCGATCGACCTCGCGGCGCGCGAGCTCGCCGCCGAGGTCCCCGAGCCCGAGAGCTAGCCGCGCCCTCCGGGGCCCGGCTTGGCGCCGGCCGCGGCGTCGGGGTTGGGGTTCTTGACCTTGTCGCTCTCGGAGAGACCGCTGAGGATCTCGATCTGCAGGCCGTCCGAGAGCCCGGTGGTGACGTCGCGCCGTTCGAACTTCTGCGACTCGGTTTCCACCTCGACGAAGGGCTTCTCGCCCTCGAACTGCAGCAGGCCCTCGTCGATCGCCAGCACCCCGTCACGCTTCTCGAGCACGATGTCGGCGCTGGCGCTGTAGTTCGCGCGGATCAGCAGGTCCTTCTGCGGCTCGAGCGCGGCGCGGATCTCGAACTGGATCGCGCCGTTCTCCTCCTTGCCCTTGGGGGCGATGAGCTCGAGCGTCGCCCGCACCTTGGCCTCCGGAATCGCTCCGATGGTGAGCTGGAGCTCCATGCCCGGCCGGATCTTGCCGACCTCGGACTCGTCCACCTTGCCCTCGAAGATCATGTCGTCCATGTCCGCGACGGCGGCGATCGTGGTGCCGTCGTTGAAGTTGTTGGCCTCGATCACCGAGTTGCCGACCTCGAGCGGCACTTCGAGCACCGTGCCGGTGAGGGTCGACTTGACGATCGTGGTCGAGGCGGAGCCGGCCCGCTGGCTGGTTCCCTTGCGCACGATCTCGAGGTTGTCCTCCGCCGCCTTGACCTCTTCCTGAGCCTGCGCGTAGGCGATCTCGGCCTTCTGGAAGTCAGCCTGGGCGATCGTGCCGTCGGCGGCGAGCGCCTGGTTGCGCTGGTACTCGCGCTCGGCGTCGGCGAGCGAGATGCGCGCCTTGTTGACCCGCGACTCGGCGCTCGAGACCGAGACCATGTTCGGGATCACCCGCACCTTGGCGATCAGGTCGCCCTGCCGGATCGCCTGTCCCGGCTCGACGTAGAGCTCCTCGATGATCCCGGAGATGAGCGGCTTGATCAGCACCTCCTTGCGCGGCACGACCGCACCGGTGGCGACCGTCTTCTTGACGAGATCGGTCCGCACGGGCGATGCGGTGGCGTAGATCACCGGCTTGACCTGCGACTTGCGATACAGGAACACGCCGGTCGCCACGACGGCGGCCACGAAGAGCAGTCCCACGATGATGCCCAGCGCCTTCTTCATCTCCCCACTCCGTTCTCGTCGTTGCTGCGGACTGCCCGGCTCATTCGCTGCGCAGCGCCACCACCGGGTTGACCGCCACGGCGCGCCGCGCCGGCGCGAACCCCGCGAGCGCACCGGAGACCACCAGTACGAGCACCGCCTGGACTCCCGTGGCGAGATCGACGCCGGGGTTCTGGAACATCTGGGGCGGCCCGCCGGGGCTCGCCTCCGGCAGGAAGCGGCTCACCAGCTCGATCAACCCGACCGCCGCCGAGAGGCCCAGCAGGCCGGACGCCAACGTCAGGATGACCGCCTCGAGGATGATCTGTCCCTGCACCTTCCACGGCGTCGCGCCGATCGCACGCCGGATCCCCAGCTCCTTGGTGCGCTCGCGCACGATGATCAGCATGATGTTCGAGACGCCGATCGCGCCCGCGGCGAGCGTGCCGATGCCGACGATCCACATCAGCAGCGAGATCCCGGTGAACAGGCCCTGGATCTTGCGGTACTCCTCCTCGAGATTGAAGTTGCCGATGCCTCGCCGGTCGTCGGGCGCCACCTTGTGGCGCGAGCGCAGGAGGTCGAGCACCTTCTTCTCGGCCACCGAGGCCGGTACGCCGTCCGCCGAGGTCACCGCATACCAGTGCACCTCGTTGATCGCGTTGAACGCCTGCTGGAAGGTGGTGAAGGGGATGAAGATCGTCTCGGCGTCGCGTTCCTGATTGCCGCCGCTCTGGCGCGAGCGGAAGGTGCCGATCACCTCGAACTGGATGCCGTTGAGCTTGATCGCCTGGCCGACCGGATCCTCGCCCTTCTCGAACAGCACCTCGAGAGGCCGGATGCCCAGCACCGCCACCTTGCGCTTCTCCGCGATGTCGATCGCGTTGATGAATCGCCCGCGGCTCACCGCGAGCGACTGGATGGTCAGGATCTCCGGCATGTCGCCCATCACCGTGTAGGAGCCGGTGTTGACGCCGCGCACCGCGGTCGCACCGCCGCGCCAGCCGCCGAGCTGCAGGCGTGGGGCGACCACCTTGGCCTCGGTCACCTGCTGGCGGATCGCCGCGGTGTCCTCGTCGGTGAACTCGATCGCCCGCCCGGCCGGCAGGCCGGCGAACGGTTTGCTGGTGCGCATCCCCCAGCAGAAGAAGCTGTTGGTCGCCGTCCCGGCAAACCCCGAGTTGATGCCGTTGCGCAGCCCGTTGCCCGCACCGAGCAGCAGAACGAGCAGGAAGATCCCCCAGAAGACGCCGAACGCGGTGAGGAAAGTGCGCAGGCGGTTGTGCGACAGCGCGGTCCAGATCTCCTGCCAGTGGTCGAGATCGAACATGGTCACTCGTCCCGGAGCGCTTCGATCGGGCGGATGGCCGCGGCGCGGCGCGCCGGGAAGAAGCCGGCGATGCTGCCCGCGACGATCAGCAGGGCGGTCGCCCAGAGCGCCAGCCCGAGGTCGACTTGTGGATTGCGGAAGAACTCGGCCTTGGTGAGCGCGGCGCCCAGCCCCTCGAGCACCAGGACACCGAGCACCAGGCCGAGGTAGCCCGCGAGCGCGGTGATCATCACCGACTCCTGGAGGATCAGCCCGATGATCGACAGCGGGGTCGCACCGAGCGCCTTGCGGATGCCGATCTCCTTGGTGCGCTCGCGTACCGCGACCAGCATGATGTTGGAGACGCCGACGACGCCGGCCAGCAGCGTCCCGATGCCCACCACCCAGACGAAGAGCCGGATGCCGTTCATCAGCGCCATGATGCGCTGGAAGTTCTCCACGTTGTTGTTGACGAAGATCGCCCGCTGGTCCTCCAGGTCGAAGCTGTGGTTGACCGACAACAGGCGGCGGGTCGCCCCGACCATCTCCTCGCTCTCGGCGAGCGTCGCGTCGCCGGTGGTGTAGAGGATCTGGTTCACCCGGTTGCTTCCACCGAAGGTGCGCTGCGCGGTCGAGATCGGCAGGTAGATGAACTCGCGCTCGCGCTCGCTGCCCTCGTCGTCGAATACGCCGACCACTGTGAACGACAATCCGCCGATCTTGATCTCCTTGCCGACCGCGGGCTCGTCGTGGAACAGCGCCTCCTTCACCAGGGTGCCGAGCACGGCGCTCTTGCGGTGATTGCGGATATCGAGCTCGTTGACGAAGCGCCCCGCGATGACCTTGGTGCGCTCCAGGATGCGGTGGTCGGGATGCACGGCCCGGATGGTGTAGCTGCCGTACTCGTTCTTGTAGTTGACCTGCAGGCTGCCCCAGATCCAGAAGCGTGCCGAGGAGTACTCCACCCCTTCGACCCGCGAGGTGACCTGGTCGTAGTCCTGATTGGTGAACTGCACGTCGCGTCCGGGCTGCAGCCCTTTGTACGCCTTGCTGGTGCGGCCCCCGGAGACCCAGATGCTGTTGATCGCGTCGTCGCGGAACTGGTATTCGACGCCGTGCTCGAGCCCCTTGCCGGAGCCGAGCAGCACCACCAGCATGAAGATCCCCCAGGCGACCGCGAAACCGGTCAGCACCGTGCGCAGCTTGTTGCGGCGCACGGTGTCGAAGATCTCCTGCCAGACGTCGAAGCGGATCATCCGGCCGCCGCCTCCCCCGCCGCCGCGCCGCCGGCCGCCGGTCGCGCGAGCAGCGGCTCCGGCTGCACGTCGACCACCACGTCGTCCGGATCGAGGCGCCGTTGCGGCGCGTCCCAGTCGATGCGCCCGTCGACCAGGTGGACGATGCGGTCGGTCATGTGCGCGATGTCGCGCTCGTGGGTGATGATCACCACCGTCACGCCCTCCTCCTGCACCCGCTGCAGCACGCGCATCACGTCGCGCGAGGTCGCCGAGTCGAGCGCGCCCGTCGGCTCGTCGGCGAGCAGCACCTTGGGGCGGGCGATCAACGACCGGGCGATCGCCACCCGCTGCTGCTGGCCGCCCGAGAGCTCGGAAGGGAGATGCTCGGCGCGATCGGCGAGCCCGACCTTCTCCAGGTAGTCGAGCGCCAGTTGATTGCGCTCCTTGCGCGGCACTCCCTGGTAGTAGAGCGGCAACGCCACGTTCTCCGCCGCGTTCTTGAACTGGATGAGGTGGAACGACTGGAAGACGAACCCGACGAACCGGCTGCGGTACTGCGCTGCCTTGGTCTCGGAGAGCCCCCCCATGTCCACCCCGTCCAGGGTGTACTCCCCCTCGTCGAACCGATCGAGGAGCCCGATCAGGTTCATCAGCGTCGACTTGCCCGAGCCCGACGCCCCCATGACCGACACCAGCTCTCCCCGGGCGACGTCGAGGTCGATCCCCTTGAGGACATGGAGCCGGTTGTGCCCCACGACGTAGCTCTTGTGCAGATTGCGCAGACGGATCATGTAAGGCTCCCGGAGGTCCCCCGTACTACTACGGCTGGAGGGACAAAAGGTTGAGGCTCAGCGCGACCGCGGACCCTTGTCCGGCGCGAGCACCGGCAGGGGAAAGGGCGTCACCAGCGCTCCGCTCTCGGCCTGGCTGCGGACCCGGGCCTGACCCTCGCGCTCCACCTCTTCGATGCGCACCACGGAGTGCAGCGGCAGATAGAGGCGCTTTGCGCCGCCGAACTCGCGCCGCAGGCTCTCTTCCGACGGGTCCACCACCAGCTCGGACCTGGCGTTGAAGACCAGGTCTTCGACCTCGACGAAGCCGAAGAGCCCCCCCTGGCCAACCTGTCGAGCATAGAGCTCGATCACCTGGCCCTGGTTCAGGAAGACCACCTTGAAGATCCGCCGGCGTGCGCTCATCGCGACGCGGATGCTAGCAAAAGCCGGTCGCCGCGGCTTCGCGATCGCGGGTCGCGATGGTAAGGTCCGGCGGCCATGATTCGGCGCTCCAACTCCTTCGCGCACCTCGTCCCCCTGGTCTCCTCGGCGCTGCTCGCCAGCGCGCTGCCGCTCGCCGCCCAACAGCCCCTCGAACGCGCCGCCGCGCCGCCGCGACCGGCGATCGAGCTGCCCCCCGCGCCCTCGGCCACGGAGCTCGCCGCGCCCCCGGCCGGCGCAACGAAGCTTCCGTCCGGCGTCGCCACCCTGCAGCTGCGCCCGGGTCAGGGCAAGGAGACGCCCCGCCTGCAGGATCTGGTGCACTTCCGGTCCATCGGCCGACGACCGGACGGAACCGTCGTGCAGAACACCTTCGCCTCGCCCAACCCCCAGAAGCTCCTGGTGACCCGCCTCATCCCGGCCTGGCGAGAAGCGCTCCTCGGGATGGTGCCGGGCGAGCAGCGGCGCTTCTGGTTCCCGGCAGCGGTCGCGCCAAAGAACCCGGAATCGGGCGCGCAGGAGCCGATCGTCTTCGACGTCGAGCTGGTCGGCATCGGCCGGATGCCCGATCCGCCGAAGTACGTCCGCACTCCCGATCCCAAGGCCCGGCGTACGCCGGGCGGCACCTCGATCCTCGTCCTCGAACCGGGCGATCCCAAGATGACCGCCAAGCGGACCGACGCCGCGCTGGTCGACTTCACGCTGTGGAACGAGCTCGGCCAGGCCCTCCACTCGTCGGTCGCCGACGCCCGTCCGACGCTCTTCCCGCTGAACAAGGTGATGTCCTCGTTCGCCGATTGCCTCGAGGGCGCGACCCAGGGCGAAGTCCGGCTCTGCTGGATCCCCGCCGACCGCAACGAGGGCTTCCCCGGCGCGACGCGCGGCGCGCTCGTCTTCCAGATCGAGCTGCTCAACGTCGTCGACGCCGCGAAACTGTTCTCCACCGGCGAGACACCACCGAAGCAGCCCTGACGCGGGCCCCGAGCGGAGCGGGCGCCGCTCACTCGAGGAAACGATCCCGCTCGTCCGGGCCGGGCAGGCGACAGCTCTCCCGCCGGCCGAACCAGCGCGTGCGCCGCCGTGCGACGAACCGATACGCCGCGTCGCGCAGGGGACGCGGCACCAGCCGCAACCAGCACAGCCAGCTCCGCCAGCCGCCCAGCTCGGCGAGCGCGCCGAGCAGCGCGTCCGAGCGCAACCGGACCGACTCGTTCGCGCTGCCGAACCCGAGCACCAGCACGACCGAGTCGAGCCCGTCCGGCAGGGCGTGCCGGGCGCGCAGGCTGGCCGCGAGGCCCCCCTGGAGGGGCGCGAAGAGAAGGCGCCCACGCCGGTCGTGCGCCAGCAGCCAGCCGACCGCGCGCTCGCAGAGCAGGCAGGGTCCGTCGAACAGCAGGAGCGGACGTCCGGGCGCGCTCCGCCCCGCGAGCGAGGCGGAGGAGCGCGCGGCGTCGCGGCGCATCAGTAGCGGTAACGCTCGGGCTTGTAGGGCCCGTCGACGTCGACGCCGATGTAGGAGGCCTGCTTCTCGGAGAGCCGGGTGAGCTTGACGCCCAGCTTCTCGAGATGCAGACGCGCCACCTTCTCGTCGAGCTTCTTGGGCAGCAGGAAGACCTTGCGCTCGTAGCTCGCGCCGTTCGCCGCCAGGTCGACCTGCGCCATCACCTGGTTGGTGAACGAGCAGGACATCACGAACGAGGGGTGGCCGGTGGCGCAACCCAGGTTCAGCAGACGACCCTCGGCCAGGATCATCACCGAGTGACCATCGGCGAACCGCCATTCGTCGTACTGCGGCTTGATGTTGATCCGCTCGATGCCGGGGATCTTCTTCAGGCCCGCCATGTCGATCTCGTTGTCGAAGTGCCCGATGTTGCCGACGATCGCCTTGTCCTTCATGCGCGCCATGTGCTCGCCGGTGATGATGTCGAAATTGCCCGTGGCGGTAACGAAAATGTCGGCCGTCGAGACGACGTCCTCGAGGGTCTTGACCTCGTAGCCTTCCATCGCCGCCTGCAGCGCGCAGATCGGGTCGATCTCGGTGACGATGACGCGGCAGCCGGCGTTGCGCAGCGAGGCGGCCGAGCCCTTGCCGACGTCGCCGTAGCCGGCGATGCAGGCGACCTTGCCGGCCATCATCACGTCCGTGCCACGGCGGATTCCGTCGACGAGCGATTCACGGCAGCCGTAGAGGTTGTCGAACTTGGACTTGGTGACGCTGTCGTTGACGTTGATCGCCGGCCACAGGAGCTTGCCATCCTTGTGCATGACATAGAGACGATGCACGCCGGTCGTGGTCTCTTCGGTCACGCCCTTGATGCTCTCGGCGTTGCGCTTATACCAGCCGGGATTGGCCTTCAGGCGCTTCTTGATGGCGGCGAAGAGGACTTCCTCTTCCTCGTTGGTCGCCTTGTCGAGGAAGGCCGTATCGCCGTTCTCGGCGCGCAGGCCGAGGTGGATGAGCAGCGTGGCGTCGCCGCCGTCGTCCAGGATCATGTTCGGGCAGCCGCCGTCGCCCCATTCGAAGATCTTGTGGGTGTAGTCCCAATAGTCCTCGAGGCTCTCGCCCTTGATGGCGAAGACCGGCGTGCCGGCGGCCGCGATGGCGGCGGCGGCGTGATCCTGCGTCGAGTAGATGTTGCAGGAGGCCCAGCGCACGTCCGCGCCCAGCGCCTTCAGCGTCTCGATCAGCACGCCC
>CAZPZW010000071.1:0-15580 GCA_964591165.1 uncultured Thermoanaerobaculia bacterium | reverse complement strand
TCAACTGCCGAAGCGCCGCGCCAGGTGGTACTGCGCCTGGCGCTTCCACCAGGCCCAGTTGTGCGACACGTCGTGCCCCCAGATGTCCCGGTCGTGCGGGATCCCCTTCGACTGGCAGAGGTCGGCCAGCGCCTGGGTCTCTTCGATGCAGCCCTCTTCGAAGGCCCCCTGACCGCAGACCAGCACGAGGTGCGTGTTGCGCCGGATCCGCTCGAGCGCCTCGCCGGCGAGCCCGGGAACGTAGGCCAGCGGACTGTTGAAGTAGACGTCGGGATTGACGAAGCCATCGGTGAAGTGCGTCATCTCGTAGCGCCCGCTCATGCAGAGCGCCCAGCGGAAGAGCTCCGGGCGTTTGAGGGCCAGATTCGCCGCGTAGAAGGCGCCGAGCGAGGCCCCGGCGACCGCCATCGGGAGCTGCGGCGCGTTGCAGTCGGCGCGCACCCAGGGCACCAGGTTCTCCACCACCCACGCCTCGTAGGCCACGTGACGCTGGATCCGCCAGCTCGGCTCGCCCTCGCGCCGGGTCCACGCTTCCGCGACGTTCGACTCGGGGCAGTAGAGCTTGATCTTTCCAGAATCCAGCCAGGGGGCGATCGCCTCGACCATCCCCTGCGCCTCCCATTCGTGGGCGAAGCCCGCCGCGGTCGGGAAGACGATCAGCGGCTGACCCCAGTGTCCATAGGTCCACAGCGAGAGTGACCTGCCGAGCTGCGGGCTGGGGATCCGTTCGAGTCGCTTCTTCATCCTGGAGCCTCCGTCGGCGAAACGCGCGGAAGCCTATCGCAAGCCCGTCGACCCGGCGTGCCGCGCGCGCTCGGCGCTGGCGAGAAATCCCACGTTGACAAGGCACGCTGCCTTGTGAAAGTTTTCACGGCCCGTTGCCCATCGCGGCACGCTCCGATATGGTGCCCGGATACTGACAGGAAGAGCTCTCGGCCATGGCGCAGATCTTTCCTCGTAGCGCAAATGCACTCGCTCGGGCCTCGCTCGTGATCGCGCTCGTCGTCGCGACGGGCGGTGGCTGGGCGCTCTGGCGGTTGGCGCACTCGGGCTACGTGACCCGTGAGGGCGTGATCCTCGAGCAGCCGGTGCCCTTCAGCCACGACCACCACGTCGCGCAGATCGGCATCGACTGCCGCTACTGCCACACCTCGGTCGAGCGCTCGGCCTCCGCCGGCGTTCCGCCATCGCAGACCTGCATGAACTGCCACAATCAGCTGTGGACGAACGCCGCGCTGCTCGAGCCGGTGCGCGCCAGCGTGCGCGACGGCAAGCCGCTCGGCTGGAACCGGGTCAACGACCTGCCCGACTTCGTCTATTTCAATCACAGCATCCACGTCGCCAAGGGCGTGGCCTGCACCACCTGCCACGGCCCGGTCGACCGCATGCCGCTCATGTACCAGGGCGCACCGCTCACCATGCAGTGGTGCCTCGACTGCCACAAGGATCCGGTCAAGAACCTGAGGCCGCGCGAGGAGGTCACCAACGTGTTCTGGACGCCGCCCGCCGACCTCGCGGCCAAGCAGCAGGAGTGGGCGAAGCTCTACAACGTCAAGAGCAAGCTCAGCTGCTCGTACTGCCATCGCTAGAGAGTCGACATGATCGAATCCCGCAGCCCACGCCCCGAGCCGCAGGAAGGGGACTGCCACGCCGAGTGGCGCCGAGCCGAGCCCGGCGCCGGGCGCCTGGAGCTCGCCCAGGTCCGTGAGCGCCTCGCCGGAGCCCGCGGACCGGTCTATTGGCGCAGCCTCGAGGAGCTCGCGGCCGCCCCGGAATTCGACGAGATGCTGCACCGCGAGTTCCCGCGCTTCGCCGCCGAATGGCCCGCCGGCGTCTCCCGCCGCAACTTCCTGCAGCTCGCCGGGGCTTCGCTGGGCCTCGCGGGCCTCACCGCCTGCACCCGGCAGCCGATCGAGAAGCTGGTGCCCTACGTCAAGCTCCCGGAGCAGCTGCTGCCCGGCAAGCCCCTGCAGTTCGCCACCGCGATGCCACTCTCCGGCTACGCGACCGGCCTGTTGGTCGAGAGCCACGAGGGGCGGCCGACCAAGGTGGAGGGCAACCCGGAGCACCCGGCGAGCCTCGGATCGACCGATGCGGTGACCCAGGCCTCCATCCTCGGGCTCTACGACCCGGACCGCTCGCAGGTGGTCACCCATCTCGGCAAGGCGGCGGCCCTCGCCGACCTGGGCCAGCAGATCGGCGCCGCGCTCAACGCGCAGGCAGCGATCGGCGGCGCCGGCCTGCGCCTGCTGACCGGACCAGTGACCTCGCCGACCGAGAGCCGGCTCATCGCCGAGCTGTTGGCGAGCTACCCGCAGGCCAAGTGGCACCGCTGGGATCCGCTGGGCCGCGACGCCGAGCGCCAGGGGCTCGCCGACGCCTTCGGCTCGCCGACGCACCTCGTCTTCGATCTCGCCAAGGCCGACGTGATCCTCGCCCTCGAGGCCGACCTGCTCGCCCAGGGGCCCGGCGCGGTGCGCTACGCGCGCGACTTCGCCGCGCGCCGGAAGCTCGCGGCGGGGGCGACCTCGATGAACCGGCTCTACGTGGCCGAGTCCAGCCCGACGGTCACCGGGAGCGTTGCCGATCACCGCTTCCGCGTCCGGCCCTCCGAGCTGCCGGCCATCGTCCTCGGACTCGCCGCGCGACTCGGGGTCGCCGGCGTGACCGCGCCGTCGCTCCCGGCCGCGACCGGCCGCTGGCTCGACGCCGCGGCGCGCGATCTCGCGGCGCATCGTGGTAACGGGCTGGTGGTCGCCGGCGACAGTCTGCCGGCCGCCGCCCACACGCTGGTCGCAGCGATCAACCAGGCGCTGGGCAACGCCGGCACGACCGCGCTCTATTCCGCGCCGGTCGAGTCCGATCCGGTCGATCACCTGGACTCGCTCGCCAAGCTGCTCACCGACTTGAAGTCGGGCGACATCGACCTGCTGTTCGTCTCCGGGGTGAACCCGGCCTACGACGCGCCGGCCGATCTCGACGTCGCCGGCGTTCTCGCCCGCAGCCCGGCGGTGAAGATCCACCACGGCCTCTACGTCGACGAGACGGCGGCGCTCTGCCAGTGGCACGTGCCGGCTGCGCACTACCTCGAGTCGTGGGGCGACGCGCGCGCCTTCGACGGCACCGTCTCGCTGCTGCAGCCGCTGATCGAGCCGCTCTACGCGGGCAAGAGCCTCGCGGAGATGCTCTCCCAGCTGGTCGGCCGCCCCTCCGACGCCGGGTTCGACATCCTGCGCGCGACCTACGAAGCGCAGCTCGGCGGCGACACTTTCGAGGACGCCTTCCGCAAGCTGCTCCACGACGGCGTGGTGCCGGCGAGCGCGCTGCCCTCCGGCGGCGGGACCGACATCGGCGCCGACGCGGTCGCGACGGCGGCCCAGTCGCTCGCCGGCGTGGGTTCCGGCGGTGAGCTCGAGCTCGCGCTGCGCCCCGATCCCGCGGTGCTCGACGGCCGCTTCGCCAACAACGGGTGGCTGCAGGAGCTGCCGAAACCGATCACCAAGCTCACCTGGGACAACGCGGTGATGCTCTCGCCGCGCACCGCCGAGAGTCTCGGCGTCGCGAGCCGCGACGTCGTCGAGCTCGCGACCGCCGACGGCCGCAAGCTGGTCGGACCGGCGTGGGTCCTCCCCGGCCAGGCCGACGGCGTCGCGACGGTGCATCTGGGCTACGGGCGCTCGCGCGCCGGCCGCGTCGCCGACGGCATCGGTTTCAATGCCTACGCCGCGCAGACGGTGGCGCGCCGCTGGAACGTGCCGGGGATCACGCTCCGCAAGACGGGCGACCGCATGGTCCTCGCCTGCGCCCAGGGGCATCACGCCATCGACTGGTTGCGTGAGGAGACGGCGGAGGCGGCCGCCCGCGGCGTGGTCCGCGAGGCGACCCTCGCGGAGTTCCTCGAAAAGCCGCACTTCGCGCACGCCGAGCACGCCGTCGACCCCAACGCGTCGTTCAACCCGGGGTACGAGTACAAGAACTACGCCTGGGGCATGGTCATCGACCTCAACGCCTGCACCGGCTGCAACGCCTGCGTGATCGCCTGCCAGGCGGAGAACAACATCCCGGTGGTCGGCAAGGAGCAGGTCGAGCGCGGGCGCGAGATGCAGTGGATCCGGATCGATCGCTACTTCAAGGGCGACCTCGACGAGCCGGCGGGCATCGCCAGCCAGCCGGTTCCCTGCATGCAGTGCGAGCAGGCTCCCTGCGAGCTCGTCTGCCCGGTGGCCGCGACCACCCACACCGAAGACGGTCTGAACGACATGGTCTACAACCGCTGCGTCGGCACGCGGTACTGCGCCAACAACTGCCCGTACAAGGTGCGCCGGTTCAATTTCCTGCTCTACCAGGACTGGGAGACGCCGCAGCTCCAGCTGCAGCGCAACCCGGACGTCACGGTGCGCAGCCGCGGCGTGATGGAGAAGTGCACCTACTGCGTGCAGCGCATCAACCGCGCGCGGCTCCCCGCCGATCGCGACGGCCGCAGAGTCCAGGACGGCGAGATCGCGACCGCCTGCCAGCAGGCCTGCCCGAGCCAGGCCATCACGTTCGGCGACTTGAACGATCCGCAGGCGCGGGTGACGGCCGACAAGCGCAACCCGCGCAACTACTCGCTGCTCGAGGAGCTGGGCACCCGCCCGCGCACGACCTATCTCGCCATGGTCAAGAACCCGAACCCGGAGCTCGCCTAGATGAGCGTCGCCGAACCCTCCCGTCTCGGCCTCCACGCCCCGGAGGAGCCGCCGGTCATCGCACCGGGGCACTCCGCGGCGTCGGTCTCCGACAAGATCAGCTCGGTCGTCTTCGGCAAGATGCCGCTCTGGTTCTACGTCGCCATGGCGATCGCCTTCGGCCTGGCGATGATGCTGCTCCATGCGCTCACCAAGCTCGTCTTCGTCGGCATCGGGATCTGGGGCAACAACCAGCCGGTCGGCTGGGGCTTCGACATCATCAACTTCGTCTGGTGGATCGGCATCGGCCACGCCGGGACGCTGATCTCGGCGATCCTGCTGCTGCTCAACCAGGAGTGGCGTACCTCGATCAACCGCTTCGCCGAAGCGATGACGCTGTTCGCGGTCGCCTGCGCGGTGATCTTCCCGCTCTTCCACACCGGCCGCCCCTGGCTCGCGGTCTACTGGCTGCTGCCCTACCCCAACACCATGGGAGTGTGGCCGAACTTCCGCAGCCCGCTGATCTGGGACGTCTTCGCGGTGTCGACCTACGGCTCGGTGTCGCTCCTCTTCTGGTACATCGGCCTGATCCCCGACGTCGCCTCGTTCCGCGACCGGGCGCGCAAGAGCTGGCAGGCGCGGATGTACGGCGTGCTGTCGCTCGGCTGGCGCGGCTCGGCGCGCCACTGGCACAACTACGAATCGGCCTACCTGCTGCTCGCCGGGCTCTCGACCCCCCTGGTGCTCTCGGTGCACTCGGTGGTGTCCTTCGACTTCGCCTCGGCGCAGATCCCCGGCTGGCACGCCACGATCTTCCCCCCCTACTTCGTCGCCGGCGCCGTCTTCGCCGGCTTCGCGATGGTGCTCACCCTGGCCATCCCGCTGCGCCGGGCGTTCGGCCTCGAAGACTTCATCACCATGAAGCACATCGACAACATGGGCAAGGTGATGCTGGTGACCGGCCTGATCGTCGGTTACGGCTACCTGGTGGAGATCTTCACCGCCTGGTACAGCGGCAACATCTACGAGTGGTACATGGTGCGCAACCGCGTCTTCGGGCCCTACAAGTGGATCTGGATGTCGCTCATCCTCTGCAACGTACTCGCCATCCAGCCGCTCTGGTTCGCCAAGGTGCGCAAGTCGATCGTCGCCCTCTGGGTGATCTCGATGTTCGTCAACTTCGGCATGTGGTTCGAGCGCTTCGTGATCATCCCGACCTCGTTGCACCGCGACTTCCTGCCCGGGTCCTGGGGGATGTACTTTCCGACGCGGTGGGACTTCGCCACCTTCTTCGGCACCATCGGCCTGTTCCTCGCGCTGATGTTCGTGTTCGTCCGTCTCCTGCCGGCGATCGCCATGTTCGAGATGAAGGTCCTCGTGCCGGAGGCGAAGATCAAGGAGCCCGCGCACTGATGGACGCCCCGACCGCCAGCTCCCTCCACGGCCTGATGGCCGAGTATCGCTCCCCGCAGGAGCTCGTCGACGCCGCCGAGCAGGCGCGCCGCGCGGGCTTCCGCGCCATGGACGCCTACACCCCGTTCCCGATCGAGGCGCTCTCCCACGTGATCACCGATCACCGGCGGTCCAAGGTGCCGTTGATCTGCCTCTGCGGAGGGATCTTCGGCGCGCTCGCGGGCTGGGGCCTGGCGTACTGGACGTCGACCATCGACTACCCGATGAACATCGCCGGCAAGCCCTACAACAGCTGGCCGGCGTTCATTCCGGTGATCTTCGAGTGCACGGTGCTGTTCGCCGCGTTCTCGGCCGGCATCGGAATGCTGGCCCTGAACGGCCTGCCCCAGCCCTATCATCCGGTGTTCAACGTCGAGTCGTTCCGCAAGCGCGCCACGCGCAACGGCTACTTCCTCTGCATCGAGTCGGGAGACGAGAGATTCGACCGCGCGTCGACGCGCGACTTCCTGCTCGCGTCGGGGGCGTTGGAGGTGACCGAAGTTGAGGCCTGAGACCCGTTCGGCCCCGCGGCCGCGCTCGGGTGCGGCGATCGCCCTGCTCCTGCTGGCGGCGATCGCTGCCGCCGGCTGCCGCCAGGACATGCACGATCAGCCCAAGCTCCGACCCTACCGCGCGAGCGCTTTCTTCGCCGACGGCTCGGGCATGCGCCCGCTGCCCGCCCACACGGTGGCGCGCGGCGACCTGCGCGACGACAAGATGCTGTACTACGGCAAGGGCCCGGACGGCAGCATGGCCTGGGAGATGCCCTATCCGATGACCCGCGCCCGGCTCGTGCGCGGGCGGGAACGGTTCGACATCTTCTGCTCGCCCTGCCACGGCCGGCTGGGCGACGGACGCGGCATGGTGGTCCAGCGTGGCTTGAAGCAGCCGCCCTCGTTCCACGATCCGCGGCTCCGTTTCGCTCCGCCGGGCTACTTCTTCGACATCATGACCAACGGCTTCGGCGTCATGCCGAGCTACGCCGCGCAGGTGCCGCCGGAAGACCGTTGGGCGATCTTCGCCTACATCCGAGCTCTGCAACTTTCCCAGAACGTCGAGGTGGCCCGCCTCTCCCCCGCGGAGTTGGCCCGTCTCGACGCGCCGGCCCGCGAGGGCGCGGCGGCCCAGCCAGGCCATTGAGCCGGGAGAAATCGATCACCGCCCCATGAGGACGCTCCACTTCCCGCTCCGCTCCGAGGACTTCGCCGCGCCGGCCGAGCTCGGCAACCTCGCCGGACGAGCGCTCGCCGTGGGCGCCGTCGGGCTCGCCGCCACGGTCGCCGGTCTGTTCGTCGCCCGCGGCGAGTTCTTCCCGGCTTACCTCGTCGCCTGGCTGCTCTGCTACACGGTGGCCGCCGGCTGCCTCGGATTCCTGCTCATGCAGTACCTCTCGGGCGGCGCCTGGGGTCTGGCCGCGCGCCGCATTCTCGAGGCCGCGGCGCGCACCCTGCCGTACCTCGGGATCGCCGCGGTGCCGCTCTTCTTCGGGCTCGACGAGCTCTTCCTGTGGGCCGACCCCGCCAAGGTCGCCGCCGACCACTTGCTGCACCACAAGGCGGCCTATCTCAACGCCCCCTTCTTCGTCGGGCGGACGCTCTTCGCGATCGCCCTGTTCTCCTTCTACGCCTACCTGCTGTCCGCCAAGGCGCGGCGCCAGGACGAGACGGGGGATCCCGAGATCGCCCGCTCGCTGCAACGCTGGAGCTCGATCGGCCTGCTGCTGTTCATCATCATCAACACTTTCCTCGGCTTCGACTGGATCATGTCGCTCGACCCGCACTGGTTCTCGAGCCTCTACGGCGGCATCTTCGTGGCCGGCGAGGCGCTCGCGGGCATGACCTTCGTCATCCTGGTCGCCACCTGGCTGGGCCGGCGCGCGCCGATGGACGCCGTCTTCGGCCGGCGCCTCTACCACGACTACGGCAAGCTCCTGTTCGCCTTCGTGATGTTCTGGACCTACCTGTCGATCTCGCAGTTCATCATCATGTGGCAGGGCAACCTGCCCGAAGAGGTCGTCTGGTACCAGGAGCGCTTCCACGGCTCGTGGGGCTATCTCGCCGCCGGGCTGCTCCTCTTCCACTTCTTCTTCCCCTTCCTGATCCTCCTGTCGCGCAGCGTCAAGGAGCACGCCAGGACGCTCTCCCTGGTGGCGGGGTTCGTCCTCTTCATGCGCTGGGTGGACTTCATCTGGCAGTCGCGCCCGACCTGGCACCCCGAGGGCTTCTCGCTGCCCTGGCTCTACGTGGCGGCGCCGCTCGGGCTCGGCGGCGTCTGGTTCTTCCTCTTCGCGCGCGAGCTCGGCAGGCGGCCCCTGCTGCCGATGCAGGATCCGAAACTGAAGGAAGCCCTCGGCCATGACTGAGCACAAGCCGCACGATGCGCCCGCCAAGGGCGGCCGCATCGACTCCGAGATCGAGACCCGGCAGATCGTCGAGATCGGCGCCTGGCTGTTCGGCACCACGATCGCGGCCTTCGTCGTCGGCTGGCTGATCTACTACGGGCTCGGCCATCTGGCCAACCGCGCCGACCGCGCGGCGGCCGGCGCCACGACCCCCGCGGCCGTTCCAGCCACCGTTCCCACGCCCCCGGCCCCGGCTCTGCAGGCCTTCGGGCGGGACGCGGCCGGCCGCCCCCTGCAGCCGGAGAACATCCTGCTCGCGTTCCGCAAGTCGGAAGAGGAGCACCTCTCGAGCTGGGGCTGGATCGATCGCCAGGCGGGGATCGCTCGGGTGCCGATCGAGCGCGCTATCGAGATGCTCGCGGTGCCGGACGAGCCGGCAGCCGAAACGCCCGCGGCGGCCCCGGCCGAGGTCGCGAGCCCGGCAGCCCCCACCGCTCCCCACCCTGGAGCCTCCTGAGCGGGCGCGCCGTCGTGATGCGTAACTCCCTCCGTGCCCCCTTCCTCGCGCTCGCCGCGGCGCTCTGCATCGTAGCGGCGCCAGCGTCCGCCGATCGCGCGTTCATCGGCTCCGGTCTCGCTCCGAGCCAGACCGCCCGGCAGGGCGCTCTCGACGCCAAGCAGATCCTCGAGCGGGTCGGTTTCGAGCAGCGGCTCGGCGAGAGCATCCCCCTCGACCTGCCGTTCCGCGACGAAACCGGCCGCGCGGTCGTGCTGCGCGACTATTTCGGCGAGAAGCCGGTCTTGCTCGCCCTGGTCTACTTCCGCTGCCCGATGCTCTGCACCCAGATCGCGATCGGCGCCGCGGCGGGCCTCAAGGGAATCGACTACCTGCCCGGCAAGGACTTCGAGGTGCTGTTCGTCAGCTTCGATCCCGCCGACACGCCCGAGCGGGCCGCCGAGAAGAAGGCGACGACCGTGGCGCGCTACGGGCGCCCCGAGACCGCCGCCGGCTGGCACTTCCTGAGCGGCGAGGAGACGTCGATCCGGCCGCTCACCGAAGCCGTCGGCTTCCGCTACGCCTGGGACCCCACGGTCGAGCAGTTCGCGCACGCCAGCGGGGTCGTCGCGCTGACCCCCGACGGCCGCCTCGCACGCTACCTCTACGGCGTCGAGTACGCCCCCAAGGACCTGCAGCTCGCGCTCCACGAAGCGAGCGCCGGCAAGATCGGCAGCGTCGCCGAGCGGCTGTTGCTGCTCTGCTTCCACTACGACGCCGCGCTCGGCAAGTACACCATCGCCACCCAACGCATCTTGCGGGTCGGCGCCACGCTGACCGTCATCGCACTGTTCGGCTCGATCGTCTGGATGCTGCGCCGCGAGCACCGGCTCAAGCGCGCCGCCGCGGGAGGTCTCGCATAAGTATGCCCTTCAAGCTGCCGTTCGTCCCGGAGCAGGCGTCCGACCTCGCCAGAGAGGTCGACGCCCTGACGCTCTTCCTGGTCGGGATGAGCACGTTCTTCACCCTGCTCATCGCCGCCATGGTGGTCTTCTTCGCGCTCAGGTACCGCCGTCGTCAGGCGGACGGCGTCGGCAGCACGTTCGAGAACTCGGCGCTGCTCGAGATCACCTGGACGGTGATCCCCCTCATCATCGTGCTCTTCACCTTCGGCTGGGGCCTCAAGGTCTACTTCAAGCTCTTCCGCCCGCCGGCGAACGCGATCGAGTACTTCGTGACCGGCAAACAGTGGATGTGGAAGACCCAGCACCCGACCGGGCAGCGCGAGATCAACGAGCTGCACGTCCCGCTCGGCCAGCCGATCCAGCTGACCATGACCTCCGAGGACGTGATCCACAGCTTCTTCGTCCCCGCGTTTCGCGCCAAGGCCGACGTCATTCCAGGGCGATACACCAAGATCTGGTTCACCGCGACGAAGCCCGGCCGCTACCACCTGTTCTGCACCGAGTACTGCGGCGCCGAGCACTCGCGAATGATCGGCTGGGTCACCGTCATGCCGCCCGACGACTACCAGGCGTGGCTGGCCACCGTGCCGGCACCCAAGGTGCCGTCGGCCCAAGGGGCAGATCTGTTCAGCCAGTTCGCCTGCAACACCTGCCACAAGGAGGCCGCGGGCGCGCGGGGCCCGGCCCTCGCCGGCCTCTACGGCCGCAGGGTGCGGCTCGCCGACGGCGCCGAAGTGGTGGCCGACGACAACTACCTGCGCGAGTCCATCCTGCAGCCCTCCGCCAAGCAGGTGATGGGCTTCGAGCAGATCATGCCGTCGTTCCAGGGCCAGATCAGCGAGGAGGGCGTCATGCAGCTGATCGCCTACATCAAGAGCCTCTCGGCGACCGCGGATGCGCCGCAGCCCGCCGCCGCCCCGGAAGGATCCACCCGATGAACGGACACGCCGCACCCGCCACCCCGGGCCAGCAGCCCAACTACCTCACCTCGGGCGAGGGGCTCAAGAGCTGGCTGCTGACGCTCGATCACAAGCGGATCGCAATCCTCTATCTGCTCGGGGTCAGCCTCTTCTTCCTCATCGGCGGCATCTTCGCGATGCTCGTCCGGCTCGAGCTGATGACCCCGCAGGGCGACCTCCTCCTGCCCGACACCTACAACCGGGTCTTCACCGCGCACGGCGTGATGATGGTCTTCTTCTTCCTCATCCCGTCGATCCCCGGCATCCTCGGCAACTTCCTGCTGCCGCTGATGATCGGCGCCAAGGATGTCGCCTTCCCGCGGCTGAACCTGCTCTCCTGGTACATCTTCATGACCGGCGGCATGATCACCCTGCTCGGTCTGCTCAACGGCGGCGTCGACACGGGCTGGACCTTCTATCCGCCCTACAGCTCGACCTACACCATGACCAACGTCATGACGGTCGGCATCGGCGTGTTCATCAACGGCTTCTCGTCGATCCTCACCGGCCTCAACTTCATGGTCACGGTGCACCGGCTGCGCGCGCCGGGGATGAGCTGGTTCCGCCTGCCGCTGTTCGTCTGGGCGCAGTACGCCACCAGCCTGGTGATGGTCCTCGGCACGCCGGTGGTCGCCATCACCCTGGTCCTGCTGGTCCTCGAGCGCGCCTTCCATCTCGGCTTCTTCGACGCGGCCAAGGGCGGCGACCCGGTGCTCTTCCAGCACCTCTTCTGGTTCTACTCGCACCCCGCGGTCTACATCATGATCCTGCCCTCGATGGGCGTGATCTCCGAGGTCGTGGCCGCCTTCTCGCGCAAGCGGATCTTCGGTTATCACTTCGTGGCGTTCTCCTCGCTCGCCATCGCCGTGCTCGGCTTCCTGGTCTGGGGACACCACATGTACGTCGCCGGACAGTCGGTCTACGCCGGCACGGTCTTCTCGCTGCTCACCATGCTGGTGGCGATCCCCTCGGCGGTGAAGGTATTCAACTGGTCCTTCACCCTCTACCAGGGCTCGGTCGCGCTCGGAACGCCGATGCTCTACGCCCTCGGCTTCATCGGGCTGTTCACCATCGGCGGCCTGACCGGGGTCTTCCTCGCCACCATGGGCTTCGACGTCCACGTGCACGACACCTACTTCGTGGTGGCGCACTTCCACTACGTGATGGTGGGCGGCGCGATCATGGGCTACCTCGCCGGGCTCCACTTCTGGTGGCCCAAGATCACCGGCCGGATGTACAACGAATTCTGGTCGAAGATCTCCGCGCTCTGCGTGTTCATCGGCTTCAACCTGACCTTCTTCCCGCAGTTCCTGCTCGGCTATCAGGGCATGCCGCGGCGCTACCACCAGTACCCAGCCGAGTGGCAGGTGCTCAACGTGTTGTCGAGCGCCGGCGCCTCGGTGCTGGCCGCCGGCTTCGTCCTGCCTCTCGTCTACTTCGGCTGGTCGCTGGTGCGCGGCGAGCGGGCGCTGGGCAACCCCTGGGGGGCGCGCGGTCTCGAATGGGAGACCGATTCGCCGCCGCCGACCGAGAACTTCCACCACACCCCGACGGTCGACCACGACGCCTACGACTACCACGAGGCGGCCCAGCGCGCCGCCGGTCTCGCCGCGCCCTCGCGGGCGCACTAGATTCGAGCGACGAGGAGGAGACGCCGCGTGTCGCACAGCCATTCCGCCGCCCTGGCGCACCATTTCGACACCCTCGAGCAGCAGAAGGAGGCCTCCACCCTCGGGATGTGGCTCTTCCTGGTGCAGGAGATCATGTTCTTCGGCGGCCTGTTCATGACCTACCTGCTCTACCGCTGGAAGGACCCCAACGCCTTCGCAGCGGGCAGCCACGAGCTCGACATCACGCTCGGCCTGGTCAACACGATCGTGCTGATCGCGAGCTCGCTCACCATGGCGCTCGCCGTGCGCTCCGCGCAGACCAGCCAGCAGCGTCCGCTGATCCGCTACCTGGTCTCGACCGGCGTTCTGGGCATGGTCTTCCTGGTCATCAAGTACTTCGAGTACAGCGCCAAGTGGCACCATCACCTGGTCCCCGGCGCGAGCTTCCACTTCCCCGGCGAAGTGGGCTCCCGGGCGGAGATGTTCTTCTCGCTCTACTTCGCGATGACCGGCATGCACGCCCTGCACATGGTGATCGGCATCGGCGTCCTGGTCTGGATCCTCGCCGGGGCCCGCGCCGGCCGGTTCTCCGCCGAGTACTACAACCCGGTGGAGAACTTCGGGCTCTATTGGCACTTCGTCGACATCGTCTGGATCTTCCTCTTCCCGATGCTCTACCTCATCGGGCGGCACTACCACGGAGCCTGAGCCATGTCCGAGCACCACGTCGTTCCGGTCAAGACCTACTTCGCGGTGTTCGCCGCCCTGATGGTGTTCACCGCCATCACGGTGGCCGCGGCCTTCGTCGACCTCGGCGCGCTCAACAACGTGGTGATGCTCGGCATCGCCATCGCCAAGGCGACGCTGGTGGTGCTCTTCTTCATGCACGTCAAGTACGGCACGCGGATGATCCACATCGTCGCCGCCGGCGGATTCCTCTGGCTGCTCCTGCTCTTCGGGCTGACCATGCAGGACTACCTCTCGCGCGGCTGGATGGGCGCCGGCACCCCCTGGAGATAGTCCTTGCCGGGGGCTAATCCGAGCCTCCTCGACCTGCTCCTCGAGCTCGAGACGCTCGACCGCATCCCGCGCAGCGGTTACCTCCTGCGCGGCGTCGGCGATGGCGAGTCGGTCGCCGAGCACACCTTCCACCTGGCACTCCTGGTCTGGCTGCTGGCGCCCGCCGAACCCGGAATCGACCGCTCCCGCGCCGTGGAGCTCGCGCTGCTGCACGACCTCGCCGAGCTCCGCATCGGCGACCTGCCGCGCACCGCCGCGGCCTATTTCGCGCGCGGCGCCAAGCACGAAGCCGAACGCCGGGCGGTGGCCGACCTCCTCGCGCCGGCCGACCCGCGCGCGCTGGAGCTCTACGAGGAGTACGAGAGCGCCGCCTCGCCGGAGGCCGAGTTCGTCCGCGCCTGCGACAAGCTGCAGCTGATGCTCAAGGTGACCGTCTACGAGCGCTGGGGGCACCGCGGGCTGGCCGAGTTCTGGCAGAACCCGGCCAATTTCCCCGCCTCGCGCTTCGCTTCGATCGAGCAAATCTTCGCCGAGCTTCGCGCCCGCGCCGGCGCCTGATCTCCCGAAACCGGCGGTCGATCACTCGACCGGCTCGAGCGTCGCCGGAATCCAGCCGCGCAGCGAGTTGACGAACCAGATGCGCTCGGCCCGCGCCAAGTCCGCAGTCCGCAGGACCGCCTCGCGCAGCTCCCCCCGGTCGAGCAGCTCCGCGCGGTACACCCCGGCGAGGAGCCCGCACTCGCGCGCCGGCGTCAGCCGCGCGCCGCCGATCTCGAGCACCAGGTTGGCGCGCGTCCCTTCGGTCAGCTCGCCCCGCTCGTTGCAGAGGATCGCCTCGTCGGCCCGACGGGCCCGCGCCGCGGCGAGCGCTGTCGCGTAGGTCTCCCGCCGGGTGGTCTTGTGGAAGAGCAGCGGATCGGCCGAGTCGACCGGCGTCGCGGCGAGCACCGCCCGCCAGGGCCCCTCGGGAGCGAAGGGCTGGCGCTCGACGGCGAGCCCGCCGTCGCAGCTCAACTCGAGCCGCACCCGCTGCGCCGACGGCGGCGGAGGGGTCACACTCTCCTCGAGCCGCCGACGCGCCGCGGCGGGCACGAAGGGGAGGCCCCAGTGCTCGGCCGAGGCCGCCATCCGCGCGAGGTGCCGGTCGAGCCGGACGAACCCTCCGCCCGGCTCCCAGCGCAGCGTCTCGAAGAGTCCCGGCGGTGCCGGCGCCGGCGCCAGGGCGCGCGCTTTCGCCAGGCACTCGCGGTACTCGTCGCCAGCCTCCGAATCCCAGACCACCCCGCTGCCGACCCCATAGCGCAGGGCGCCGGTCGAGGACTCGACTTCGGCGGTGCGGATCGCGACCGAGAAGCGGGCGCGCCCGGCCGGCGCGACGTAGCCCAGCGCGCCGCAGTAGAGCCCGCGTCCCTCCGGCTCGAGGCGCGCGATCCACTGCATGGTCGAGCGCTTGGGGGCACCGGTCACCGAGGCGCACGGGAAGAGGGCGGCGAAGATCTCGGGCAGGCCGGCCGCGCTCTCCGCCTCGACGGTCGAGGTCATCTGCCAGACGGTCGGATAGCGCTCGAGGTCGAAGAGGCTCCGCGTCGTAACCGTCCCGGCACGGGCCACCCGCCCGAGATCGTTGCGCGCCATGTCGACGATCATCAGGTTCTCGGCGCGATCCTTGGCCGACGCGGCGAGCTCGGCGGCGAGCCGGCGGTCCTCCTCGAGGAAGCGGCCGCGCGGCCGCGTCCCCTTCATCGGGCGCATGCGGAGCAACGTCGCCGCCCGCTCGAAGAAGAGCTCCGGCGAGAGGGAGAGGATCGCCCACTCGCCGCAGTCGAGGAACGTCGCGTACGGCGCCTCGCTCGCCTGGGCGAGCTGCGCGAAGAGGGACTCGAGGTCCCCCGTGACGCGACCGCGCAGCGGAAAGGTCAGGTTCACCTGGTAGGTCTCGCCGCGCGCGATGGCGGCGCGGACGGCCGCGACGGCCGCGGCGTGCTCGAAGTCACTCCAGGAAGAAGCAAGGCCGGAAACGCTGGGGCGGCGCGAGGCGTCGGACTGGACGATCTCCTCGATCGCGATCTC
>CAZPZW010000070.1:11646-15743 GCA_964591165.1 uncultured Thermoanaerobaculia bacterium | reverse complement strand
CCGCAGTGAACCAGATGGCGCTCCGCCGCTCGTTGCGGCGACCGAAGACCGGATCTGGCGCGCGCCAACACCCGCGCGGGCGATCCCGGTCTTTCTGCTACTGCCCGACCGCGACGAATGCAAGTTCGCCAAGTGCGAGTACGACGCGGCCGGTCGGTACCACTGCACGTCCGAGAGCTCGCCGACGATCATGAACGTCCCCCAGGGGGACGAGTTCAATCCCGCCGCTCGCACGACGGGGATGTCGAAGACCGCGAACGTCACCGGCGCCACGGTGGCGCGCGACCAGTTCTCGAGCCTGATCGCGGATGCCGGTGGCGGGACGTTCGTTGCTCCCGTGCCTGAGGAATGGCAGCGCGCCCTGCGCGCGATCTTCGATCGACTGGCGCGGCAGTGGACGGTCGTTTTCGAGCCCACCTCCGTAGACGTCGGGAGCGACGAGGTCAAGGTCTTTTCGACCCGCGGCGGGCGGCGGCAGCGACTCCGCTGAGGCCCCGCGCTGGCGCGCCGCGGGAAGTCCCGGGATGCGCGCGAAGATTGTCAGTGGAGAGCCTTGTCGGTAGAGTCCCCGGCTGTGTCACCAGCCGCGGAAGGGGACCGGCTCCGGTGGCGGGACAGCGGACCAGAATTGCTCTTCTGGGTCACCGTGGCAGCGCTCGCGGCCCTCAAGATCTGGCTCACCTCGATCCTGCCGCTCTGCGCTCGGAACGATCTGCCCCACGACGACAAGCTCTTCCTGAGACTCGCCGAGTTCCTGGTCCGCGGCGAGTGGTTCGGCCCCTACGACGAGCTCACCCTGGCGAAGCGGCCGCTCTATCCGCTGTTCATCGCGGCAGTGCATCGCCTGGGCATTCCCTTGTTCGACGCTGAACACCTGCTGAGCGCCGGCGCGGCTGCCCTCGGGGCGCAGGCGGTCGCTCCGTACCTCCGCTCGGCGCTCGCCCGCGGGGTCGCCTACGGATTCATTCTGTTTCACCCCGCGACCCTGGCGAGCAAGCTCCAGATCGTCCTCAGTCGCCAGGCGCTCTCGCCTGCGCTCGCGCTCGTCACGGTAGCCGGAGCGGTCGGCTGGATCCTGCGACGCGAACGTGGTTGGCCCGCCCAGGCGCCCTGGGCGCTGGCGCTCGCCGCGGGCGTCTCCGGCAGCTTTCTCCTGCGTGAGGAGGGGGTCTGGGCGGTGGCGGTCGCTGCGGTGGCGCTCGGCGCTGTCCTCGCGCCGCGCGGTGTCGGTGTACTGACCCACCGCCGGACGCGCGCCCTGCTCGCCCTTGCCGTCGCGCTGCCGGCGGCCCTCCCAATCGCCTTCGTCGCGATGCGGAATCAGCGTTTCTACGGCGTCGGGACGCTGGCCGAGATCCGCTCCTCCGCCTTCGAGCGCGCGGCGAGCGCGCTCGCTCGGGTGCCGACCGCCGACGAACGCCTCGCTTACGTGCCGCTCCCCGCCGCCAGCCGCCGGCGCGCCGCAGCCGCGGTGCCATCGATGCGCGAGCTCGAACCGTACTTCGCGGGCGAGTTGGGGCGGGTGTGGGTGTCGGTCACCGAGACTCACAATCGCGGCAGAATCCCACCCGGCGAGATCGGGCCGGGGTTCTTCTGGGCACTCCGCGAAGCGGCGGCGCGCGCCGGGCTCGCCGCCACCGCCCGCGACGCGGCGACTTTCTATGCGCGACTGGCGACCGAGGTCGAGGGCGCCTGCCGCGAGGGTCGCCTGGTTTGCGGCAGCCGCGGATCGTATCTGCTGCGCGATCTGCGCGCCCGGCCCGCGGCGCGGGCGGCGGCGCTGGCCGCGCGCGAGCTGCTGCTGCTCAGGCAGCTCGAGGTGACGGTCGAGCTGAGCTCTGGCACGGACGCGGAGATGCCTCGCTGGGCGGCGATCAGTCGCGAATCGGTGGCCCCTCCGCGCTCGGCCGTCGACTCGGTGGGGTCCCTTCCCCTGGTGCGAACCGTTCGATTCCGGGTGCTCCGCCAGATCGTGGCGGGCTATCGCGCGGCGGCTCCATTCATCGCGGTGCTGGCGCTGCTGGCTCTCGCGGCGGCTCCACTCCTCGCGCGCCGGCCGCAAGCGCGCCCCCTCGCGCTCGCCGTTCTGGTCGTCGCGGTGGGTGTGGGCGGTCTGGTCGCCGTCCTGGCCGTGATCCACTCGACGCTGTTCCCCACCCTGCACCCGATCTACCTGTCGACCGCGTATCCGCTCGCCACCTACCTCGCGGTGCTCGGCGCTTGCGTGATCTGCGACGCACGGCGGATGCACGGCGCGCGCCCGGCGGCCAGCGGCCCCTGAACGGATCGCCGCGAAGAGATCGTCGACCCTCGTCTCGAGTCGGAAGTGAAGGAGGGCTACTGCGAGGCAGCGGCCGGCTGCGGGCGGGGAGCAGACGGTTCGCCCTGCCGCGTCCAGCGGTCGAGGGCCCGCCGGACATCCTCGCGCGTGGCGCAGCGCAGCAGCGCGCGAGCCAGCGCGCCGGCTCGTCCGGCGTGGCAGCGTCTGAGCGCGTGCCGCAGTTCGCCGAGCTGACGCGGCGCGGCACTGAAGCGGCGCAGCCCGAGCCCGACGAATACCTCGGTGAAGGCGGGGTCGCCGGCAGCCTCGCCGCAGATCGCCAGTTCCTTGCGCTCCGCCGCGGCGGCGCGAACCACCCGACGGATGGCGCGGAGCACGGCGGGATGGAGCACCTGATAGTAGCCGCTCATGGCGGGATCGTCCCGGTCAGCGGCCAGGAGGTATTGCGCGAGGTCGTTGGATCCGAGGCTGAGGAAGTCGGTTTCGCGCGCCAGCCCGCGGGCCACCAGGACGGCACTGGGGACCTCGATCATGGCCCCGAGCGGCATGCGCTCAGCCACTTGCAGGCCGCCGGCGAGGAGTCGTTGCGCTTCGCCGATCAGGATCTCGCGCACGGCGCGGACCTCCTCGAGTCCGCCCACCATGGGCAGGAGCACGGAGACCGGGTGTTCGGCGCCCACCCGCAGAATGGCGCGCAACTGCGTGCGCAGCACCTCGGGGTGGGCGAGCAGCAGGCGCGTGCCACGCAGGCCCAGGGCGGGGTTGGCGGTGGTCGGAAGCGGAAAGTAGGGCAGGCACTTCTCGGCGCCGAGATCGAGCAGCCGGATGACCATCGGACGAGGGTGGAGACGGTCGGCGACGCCGCGCAGGATCGCCGTCTGCTCGTCCTCGGTCGGGAAGCTCTCCCGGATGTCGAACGCGAACTCGGTGCGATAGAGGCCGACCGAATCCGCGCCCCAGCGCAGGGCGGCTTCGGCGTCGGCGGCCTTGCCGAGGTTGGCGGCGAGGTGAATCGCGACGCCATCCCGGGTCACGGCGGGCAGACGGGTCTCGTCGGCCAGCAACTCGTCATGGGCGTGCAGCTCGGCGGCGAGGCGGGCGTACTCCTCGACGACGGCCGGAGTCGGCGCGACGAACACGAGCCCGGCGATCCCGTCGACCAGCAGGGGAGCCCCCGGCTCGATCGAAGCCACGGCCTCGGGGATGCCGCCGACGGTCGGGATCCCCGCGGAGCGCAGCAAGATCGCGGCGTGCGACGACCAGGCGCCGAGCTCGGTGACCACCGCGCGCACGCGCTCCGGCCGGAGACGAGCGACGAATGACGGATCGAGCTGGCGGGTGACCACGATGCTCCCCGCCGGGATCTCGCGCTCGCGTCCGCCGCCCTCGAGCTCGTTGAGCACCCGCTGACCGATGTCACGGATGTCACCGCCGCGCTCGCGCAGGTAAGGATCGGCGACCGACTCGAGCGCGGCGGCGAGCTCTCCGACGGCGTCGAGGAGCGCATCTTCCGCGGCGCGATCCGCGTCGCGGATCCTGGTTTCCACGAGCTGGACGAATCCTGGATCGCGCAGCATGACCTGCTGGGCGCCGAGGACTCCCTGCGCCGCTGCGGCCACCGGACCGGCGAGCTCGCCGCGCAGCCGGAGCAGACCGGCATCGGCCTGTTCGCACGCGGCATGGAAGCGACGGATCTCGCCCTCCGCACCGCTCGCTCGCGGGCGTTTTCTCGCGTCCGCCGCGACGCGGCCGGCGACGAAGGCGCGGCCGTGGCCGATCCCGGGCGAGAGGGCGACGCCCTTGCGGAGGAGTGGCC
>CAZPZW010000070.1:0-11546 GCA_964591165.1 uncultured Thermoanaerobaculia bacterium | reverse complement strand
GCGCGGCCGTGGCCGATCCCGGGCGAGAGGGCGACGCCCTTGCGGAGGAGTGGCCTCGTCACCACCGGGAGGCGCCTCGCCGGATGCGCCACTTGCCGAGACGAACGTCCATGGATAGAGCCGAAAAGAAACCGATGTCGGCTTCTGATCTGTCCTCGAGTGACATTAGTTTCCGATTCCTACCAACTCCTAGAGAGCGCCTCTAACCGATTCGAGTGCTTATTTCTTCCACAGATTGCCATGTCAGCGACGACTTCGAGCGCTGCCTTGGGATAGTGATTGACATTCTGGGATGTATTCTACACAATGTCCAATGTTGTCCGTATAGTTTCCTCGGAGACGCTCGATGAAACTCCTGGTCAAAGACGCCGCCCGCCTCCTGAGCGTGTCCGAGAAGACCATCTACCGCTGGATCAAGCAGGGCTCGATCCCCGCCTACCGGCTCAACGAGCAATACCGCTTCAACCGCGCCGAACTGCTCGAGTGGGCGACGTCGCGCCGCATCGCGATCTCGCCCGAGATCTTCCGCGAGGAGGAATCCGAGACGTTGTCGCCCGCCGACTTCACGGAGGCGCTCCGCGCGGGTGGGATCCACTACCGCATCGGCGGCAACGACAAGCCGACCGTGCTGCAACATGTCGTCGAGTCGATGCGGTTGCCCGCCGAGGTCGACCGCGGGTTCCTCTACGAGGTGCTGCTCGCCCGCGAGGCTCTCGGCTCGACGGCGATCGGCGACGGCATCGCGATTCCGCACGTGCGAAATCCGGTGATCCTGCACCTCGAGCGGCCGCTCATCACCCTCTGTTTCCTCGAGCGCCCGGTCGACTTCGGGGCGCTCGACGGCCGACCGGTCGAGACGCTCTTCACGCTGATCAGCCCGACCGTTCGCGCGCACCTCCACCTGCTGTCGAGGTTGAGCTTCGCGCTGCGCCACCCCGGTTTCAGGGACGCGGTGCTCGGCCAAGCGTCGCGCGAGGAGATCCTCGCGGCGTCCGAAGAGGTGGAGCGCAGTCGGAGCGAGGCGGCGGCCTCCCGCGCATGACGCTGTCGGACGGCTCACCCGCCGCGCTGGACGCGCTGCTCCGCTTGGCGATCGCGGGGGGAATCCTGGCGGTGAGCGGAGTTCCCGGAGTCTTCTTCGGTCGCCGTTCGCCCTGGGGTGAGCGGGTGGCGAGCGCACTGGTGGTGACGGCCTGCCTGGTCGGCCTGACGGGCGCCATCCCGCTGCTCGCCGGGACCGACGAGGCTCGATTCGAGTTCCCTTCTCCCTTCGCTGGCGCCCGCTCGGCGCTCGGCGCCGACGCGCTCACCGGCTGGTTCGCCGTGCCGGTGTTCGTCGTCGGGGCGCTCGCCTCGGTTTACTCGCTTGGTTACTGGCCGGCCCGGCGGCGTCCGCGCAGCGGCCGCCGCCTCCGGCTCTGCTACGGCCTGCTGCTCGCCAGTCTGGTCTTCATCTTGGCGGCGCGCGACGGCGTCACCTTCCTGGTGGCCTGGGAGGTCATGGCGCTCACCAACTTCGTGGCCGTCACCACGGAAGACCGGGAGCCGAGCGCCCGGAGCGCGGGCTGGCTCTATCTGCTCTACAGCCACGTGACGATTCTCGCCCTCTTCGCTTTCTTCATGCTGCAGCAGAGTCAGACCGGCGACGTCGAGTTCGCTTCGCTGCCCGCGGCCCTCGAGTCGCCCGCGCGGTCGCCGCTGTTCCTGCTCGCGCTGCTGGCGTTCGGCATCAAGGCGGGGGCGATGCCGTTGCACTCCTGGCTGCCGGCGGCGCACGCCGCGGCCCCCAGCCACGTCTCCGGTCTCATGTCCGGCGTGGTCATCAAGATGGGCATCTATGGCCTGTTGCGGACCACCGGGCTGCTGAGCGATCCGCCGCTCGTCTGGGGCGTGGTCGTGCTCGCACTGGGCGGTCTCGCGGCCTTCTTCGGGGTCGTCTTCGCTCTGGCCCAACACGATCTCAAGCGGCTGCTCGCCTTCCACAGCATCGAGAACATCGGGATCATCCTGCTGGGACTGGGTCTGGCGCTGGCGGGGCGGTCGACCGGTCACGCCGACTGGGTGCTGCTCGGTCTCGCCGGCTGCCTGTTCCACGTCTGGAACCACGCGCTCTTCAAGTCGCTGCTCTTCCTGGGAGCCGGCTCGGTGGTGCACGCGACCGGCACGAGGGATCTGGAGCAGATGGGCGGTCTCGCCCGCCGCATGCCGGCGACCGCGGCGCTCTTCCTGGCCGGGGCGGTGGCGATCTGCGGCTTGCCGCCGTTCAATGGTTTCGCCAGCGAACTGGTGATCTACCTCGGCCTGGCGCGCGCCGCAGTGGCGCCGGGCGCGGCGTGGACGGCGCTGGCGGCGCCGCTTCTGGCGGCGACGGGCGCGCTCGCGGTGGCCTGTTTCGTCAAGGTGGTGGGCGTCGTCTTCCTGGGCACGGAGCGCTCGGCGGCGGCGGTCGCCGCGCACGAGGCTCCGGCGCGCATGCTGGCGCCGATGGCGGTGCTGGCCGCGGCCTGCGCTCTGCTCGGCGTCGCGCCGGTGGTGGTCGCGCCGGCGCTCGAGCGGGCGGTGGCGGTGTGGGCCGGGGGACCGCTCGGCGGCCAGCCGCTGGCGGCGCTGGTGCCGTTCGGGTGGGTGAGCGCCGGCGCGGTGGCGCTCGCGGTCGCGGTGGGGTTTTCGTGGCTCGCGCTGCGCCCGGCCTGCGCGCGGGCGCGGCGGCGCCAGCCGGAGCTGCCGACCTGGGACTGCGGCTACGCCGTGGCCTCGCCCCGGCTGCAGTACACCGGCTCCTCCTTCGCCGAGCTGGTCACGGCGCGCTTCGCCTGGGCGCTGTGGCCGCGCGAGCGGCGGCCGGTGATCGACCGCATCTTCCCCGCCGCCACGAGCTACAGCTCGCACGCCGGCGACACCGTCCTCGAGCGATGGCTGATGCCTGCCGGCCGGCTATCGCTCGCGGCGACCGCCTGGTTCCGCGCGCTGCCCCAAGGGCAGCTGCAGCGCTACATCCTCTACGTGCTGGCGATCCTGATCCCGCTGCTGATCTGGGCGGTGGTGGGCGGAGCGGCCGCCCGATGAAAGTCATGCCGTGGCGCTGAACCTGCTCCTCGCCGCCGGCGTCCTGCTCGCCGCCAGCGGCGTGCCCGGCCTCCTGCTCTCCTGGCGCTCGGCCTGGGGACCGCGCCTCGCGACGCTCGGTACGCTGGTCGCGGCGGCCCTGGGAATCTCCGGCGCTGCGCTGTCGCTCGCCGGTGCGCCACCGGCGCTCGTCGCGCTGGCGGCGAGCGTGCCCGGGATCCGGCTCGCGCTCGGCGTCGACGCGCTCTCCGCCTTCTTCGCAGTCCCAGTATTCGCCGTCGGTGCGCTCGGCTCGCTCTATGGGCTGGCCTACTGGCCGCCGGCGCGGCACCCACGCTACGGGCGGCGGCTGCGCTTCTGCTACGGCCTGCTGCTGGCCAGCATCCTGTTCGTGACGCTCGCCCGCGATGCCGCGAGCTTCCTGGTCGCCTGGGAGGTGATGGCGCTGTGCGGCTACTTCCTGGTGACCACCGACGCCGCCACCTCCGGAGTGCGCGCTGCGGGCTGGCTCTACCTCCTCTTCAGCCACGCCGGGACACTGGCGATCGCCGGCTTCTTCGCGGTGCTCGCCCAGGCGCGCGGCGACTTCGCGCTGCTTCCGCTGCCGCCGGAGGCGGCTGCCCCGGCCGTCGCCTTCGCCGCGTTCGGGCTGGCGCTGCTCGGGTTCGGCATCAAGGCGGGGGCGATGCCGTTGCACTCCTGGCTGCCGGCGGCGCACGCCGCGGCCCCCAGCCACGTCTCCGGTCTCATGTCCGGCGTGGTCATCAAGATGGGCATCTATGGCCTGTTGCGGACCACCGGGCTGCTGAGCGATCCGCCGCTCGTCTGGGGCGTGGTCGTGCTCGCACTGGGCGGTCTCGCGGCCTTCTTCGGGGTCGTCTTCGCTCTGGCCCAACACGATCTCAAGCGGCTGCTCGCCTTCCACAGCATCGAGAACATCGGGATCATCCTGCTGGGACTGGGTCTGGCGCTGGCGGGGCGGTCGACCGGTCACGCCGACTGGGTGCTGCTCGGTCTCGCCGGCTGCCTGTTCCACGTCTGGAACCACGCGCTCTTCAAGTCGCTGCTCTTCCTGGGAGCCGGCTCGGTGGTGCACGCGACCGGCACGAGGGATCTGGAGCAGATGGGCGGTCTCGCCCGCCGCATGCCGGCGACCGCGGCGCTCTTCCTGGCCGGGGCGGTGGCGATCTGCGGCTTGCCGCCGTTCAATGGTTTCGCCAGCGAACTGGTGATCTACCTCGGCCTGGCGCGCGCCGCAGTGGCGCCGGGCGCGGCGTGGACGGCGCTGGCGGCGCCGCTTCTGGCGGCGACGGGCGCGCTCGCGGTGGCCTGTTTCGTCAAGGTGGTGGGCGTCGTCTTCCTGGGCACGGAGCGCTCGGCGGCGGCGGTCGCCGCGCACGAGGCTCCGGCGCGCATGCTGGCGCCGATGGCGGTGCTGGCCGCGGCCTGCGCTCTGCTCGGCGTCGCGCCGGTGGTGGTCGCGCCGGCGCTCGAGCGGGCGGTGGCGGTGTGGGCCGGGGGACCGCTCGGCGGCCAGCCGCTGGCGGCGCTGGTGCCGTTCGGGTGGGTGAGCGCCGGCGCGGTGGCGCTCGCGGTCGCGGTGGGGTTTTCGTGGCTCGCGCTGCGCCCGGCCTGCGCGCGGGCGCGGCGGCGCCAGCCGGAGCTGCCGACCTGGGACTGCGGCTACGCCGTGGCCTCGCCCCGGCTGCAGTACACCGGCTCCTCCTTCGCCGAGCTGGTCACGGCGCGCTTCGCCTGGGCGCTGTGGCCGCGCGAGCGGCGGCCGGTGATCGACCGCATCTTCCCCGCCGCCACGAGCTACAGCTCGCACGCCGGCGACACCGTCCTCGAGCGGCTCCTGCTGCCGCGCGTCGAGCAGGTGTCGCGCTTCGCCGCGCGGGTCCGCGCCTTCCAGCACGGCGGGCTGCAGGCCTACGTGCTCTATGTCCTCGCCGCCGTCTTGGCGCTCCTGCTCTTCAATCTGCGGCCCGACAGCCTGATCCGCGAGGTGCTCGGATGGTGAGCGTGCGCCCGTCGTGGGGGGGCCCAGCGTGATCGAGGCGCTCGCCCAGGTCGCCGCGCTGCTACTCCTCTCGCCGTTGCTGCCGGGCGTGATCAACCGCACCAAGTCGTTGGCCGCCGGGCGGCGCGGCCCGAGCCTCTGGCAGCCCTACTACGACCTGCGGAAACTGCTGCGGAAGGAACTGGTGCTCAGCCGGGCGACGACCTGGATCTTCGTCGCCGCCCCGGCCGTCGCCGTCGTCACCACCCTGTTTGCCGGATCGATGGTGCCGTTGGGCTCGTTCAGCTCGCCGGTCTCCTTCGCCGGGGACTTCGTCTTCTTCGCCTACCTGCTCGCGCTCGGCCGCTTCTTCACCGCGGCGGCGGCGCTCGACACCGGCTCGCCCTTCGAGGGTATGGGTGCGGCGCGCGAAGTCGGCTTCGCCTGGTTGACCGAGCCGGCGCTCTTCTTCGCCTTCCTGGCCCTGTCGCGCCTGTCGGGTTCGCTCAGCTTCGACGAGATGCTGCATGCCACCGAGGGCGGTCTCTGGCTCGAGCGCACGGCGCCGCTGGTGCTGACCGCGGCCGGGCTGTTCATCGTGCTGCTGACCGAATGCAGTCGGATCCCGGTGGACGATCCCAACACCCACCTCGAGCTGACCATGATCCACGAGGTCATGGTGCTCGACCACAGCGGCCCCCTGCTCGGCCTCGTCGAGTACGCCGCCGCGCTCAAGCTCTTCGTTCTCGAGGCGGTGCTGCTCCACGTGATGGCACCCACCGCCTCGGTGGCGGGCTGGCCCGGCTTCGGCCTCTTCCTCCTCGGTCTGGCGGGCATCGCGGTGGCCATCGGCCTGGTCGAGTCGGTGATGGCCCGGTTGCGGCTCCTCCACGTACCGACGCTGCTGATCGCCGCCGTGCTCTCCTGCGGCTTCGCCCTCCTCCTGCTCAACCGATGATCGCCCTGACCTCGTTGCTGAGCTCGCTGGTCGCGGCGCTGCTGCTGATCAATCTGATCGCGCTCGGCTCGAGCCGGATCGGCACCGTGGTGCGCGCCGTCGCGTTGCAGGGCGTCCTCCTGGGGGTTCTCGCGGTGGCCGCGCACGGCGAGGTCAGCAACCGGGTGCTGGCGCTCGCCGTGGCGAGCGCGCTGCTCAAAGGGTGGCTCATCCCGCTGATCCTCTTCCGTGCCCTGCGCCAGGTGGCGATCAAGCGCGAAGTGGAGCCCTCGCTCGGTCTGCTGCCCTCGCTCCTGCTCGGCGCGCTGGCCACGGTTCTCTCGGTGGTGGCCGCGGGCCGCCTGCCGCTCGCCGAGGCGCGGCTCGCGCCGCTCCTGGTGCCGGCCTCCTTCGCCACGGTCGCGGCCGGCTTCATCCTGATCACGACGCGGCGCAAGGCGATCAGCCAGGTGCTCGGCTTCCTGGTGCTCGAGAACGGCATCTTCGTCTTCGGCCTGCTGCTCGTGGAGGCGATGCCCTTCCTGGTCGAGGCCGGCGTGCTGCTCGATCTGTTCGTCGCGATCTTCGTACTGACCATCATCATCCACCACATCAACCGCGAGTTCGCGTCGCAGGACACGCGCCGGCTGTCGCTGCTCAAGGAAGAGCGATGACTCTCGCCCCGATCCTGCTCCCTCTCGCGATGGCGGTGGTGGTCTTCTTCACGCCGTCCAAGCGGTGGCGGCCGCGCCTGCTGGCGGCGACCGCGGTGGCGCACTTCGCCCTCACGTTGCAGGCCCTCGCGTCGCCGGTCGAGGCAGGCGCCGGCGCCTGGCTGCGGCTGGACGCGCCGGGTCGCCTGCTGCTCGGGCTGGTCAGTCTGCTCTTCCTGTGCTGCGCGGTCTACTCGGTCGGCTACCTGCGCTACCGCGTGGAGCGCGCCAATCGTCGCTTTTGTGCCTGTCTGTTGATCGTCCTCGGCACGATGAGCCTGGTCGCCTTTTCGCAGCACCTCGGCCTGCTCTGGGTGGGAATGGAAGCGACCACCCTCGCCACCGCGCCGCTGATCTACTTCAACCGCACGCCGCGATCGATCGAGGCGACCTGGAAGTACCTGGTCCTCTCCTCGGTCGGCATCGCGCTCGCGTTGTTCGGCTCCTTCTTCCTCGGCTACGCGGCGCTCCACGGCGGCGGCGAGGCGTCGCTGCTCTTTCCCGACCTGCTCGCCGGCGCCGCTCAGCTGTCGAAGCCCTGGCTGCGCGCCGGTTTCGCGCTCCTGCTGGTGGGCTACGGCACCAAGCTCGGACTCGCGCCGATGCACACCTGGAAGCCGGACGCCTACGGTGAAGCGCCGGGCGTGATCGGTGCCGTGCTCGCCGGCGGGATGACGAGCTGCGCCTTCCTGGCGCTCGCCCGCCTCTCCCAGATCACCTCGGCGGCAGGCGAAGGGGTCTACTCCAACCGCCTGCTGGTATTGATCGGGCTCGTCTCGATGGCGGTCGCCGGCGCGCTGTTGCTCGGCCAGCGGGACCTCAAACGCATGCTCGCCTACTCGAGCGTCGAGCAGATGGGGATCCTGGCGCTCGCCACAGGCCTGGGGGCGGGGGCCGGCTTCGCGACGCTGCTTCACCTGGTCAACAACGCGCTGGGCAAGGGGGCGCTCTTCCTCGCGGTCGGCAACGTGCATCGTGCCTTCGGCGGCAAGACTACCGACGAAGTGCGCGGAGCGCTCTCCCGGTTGCCGGTATCCGGAACGCTCTTCCTGCTCTCTTTCTTCGCGGTCACCGGCTCGCCGCCCTTCGGGCTCTTCGTGAGCGAGCTGCTGATCCTGAAGTCGATCTTCGCCGGCGGCCGCTGGCTGCTGGGCGGTCTCTTCCTGGCCTGCCTCTTCCTGGTCTTCGCCGGCATGGGCGCGACCACGCTCGCCGCGCTGCAGGGACGTCCGCCGGCGGCTGTCCGCGCTTCCGACTACCGCGACCGCTTCCTGACCGTCGCGCCCGCTGTCGCGCTGCTCGGGCTCGTCCTGCTCTTCGGCCTGCACCTGCCCGCCGAAGTGCGCGCGCTGATCGCCGACGCCGCCGCGGCGCTCGAGGTGGGGCGATGAGCCCGGCCGCCGCGCTGACCCGCTTCAAGTCGGGCTCCGCCCTGCCGCGCGCGGCGCTGCCCGAGCTCGCTCCCGGCGAGCTCGCGGCCGCCCTGGTCGAAGGGGTCGAGGCGGGACTCCGGGTGGTCGCCTACTTCGGCGCGACGGAGAGCTCCGCGGTCCGCCTCCATCTCGTGCTCGCCGACGATGGGCGCGCCGAGCTCGCGGCCGCGACCGCGCGCGTCGCCGACGGCAGCTTCCCCTCGGTCGCCGAGGCCTGCCCGCAGGTGCAGCTCTTCGAGCGCGAGATCGCGGAGCAGTGCGGACTCGTCCCGGAGGGCCACCCCTGGCTGAAACCGGTGCGCTTCGCTGGCCGTCTAGAGCCCAGCGAGACGAGCGCGCCGGGTGCGGCCGGTCCCCTCCCGGGGGTGATCGACTTCTTCCGGGTCGAGGGCGCCGAGGTCCACGAGGTCGGGGTCGGTCCGGTTCACGCCGGAGTGATCGAGCCGGGACACTTCCGATTCCAGTGCCACGGCGAGACCGTCTTCCATCTCGAAATCAGCCTGGGCTACCAGCACCGCGGGATCGAGCGGGCGCTCGCCGGCGGTCCCGACCGCCGCTCGATCCACTACGCCGAGACCGCCGCCGGCGACACCACCATCGGGCACGCCATCGCCTACAGCGAGATTCTCGAGGCGCTCGCGGAGGCCCGCCCGCCGGCGCGCGGCGCTGCGTTGCGTGGCATCGCCCTCGAGCTCGAGCGGATGGCGAACCATGTCGGCGACCTGGGCGCGCTGGCTGGCGACGTCGGCTTCCTGCCGACCGCGGCTTACTGCGGCCGGATCCGCGGCGACTTCCTGAACCTCACGGCGGAGCTGTGCGGAAGCCGCTTCGGGCGCGGGCTGATTCGACCGGGTGGCACCGGCTTCGACCTCGCGCCCGAGCGCGCACCTGAGCTCATCGAGCGGCTCGACCGCGCCTTTGCCGATGCGCAGTCCGCCATCGAGCTGCTCTGGAACTCCCCGTCGGTGATGGAACGCTTCGAGGAGACCGGAGCAGTGCCGCGCGAGATCGCCGCTGCGCTCGGTCTCAAGGGCCCAGCGGCCCGCGCCTCGGGGCTCGATCGCGACGCCCGCCGCGACCATCCGGGCGGCATCTATCGATTCCATCAGGTGCCGGTGTCGCTCGCCGAGTCGGGCGACGTCTTCGCGCGCGCCTTCGTGCGCTGGCTGGAGATCCAGCGCTCGGCGGCCTTCGTCCGCGCGGAGCTCGCGGCGCTGCCCGGCGGCGCGGCGCGCGGCGAGGTCGGAGCGCTCGCACCGCGGCGGCTGGCGGCGACGCTGGTCGAGGGTTGGCGCGGCGAGCTCTGCCACGTCGCGCTGACCGACGAGGAAGGGCGCTTCGCGCGCTACAAGATCGTCGATCCGTCATTCCACAACTGGAGCGCTCTCGCCTGGGCGCTGCGCGGCGGACAGATCTCCGACTTCCCGCTCTGCAACAAGAGCTTCAACCTCTCCTACTGCGGGCACGATCTCTGATCCGGGGGCCTCGAAGATGTTCGATCTGTTGCGCGCGCGACTCCACCAGGGCTACCGGACGATCCGCTATCCCGACGGACCGGCCCCGTCGCTGCCCGAGCGCTTCCGCGGCCACCCGATCATCGACGCGGCGCGCTGCGCAGCGGGCTGCCAGCGCTGTGTCGAGGTCTGCCCGACCGGCGCCCTCCGGACGTCGCCATCGCTCGCCGTCGATCTCGGCAAGTGCCTGTTCTGCACCGAGTGCGTGAGCGCCTGCCCGACCGGGGCGATCGCCTGGAGCGGCGATCACCGCCTGGCGGCGCGGAGTCGCTCCGACCTGATGGTCGACGAGCACGCGGCAGTGCGCCTGGCGACGGCCCTCGACGCGAAGAGCCGCCAGCTCTTCGGGCGCTCGCTGAAGCTCCGCCAGGTGAGCGCCGGCGGCTGCAACGGCTGCGAATCCGACGTCAACGTGCTGTCGACGCTGGTCTGGGACATCGGCCGTTTCGGCATCCAGATCGTCGCTTCGCCGCGCCACGCCGACGGCCTGATCGTCACCGGCCCGGTCAGCGGGAACATGCGGCTCGCCCTGGAGAAGACCTACGCCGCCGTCGCACCTCCCAAGCTCGTCATCGCCGTGGGCGCCTGCGCCATCTCCGGCGGCCCCTACATCGATCAACCGGAAGTTCACAACGGCGCCGACACGGTCGTGCCCGTCGATCTCTACGTGCCGGGCTGTCCGCCGCATCCGTTGACCATTCTCGACGGACTGCTCCGGCTGCTCGGCCGACTGGAGACGAGCTCGACGCCGCGCTGAGGCCGGTAGAGGAGAGCCCATGAACGCCCACGCTCCCGCTCCACAAGTGCACGCCGACCCCGGCCTCTTCCTCGCCGATCTCGATGTCTCGAGCGTTTCCGATCTCTTCGCCGCCCTGGTCGCGGCGCTCGCCGAGCGTCGCCTGGCGCAGGATCGCGACGCCCTGCTGCGCGTGCTGCTCGAGCGCGAGGCGGTCGGCACGACGGCCATCGGTCGAGGCCTCGCGTTGCCGCACGTCCGCTCGCACGTGGTCGGCGCCACCGCCGTCGCCTTCGCCCGCCTGCGCCGGCCGCTCGCGTTCGGAGCGGCGGACGGCGAACCGGTGCAATCGGCGGTGCTCCTCGTCGCGCCCTATGGCGCGGCGGGCACGCTCTACCAGCCGCTGCTCGCCGTGCTGGCGGAAGCGGCGCACGACGAGGCGAGGCGACAGCGCCTGATCGAGGTGGCGACCTTCGCCGACTTCGACCGGTGGATGCGCGAGTCGATCCGCCCGCGACTCCAGGAGGTGCTCTCGCGATGAAGAAGCAGCTGAAGGATTTGGTCGCGCTGCAGGAGCTCGATGCTCTGCTCGGCGAGCTCGAGGAGGCATCGGCCCGGGAACGGGAAGAGGCGCTCGGTTTTGCCCTGGGCGAGACCAACCGGTTGCGCGCCGAGCGCGCCAGGCTGGCCAGTGGCCTGCGGCCCGAGATTCTCGCGCGCTACGAAACCGTGCGGCACCGGCACGCCCGCGCTGTGGTCCCCGCGACTCAGGGCGTCTGCATGGGCTGTTTCACCCGCCGCCCGACCGCCATGGCGACCAGCCTTGCCGGCGGCCTCGAGCTCTGCGAGCGCTGCGGACGAATCCTGTTCCGGCTCGAAGGCGCAGAAGCGACGGCTGCGGGCGAGGGTCGAGCGGAGGTTGCGGCGCCCCGGGCGGAGGCGGACACGAAGCCACCCAAGGCGGCCCCGCGGCGATCCGGGACGAGCTCGCCGACGCGCCGGCCAAGCCGACGCGCAAACTGACCGTCCGCTCTCGGGGAGGCGCCGCGCCGAAGCGGCTCAGAGTTTCGGGAAGCGCTCGAAGGCCTTCTTCACCGCCTTGCGGGCGACCTTCTCGACCTTCTTCGGATCGTCGTCGGTGATGA
>CAZPZW010000069.1:0-15775 GCA_964591165.1 uncultured Thermoanaerobaculia bacterium | reverse complement strand
TCGTCACCGAGCTGGTCAAGAGCGGCAAGTTCCGCGTCATCGACCGCGAGCAGCTGGCGGCGCTGATGCAGGAGAAGAACATGTCGCTCGCCGGCGACATCGACCCGAAGACCGCCGTCAAGGCGGGCAAGCTCCTGGGCGTGCAGTACTTCCTCACCGGCGCGGTGACCGAGTACGGTGCCCAGGGGACCTCGGCGCACGGTCCCGGCGTCGGCGGCCTGCCGAGCTTCTCGGGCGGCAAGAAGACGTTCGTGGCGGCGGCCAATGCGCGCATCATCGACACCACCACCGGTGAGATCCTGTGGGCGGACGAGGCGCGCGGCGAGGACGCCAAGTTCAAGCTGTCGATCGGCGGCTTCGGCGGCGGCGTCGACTACGACGAGCGGATGTTCGACAAGGTCATGAAGCCGGTCGTGCAGCAGCTCGTCGCCTCGATCAAGGCGGCCGACCTGTAGCGCCAGCGGCCTTCTCGGCCGAAAACAGGAGAGGCGCCCGTAAGGGCGCCTCTCTTTTTTCTGGCGGGAGAGGAGGGTCAGCTACCGAGGCTGAAGGAGACCTTGAGGTCGAGCCACATCTTGACCGCCACGCCGTTCTTGGTCGCTGGGGAGTAGCCGCAGCTGCGGGCATAGTCCACGGCGGCCTCGTCCATCCCGAAGCCGACCTTGTCGCCGCTGTTCTGCGCGTCGACCACCCGGCCGGTCTCGTCGACCAGCACCTTGACCGTGATCTGCGCCTCCTTGCGCATGCGCTGGGCCATGGGCGGGTAGCGGAAGGTGCCGCGGCGGGTCATCTTCGGTGGCACGACGCCCGGCCCCATGGTCACCAAGTCGCCGACCCGGACGGCCGGCGCGACCGCGGGCGCCGGAGCCGGCTCGGCGGCCTTCGGCTCCGGGGCCGCCGGCTTGGCCTCCACCGGCTTGGGCTCGGGCACCGCCGGTTTCGTCTCGGCGGCAGGGGCCGGGGCGGGCTTCGTCTCGACCGGCGCGGCGGCCGGGGTCTCCGCCGGGCGCGCCGCCGGAGGCGGCGCGGTGGCGAGCTGGGCCTGCGATTTCTTGGCGTCCTCGAGCTGCTTCTGCAACGCCTTCATCTGCTCGTCGTACTGCGCCTTGAGCCCCGCTTCGAGCTGCTTCGACTGATCGGAGACCATCTTGGCGATCTGCGCCTGGATCTCCTCGGGCGTCGGTCCGGCGGGTTGGACGGGCGCCGGGGCGGCGGCCGCCGCCGGATCCGGCGGGGCGCTCGCGGCGGGGGACCCAGGGCTCCCGCCGCGTCCGAACATCAGGTAGCCGGCGACCGCGAGCACGGCGACGGCGGCGGCGCCGCCGATCAGCATCAGGTTCTTCTTGCCGCCGGCTGCGGTTTTGCCCTCCATGCCGTAACGGTCGCGGAAGACCGACGTGTCTTCGCGCACCGGCCCCGGCTCGCGCTGCGGCGCCGCGGCGGCCGGCGCGGCGGGCCGGGCTGCCGCCAGAGGCGGGGCGGCCGGTGCCGGCACCGGGACGGCGGTCGTCTTCTCGAGCTCCATCTCCTGCGTCTCGCGCTCGATCTCCTCGCGGAAGAGGTTGTGCATGAAGAAGGCGAGATTGAACGTCGTCGGGTTGTACTGCCCGTCGAACATCAGCTTGGCGAGCGTCTTGTGCCAGGTGACGGCGTCGCCGATGCGCTGCTCGCGCGGGGCCAGGCTCCGCTTGAGCAGGTTGGCGAGCTCGGGATGCAGGTTGCCGCCGTCGGCGGCGACGATCGCCTGGTCGACCGCGGCCGCCTGCCCGCTGCTGGCGATCGGCAGCGGCTTGCCGGTCAGCAGCTCGAAGAGCAGGGCGCCGAGGCTGTACACGTCGTCGGCCTTGGCCGGCGCGGCGCCCGCCAGAACCTCGGGGGCGAGGTACCGTCCCGCGCTCTGCTTGATCAGCGGATGCCCGGCGAACTCGCGCAGGCCGATCGAGGCCTCGAAACCGAGCAGGCGGATCTCGCCTTCGTTGGAGACCAGGACGAGCTGGGGGGCGAGAAATCCGTGCTGCACGCGCTCGTCGCCGACCCGTGTCTCGTAAGCCACCGCGAGGCCGAGCGCGATGCGCTCGGCGATGAGCAGCGCGTGATCGAGCGGAATGGGCGAGTTCTTCTTCGCCGCCTGTTCGAGCAGCTGGCCGAGGCTCTTGCCGGAGACGTAGTCGTAGGCGACGTAGGGCACGCCGCGCACCTGGCCCTGATCGATGCCCTGGCCGAGATTGGGGCTGCGTAGCGCCTGCTGCAGCGGCGCCCGGGCCGCGATGCGCTGCGCCAGGCGCTCGCCGTCGAGGCCCTGACCGTTGAAGACGCGCAGCAGGACGACGCGCTCGACACCCTGCTTGCCGAGCCGGCCGGCGCGGAAGCTCTCCCCCAGGGCGTCCTCGGAGAGCTTCTTCAGGAGAAGGTAGTTGCCGAACTGGTCGCGTGTGTTCATGCTGCCCCCCGCTGCCATGGATGCATGGATTGTTGCCTATTCCACAGCGGATCGCCGGCGCTGTCAATCGCAAACGGGGTAGGTCCACAAGCAGCAATCGGCCGCAGCGTCGCGGGGTTTTCCTAGGGCGTGCGCTGACGACGGAAGTAGTCGCGCTGCCAATGCTGGACGTTGCGGTTGTGCTCGCCGAGCGTCGAGGAGAAGACGTGGCTGCCGTCGTTGCGGCTGACGAAGTAGAGATAGTCGACCTCCGCGGGGCGCGCCGCGGCGCCGAGGCTGGCCAACCCCGGCGAGCAGATCGGGCCCGGGGGGAGCCCGGGACGACGGTAGGTGTTCCACGGCGAGTCGCTCTCCAGGTCGCGCTTGCGCAGATTGCCGTCCCACCGTCCCGCCAGCTTCAAGCCGTGGATGATCGTGGGATCGGCATAGAGGCCGATGCCGCGGCGCAGGCGATTGGCGTAGACCGCCGCGATGAGCGGGCGCTCGGCGTCGAGCCGGGCCTCCTTCTCGACCAGGCTGGCGAGGATCACCACCTCGCGCGGCGACCGGCCGTCCTGCGGCGCGAGCCGGGGCGCGATCTCGTTCGACCACTGCCGCCGGAAGTTGGCCACCAGGGCCGCGACGATCCCCGCCTCGCTCGCGCCGCGCGGGAAGCGGTAGGTGTCCGGGAAGAGGTAGCCCTCGAGGTCGTCCGCCGCCGGGTCGAGGTGGCGGATCGGCGCCGGATCGGCGAACAGGGCGGCCAGCCGCGCGGCTTCGCCGAAGCCGGCGGCGGCGATCGCCTGCGCCGTCTCGGAGACGGTGAGACCCTCGACCACGGTGAGCGGATAGGTCGCGACCTCCCCCGCGCGGAGGATGCGCAGCAGCTCGCGGGTCGACACCGGAGAGCGGAATCGATACTCGCCGGCGAGCAGCGGGGGATCGCCCAGCCAACGCGAATGGTAGAGCCGCGCGAGCCACGCCGAGCGCAACAGACCGTCGGCTTCGAGGCGCTCGAGGATCCTCCGCGTCGGCTCGCCGGCTGGCACCACGAAGGACCTCTCTTCGCCGGGCGCCGCGAAGGCGTGCGGGGACTCGAGCGCACGCGCCGCCCAGCGCCAGGCGAGCGCGCCGCCGGCGAAGAGGAGAAGCAGGAGGACCGCGACCCCGCGGAGGAGCCGGCGCATCATCGCGGTCCGTCGCCGTCTCGACGCCGGGCGCGCCGGGCGAGCGCCTCCTCGAGCAGCAGCTGGGCGGCCAGCGCGTCCCGTCGCCCGCGCCGCTCGCGGACGGAGAGCCCGGCTTCGCGCAGCCGCGCGTCGGCCTCGCGGCTGGTGAGCGTCTCGTCGGCGGTTTCGACCGGCAGGCCGGTCCGCCGCGCGAGCTTGGCGGCGAAGCGGCGCGCCCGTTCGGCGGCGGCGCCGGGACGACCTTCCGGTCCACGCGGCTCGCCGACCACGATCCAGGCGATCCCTTCGCGCGCCACCAAGGCGACGATCTGGGCGATCGCCGCGGCGTCGCTGGTGCGTGCGAGGGTCGCCGAGGGGAGGGCATAGCTTCCCTCGGGATCGGATATCGCGAGGCCGATCCTCCGTTCGCCGAAATCGATGCCGAGCGCGCGCATACGGGTTCCGGACGGCCCTCCGGCGTGTGCTAAAGTGACGCCGTTTCTCGCCGCCTCGCCCCGATCTTTACGGAGCCCCGGTGGCGGCGCAAGTCCCGGAGGAAACAAGAGATGCACGAAGTCGTCATCGTGAGCGCCGCGCGCACCGCGATCGGCGCCTTCCAGGGGGCGTTGCGCGACCTGCCGGCCCCGCGGCTGGGGTCTCGCGCGCTCGCGGGGGCTATCGAGCGGAGCGGTCTCGCCCCGGCCGATCTCGAGCAGGTCTACATGGGCTGCGTTCTTGCGGCGGGAGTCGGCCAGGCGCCGGCTCGCCAGGCGGCGCTCGGCGCCGGCTGTCCGGAGTCGACCGGCGCCATCACGTTCAACAAGGTCTGCGGCTCCGGGATGCGCGCCGTCATGTCGGCGGCCAACGATCTGCGCTGCGGCGACTTCTCGTTGGTGGCGGCCGGCGGCATGGAGTCGATGAGCCAGGCCCCCTATCTCGCGGTCGGCGTGCGCGACGGGCTGCGGCTGGGCGGCGGCAAGCTGCTCGATTCGCTGATCCACGATGGCCTCTGGGATCCCTACGGCGACAAGCACATGGGTAACTGCGCCGAGACCTGTGCGCGAACGTTCGGGATCTCGCGCGAGGCGCAGGACGAGTTCTCGCGCGAGAGCTACGCCCGGGCGCGCCAGGCGCAGGAGTCGGGGCTCTCGGCCGCCGAGATCGTGCCGATCGAGATCGTCGGCCGCAAGGGGACGACGGTGGTCGATCGCGACGAGGAACCCTTCCGGTCGGATCTCGACAAGATGGCCAGTTTGAAGCCGGCCTTCGACAAGGCCGGGACGGTCACCGCCGCGAACGCGAGCAAGATCAACGACGGCGCCGCCGCGCTGGTCCTCGCGACCGCCGAAGAGGCCGCCCGACGCGGGTTGAAGCCGCTCGCCCGGTTGGTTTCGCAGGCCTCCTTCGCGCAGGCGCCGGAGTGGTTCACCACCGCCCCGGTGGGCGCGATCCGCCGGGCGCTCGAGCGCGCCGGGCTCGGCATCGCGGACGTCGATCTGTTCGAGATCAACGAGGCCTTCGCCGTGGTGGCGCTCGCCTGCGCGCACGAACTGGGCATCGGCATGGACCGGCTCAACGTGCGGGGTGGTGCGGTGGCCCTGGGCCACCCGATCGGGGCCTCCGGCGCCCGCATCCTCGTCACCCTGCTCGCCGCGCTGGCCGAACGGGGGCTCACCCGTGGCTGCGCCGGCATCTGCATCGGCGGAGGCGAGGCGACCGCGGTGGTGGTGGAACGGCTGGTCTGATGCGGCCCGGCCCCGGCTCGGTTCCGGGAGCTTCTCGCCGACGCTCGCGCCGGTGGTGGGTCGCTGGCTTGACGATGGCGAGCGTGCTGGGGGCCGCGGGTGCCCAGACGCCGCCCTCCCCGGCGGCGCCGCCCGCCGCACCGCCGCCGGCGAGCCCTCCGGCCGCCGCCGCCCCGGAGCGCATCACCTTCGATCTCAAGGTGCCGAGCGAGCGCGGCGGGGGCGTCGTCTCCGGCGCCGCCGACGCGATCGAGGCGCTCGACGAGGCCGCTGTGACCGCGACCGGCGCGGTCGAGATCAAGTATCGCGACGTGACGGTGCGCGCCGAACGGCTGACCTTCCACCGCGACAGCATGACGGTGGAGGCCGAGGGCGACGTGGTCTTCGACCAGGGCCCGCAGCGGATCGCCGGTCAGCGGGTCGACTACGACTTGGTCCAGCGGACCGGGACGTTCTGGAACGCCACCGCCTTCGTGCATCCCGATTACTACTTCTCCGGGGACGTGATCGCCAAGACCGGGCCGCTCGACTACGCGGTGACCGACGGCCGCTTCACCTCCTGCACCGGGGACCCGACGCCCGACTGGAGCTTCGCGATGTCCAGCGCTGACGTCGAGATCGAAGGCTATGCCAGGGTGCGCAACGCGCGGCTGAACGTCAAGAAGCTGCCGGTCTTCTACTGGCCCTACATGCTCTGGCCGGCGAAGACCGAGCGCACCTCCGGACTGCTGGTGCCCAACATCGGATACTCGAAGCGGCGCGGCAGCTATCTCGGTCTGGCCTACTACCAGGTGCTGGGTCCGAGCTACGACAACACGGTCTATCTCGACGGCTACAGCGAAGGGTTCTACGGCGCGGGCGACGAGTTCCGCTACCGCCCGAGCGAGTCGACGCGCGGCCATGCCCTGGCCTACTACTTCTACAACTCCGAGGTGGAGGACGGGGGCCTGAAGCTCAATTGGACGCACGAAGCCACGCAGCTGCCGTGGGGGTTGCGCGGCGTGATCGACGTCGAGCACTACTCCGACTACCTGCTGTTCCGCGACTTCGAGCGCGGCGAACGGGAGAACACCCGGCGCTTCCTCTACTCGAACGCCTTTCTCACCGGCAACTGGGGTGCCCAATCGCTCAACGTGCTGCTCGACCAGCGCGAGACCTTCATCGGCACCGGCGAGGAGACGATCGTCCAGCGCCAGCTGCCGGAGGTCGAATACCAGCTGCGCGAGCGCAAGCTCGGCGAGCTGCCGCTCTACCTGTCGCTCGCGGCGACGGCGGACTTCCTGCAGAACATCCGCGACGGCTACTACGACGTCGGCTACGGCCGCTTCGACCTCAGGCCGGAGCTCAAGGTGCCGCTGCGTCCCGCGCCCTGGCTCTCGCTCGCCGTCTCGGCGGGTGGGCGCGCCACCTGGTGGGGCGACAGCCTGTCGACCTTCGTGGTCGACCCGGTCACCCAGGTGGGCGCGCAGCGCTGCGGGGATCGCCTCGCGGAAGATGGCGAGATCTACTGCGGCGAGGCGCTCGAACGGGTCTATCCGAGCGCGGGGGTCGACATCGTCGGCCCGTCGTTCTCGCGGATCTTCGAGACCTCCGGCCGGCGCTTCTCCAAGTTCAAGCACGTCGTCGAGCCGCGCTGGTCGTACGGCTACCTCGGTACCTTTGACGACCAGGACCGGGTGGCACAGTTCGACGAGATCGACGCCCTGCGCCCGAGCAACATCGCCGAGGTGGCGCTGGTCAACCGGGTGCTCGCCAAGCCGGCCGGCGAGAACGCGGGCGGCGCCTTCGAGATCTTCTCCTTCGAGATCGCCCAGGCCTACTCGTTCGACGCCGATCAGCCGCTGCAGGCCTCGCAGGACCGCACTCGGGAGAGCTCGGAGAGCGCGCTCTTCGGCAAGCTGCGCTACAACCCGAGCAAGGCCTTCAGCCTGCAGGCGCAGGCGCAGTACAGCACCCTCTTCTCCGGGCTCGACTCGACCTCGCTCTCCGGCACCGCGCGCCTGCCGCGCCTCGACCTCGGTCTCACCTGGTTCACCCGCTACCGCCCGGAGTTCGGTACCACCTCCTCCGACCAGGTCCGCCTGAGCTTCGGGACGGAGCTGGTGCGCGACCGCCTGCGCTTCGACGGCCAGATCAACTACGACATCGAGAACGGCGAGTTCCAGCAGCAGCGATACTTCCTGAACTACGCCTCGCAATGCTGGAGCGTGCGGCTCGAAGGACGGGAGTATCGGCGCGGCGACCTGCTCGACCGCGACTACCGTTTCGCCCTGACTTTCAAGAACGTCGGCACCTTCCTCGACGTGTCCGGTGGCATCGGCACGGGCGAGTGATCCGTCGCCCACCGGCATGCGCACGCTCGTCTTCGGGGGAACGGGGATCGTCGGCCGCGCCATGGTGGCGGAGGCGCGCCGCCGCGGTTGGGCGGCGCTCGGCCTGACGCGCGAGGCGGCGGACATCCGCGATCGCGAACGGGTCACGGCGGCGATCGCCGCCTTCGCGCCCCGGCTGGTGGTCAACTGCGCCGCCCTCACCCAGGTCGATCGCTGCGAGAGCGAGCGGGAGCTCGCCCTCGCGGTCAACGGCACGGCGGTCGGCGTCCTGCTCGACGCGGCGCGGCGCGCCGGCGCCCGGACCATCCACCTGTCGACCGACTACGTGTTCGACGGCCGGAGCACCGAGCCCTATCGCGAGGATCATCCGGTGGCGCCGCAGTCGGTCTACGGCGAGAGCAAGCTCGCCGGCGAGCGTTGCGCCGAGGCCGAGCCCGGATCGCTGGTGGTGCGCACGAGCTGGGTGTTCGGCGAGGGCGGGGCCAACTTCGTCGATACCCTGCTCGGCCGCATGGACGCCGGGGTCGACCGCCTGCGGGTGGTCGCCGACCAGCGGGGCGGGCCGACCTACGCCCCCTTCCTGGCGAGAGCCCTGGCGGATCTGGGAGAATCCGGGGTCAGCGGCCGGGTGCACTACCAGAACCGCGACGCCGCGAGCTGGTACGAGTTCGCCCGCGAGATCGTCCGCCGCTACCGGCCACGGGTCGCGGTCGAGCCGATCTCGAGTGACGAATTGCCCCGGCCGGCACGACGCCCAGCCTACTCGGTGCTCGCGGTCGATCGCTTCGAAGAACTGGCAGGTCGTCCGGTAGAGCTGTGGCAGGACGGGCTCGCCGCGCATCTCGCAAGGCGCCAAAGGAGAGAAGGATGAAACGCGTACTGATCACCGGCATCACCGGTTTCGCTGGCTCGCATCTCGCCGACTACCTGCTCGCCGATCAACCCGGCGTGGAGGTCTTCGGCACCTACCGCTGGCGCAGCCGGCGCGAGAACATCGAGCACCTCGAAGGTCGGATCCGCCTGCTCGAATGCGACTTGACCGACGGCACCGCGGTGCACAAGGCGCTCGCGGAGAGCCGGCCGGACGCCATCTTCCACCTGGCGGCGCAGAGCTTCGTGCCGGCGAGCTGGGTCGCGCCGCACCAGACCTTGGCCGACAACGTCGCTGGCCAGACGCACCTGTTCGAGGGCATTCGCGCGCTCGGACTCGATCCCGCGGTGCAGATCGCCTGCTCGAGCGAGGAGTACGGCCTGGTCCTGCCGGACGAGGTGCCGATCCGCGAGACCAACCCGCTCCGGCCGCTCTCCCCCTACGCGGTGTCCAAGGTCGCCCAGGACTATCTCGCCTACCAGTACTTCATGAGCTACGGCCTGCGGGTGGTGCGCACACGCGGCTTCAACCACACCGGCCCGCGGCGCGGCGAGGTGTTCGTCACCTCCAACTTCGCCAAACAGGTGGCCTCGATCGAGGCCGGCCTCCAGGAGCCGGTGCTGCGGGTGGGTAACCTCGACGCCGTGCGCGACTTCACCGATGTGCGCGACATGGTGCGCGGCTACTGGCTCGCCGCCACCCAGGGCCGTCCCGGGGAGGTCTACAACCTGGCGACCGGTCACGGCATCACCATCCGCCAGATGCTCGATCAGCTGCTGGCGCTGGCGCGCGTCGAAGTGAGGGTGGAAACCGATCCGGCGCGCCTGCGCCCCTCGGACGTCGAAGTCCTGATCGGCGACGCGTCGAAGTTCCAGGCCGACACCGGCTGGGCACCGCGGATTCCCTTCGCCAAGACACTCGCCGACCTGCTCGACTACTGGCGGGAGCGCATCGCGCGCCGCCAGCCCGCCGCCGTCTGAAGCTCGGGGATCGCGTGCGCGTCCTGGTCACCGGCGCCTCCGGATTCCTCGGCCGGAGGCTGGTCGCGCGCTTGGCCGGCGAGGGCGCCACCGTCGGCGCGCTCGCCATCGACCAACACCCGCTCGCTGCGGGCGTCGAGTGGATGCCGCTCGACATCCGGGATGCCGCGGCGGTCGACCGCGAGATCGTCCGCTGGCGACCGGAGCGCGTCGTCCATCTCGCGGCGCTCTCCCACGTCGGCGACTCCTGGCGGCGGCCGGCCGAGCACTTCGCGGTCAACGTGCTCGGCGCCGAGAACGTCTTCGCCGCCGCCCGGCGGGCCGATGCGGCGACCCTCTTCGTGTCGAGCGCCGAGATCTACGGGATCGTGCCGGAGAGCGAGCAGCCGATCGGCGAGGATCGCCCGCCCGCGCCGCGCTCGCCGTACGCGCTCACCAAGGCGGCGGCCGAGCGCCTGGCGCTGCGCGACGGAGCGACGGTGGTGCGCTGCTTCAACCTGGTCGGACCGGGGCAGGGCCCGACCTTCGCGCTGCCGAGCTTCGCCGCGCAGCTCGCGGCCCTGCGGCTCGCCGGCGTCGCCGATCCGGTGCTGCGGGTCGGCAACCTCTCGGCGCGCCGCGACTTCGTCCATGTCGACGATGCGGTGGACGGTTTGGCGATGCTCACCGCTCGACCCCAGCCGGGAGCGGTCCTCAACCTGGCGACCGGCGCCGACCTTTCGATCGCCGAGGCGCTCGCCCGGCTGATCGCGCTCGCGGGTCTCGAGGTGCGGCAGGTGGAGGATCCGGAACGGCTGCGCCCGGTCGACGTGCCACGCCTGTGCGGCAATGCGGCGCGATTGCGCGCCCTCGGCTGGCGGCCGACGCGTTCGGTCGACGAGGCGTTGGCTGAGCTCTGGCGCGAGGCGTTGGCCGAGGTGGAGCGCGGCGGACGATGAGGATCCTGCTCACTGGGGGGACCGGCTTCCTCGGCCGCCGCGTGGCCGAACGGCTGGCGACGACGCACGATCTGCGGCTGCTGGTGCGCGGCGCTCAGCCGCGGGCGGGGCTGCCCGCGACGCAGGCGGCCGGCGACGTCACCGACCGCGCTTCGCTGGTGCGCGCCATGGCGGGCTGCGACGCCGTGGTCCATGCGGCGGCGCTGGTCAAGATCCTCGCCCCGGCGCGCGAGTTCGAGCGGGTGAACGTCGGCGGCCTCGAGAACGTGCTCGCCGCCGCGACCGCGGCCGGAGTGGGCAAGGTGCTCTACGTTTCGAGCTTCATCGCGCTCGGTCCGAGCGAGGCGGGCGCCGGCGGCGTGCTCGACGAGACGGCCGCGCCGCGACTCGCCGAACGCAGCGGGCGCTGGATCAACGACTACGAGCGCACCAAGGCGCTGGCCGACGCCGAGGCGCGCCGGGCGATCGAGAGCGGCGCGCCGCTCGCGGTGGTCTACCCCGGGGTGATCTACGGGCCCGGCGAGCTCACCGAAGGCAACTTGGTGGTGCGCCACCTGCTCGATCTTGCGCACCGCCGGCTGCCTGCGCTGCTCGGCCGCCCGGAGCGGCGGTGGAACTACGCCTACGTCGACGACGTGGCCGACGGCATCGGACGGGTCCTGGAGCGGGCGCCGGCCGGTGCGCGCTACGTTCTGGGCGGCGAGAACGTCACTTCGGCCGAGTTCTACCGCCTGGTGGCGGAGCTCGGCGGGATCGCGGTACCCCAGCGACGGATGCCGGACGGGATCGCCAAGCTCGCCGGCGCGGCAATGAAGACCGTCGCGCGCTGGAGCGGCGGGACCCCCCGGCTCACCCCCGACCTGGTCGAGATCTACCGCCACGACTGGGCCTACGACTCGGCGCGCGCGATCCGTGAGCTGGGCTACCGGCCGCGCGCGCTGCGGGCGGGCCTCGAGAGCACCTTCCGCTGGCTGCGCGGCCTCGCGGAGTGGCCGCGTTGACCGGCGGCGAGCTCGCCCGCAAGGCGGTGCACGTGGCGATCGGGGGGATCGCCTTCGCCGTGCGGCCGCTCGGTCTCGTGGCCTCGCTCGCGGCCGCGCTCCTCGCCGTGCTGCACAACGCGTTCCTGCTGCCGCGCTACGGCGGCAAGCGGCTCTGGCGTGCGGCCGAGTCGGCCGGCGGGTTCTCGCTCGGCATCGTGCTCTATCCGATCACCGTGCTGCTGCTGCTCGCGATCTACGCGCGCCGGCTGGAGGTGGCGACCGCGGTCTGGGGGCTGCTCGCCTTCGGCGACGGCATGGCCGGCATCGCCGGGCCGCTGCTCGGGCGATCCAATCCACTCCCCTGGAATCGCGGCAAGAGCTGGGCGGGAAGCCTGGCCTACCTCCTCTGTGGTGGCGCGGGGGCGTACGCGCTGCTGCTGTGGACCGCGCCGGGGCGCTACCCGCCGGCCTTCGCGCTCGCCGTCGCCGCCGTGGCGGCGGGATTCGCGGCGGCGCTCGAGTCGCTGCCGCAGGGATTGGACGACAATCTCGGCGTGCCGTTGGTCACCTCGGTGCTGCTCTTCTGCCTGACGCTGACGGTGGACCGCTGGTCCGCGCTGCCGGCGAGCGACCTGCTCGGCCGCCTCGCGGTCGGTGGGCCGGTCAATCTCGCTCTCTCGCTCGCCGCCTGGGCGTCGGGGGGCGTCGGTCTGGGCGGCGCGGTGACCGGAGTGCTGCTCGGCACCGTGATCTGGACCTTCGCGGGCTGGGGAGCCTTCGCGCTCCTCTTCGCCTTCTTCTTCCTCGGCACGCTGGCGACCAAGCTCGGCTACGAGCGCAAGGCGAGCGCCGGGATCGCGCAGGAGCGCGGAGGCCGGCGCGGGCCCGGCAACGCGCTCTCCAAGGTCTCGGTGCCGGCGCTCGCCGCGCTCTTCGCGGCGACCACCCCTTATCCCGAGCTCTTCCTCGTCGCGCTCGCCGGCGCCTTTGCCACGGCCACCTTCGACACGGTCTCCTCCGAGGTCGGCAAGGCGTTCGGCCGGCGGACCTTCCTCATCACCACGCTGGCCCCGGTGGCGCGCGGCACCGACGGTGCCGTGTCGCTCGAAGGGACGCTCGCCGGGCTCGGGGCGGGTCTCCTGGTCGGCGCCCTCGGGGCGGCCGTCGGGCTCTACCCGTTCTCCTGGATCGTTCTCGTCGGCGCGGCGGCGCTGGTGGCGACGACGCTCGAGAGCTTGGTCGGCGCGACCCTCGAGCGGCGCGGGCTGCTCGACAACGAAGCGGTGAACTTCCTCAACTCGCTCGCCGGCGCCCTGCTCGCGGCCGGGGGTGGGGCGCTGCTCGCGCCTTGAGGCGTCGCGGCGGCTCGCCGGGCGCCGGGCCCGCCGGCGGATCGCATAAGCTTGGCGGCAGCGCATGAAGAACCTGAAGCACTACCTGCAGCTCTCCCGCCCCTTCACCCTCCTGCCGCCGCTTCTCGGGATCGTCTCCGGGTCGGTCTGTGCCTGGGGCTCGGTGCACAATCCCGATCCGAGCCGCGCGTTGACCCTCTCGGTCGTGCTCACCGTGGCGCTCGGCTCGCTCGCGGCGAGCTTCCTCAACGCCGCCTCGAACGCCATCAACCAGATCACCGATCTCGACATCGACCGGGTGAACAAGCCGGGCCGGCCGCTGGTGACCGGTGCGCTCTCGCTCGCCCAGGCGTGGAGCTTCACCTGGATCTTCTACGTCCTGGCCATCGTCCCCACCTGGGCGGTGGTGGTCTTCCCGCACGTCACCTGGCTCGACAAGATCACGGCGCCGCTCGCCTGGCACGAGACCTTCTTCATCTATCTCGCGGGGCTGGTGTTCACCCTGGTCTACTCGGTGCCGTCGTGGGGGCGCACCAAGGCGCGCGGGATGCTCGCCAACTGGACGATCGCGGTCCCCCGCGGCTGCCTGCTCAAGGTGGCGGGCTGGGCGATGGTGGCGCGCATCGGCCACTGGGAGCCCTGGGCGATCGGCTCGATCTTCATGCTCTTCCTGGTCGGCGCGGCGTCGACCAAGGACTTCGCCGACATCGCGGGCGATCGCGCCGGCGGCTGCAAGACGCTACCGATCCTGCACGGCGCGAAGAAGGCGGCCTGGATGATCGCGCCCTTCTTCGTCCTGCCCTGGCTGCTCGTGCCACTCTTCGCCTTCCTGCCCGATCCGCAGTCGCCTGCCGGGGCGCGGCACGCGATCCTGACCGGCAATGCGTGGGCGCTCAGCGGTCTCGGCACCCTGCTCACGATCTGGGGCTGTTACACCGTCTACCTGCTGGTGCGCGACCCCGACGAGCTGACCCGGAGCGAGAACCACCCGAGCTGGCGCCACATGTACCTCATGATGATGGCCGCCCAGATCGGCTTCGCGGTGGCCTACCTGATCCCCCGCGGCTAGCGCTCCCTAGCGCGCGACGACCGTCACGCGGAGCGTCGTCCGCGCGCCGTCGCGCTCGATCTCGACGTCGACAACCTGGTTGGGCGAGAGGGTCGCGAGGATCTGCGAGTAGCTGCGCAGACTCTCGATCGGCTGGCCGGCGAGCTTCAACAGGACATCGCCCGTCCGGATCCCCGCTCTCTCGGCGGGCGAGCCGGGCACCACCTGATCGACCTTGACGCCGGGTCCGGCGAAGGCGAAATCCGGCACGGTGCCGACGGTCACTTTGCGGCCACCCGGCGCGGGCGCTCCTCCGGGGGTGGCGGAGGGGGCAGGCGCCGCGGCCGCTCCCGGCGGCGCGATCGTCACGGTCAGCGGCTCGGGGCGCTCGGCGAGGTAGCTCACGCACTCCTGGACGAGCGTCGCGACCTTCACGAGGCCGGCGACGTCCACCTTGTCGGCAGTATCGCTGGGGCGGTGGTAGTCGGCGTGCGCCTGGGTGAAGACCTGGATCGCCGGGACCCCCTTCTCGATGAAGGCCAACTGGTCCGAGGCCTCGGCCTGGTCGGGAATCGACCGGCTCTCGACGCCGGTGACGAAGCTCGCGCCGCGGAAGATGTGCGGCCACTCTGTCGCCGTGCCGGCGGCGAGGATCGTCACCTTCTGCGCGCCGAGCCGGCCGACGGTGTCGAGGTTGACCACGCCGAGGGTCTTCTCCAGCGGGAAGAGCGGGTGCGCGGCGTAGTGGCGCGCGCCGAGCAGGCCCGCCTCCTCGCCGGCGAACGCGGCGAAGACCAGGGTGCGTGATGGCTTTGGGCCGGCGGCCGCGGCGCGCGCCAGCTCGAGCAGCACCGCGACGCCGCTCGCGTTGTCGTCGGCGCCGGGGTGGAGCCGCCCCTGGAACTCGGCGTGCGCGTCGGGGAAGCCGAAACCGAGATGGTCGTAGTGCGCCGAGACGACGGCCGACTGGCCGGCGAGCTCGGGCTTGACTCCGGGGAGGACGCCGATCACGTTCCTCAGCGTCACCGGCTTCCCGTCGGGGCTCTTCTCGGTGGCGAAGGACTGGAACCAGGAGCCGTGGTCGCCGCCGGGCTGGAGACCGATCGACTTGAACTGCGCCGCGACGTACTCGGCGGCGTCGTCGAGGCCGGCGGTGCCGATGCCGCGCCCCTCGCGCTCGGGTGCGGCGAGGAAGGCGACGTGCTCGGCGAGCTTCGGCTCGGAGAAGACCGGTGGCAGCTCGGCCAGCGCCCGCCGCGGCGCGAGCGCCAGCGCCGGCAACGCGGCGGCGCGCTCGGCGGCCGGCCGCAGATCGACGCGTAGCGGCGAGTCCGAAGCGGCCCACTGACCCTTGACCTGATTGGTCGGTTCGTTTCCCGAGAACCCGAGATAGCTGTACTTGCCGTAGTGCGGGAGCTTGCGGCCGAGGCCCGGCAGCGCGGCGAGCGGATCGGCGGCGATCCAGCCGAGCGCGCGCTCGGCGCTCGCCGGGTGGCGGACGACGACCACCGCGCTGTGGCCGGCGAAGGGGATGCGCTCGCCATCGACGCCGAGGCCCTCGGCATCGATGGTCAATCCGGCAGCGCCGGCGAAGAAGCGGGGGGCCAGCCGGTTGCCGCGGCCGAGCAGCCAGACGGCGCGGTCGGCGGGGAGGTCGGCGACTTCGGCGTCGGTCACGATCTCGATCGCGTGCGCGTCGGTCCGCCAGGATTCGACCAGCGTCCGCCAGGCCGCCGACTCCTCGGCCGAGGCCGCCGCCGCGATCACCGCGAGCGCCTTGGGCTCGCCGAAGATCTGTCCGATCGAGGGCGGGATCTCGCGCGGGTCGAGGCGGCGGAAGAGATCGAACGACGGGTCGACGTGGATCGCCAGCGGGCGCGCCGCGACGCGGATCGCGAAAGGCGCCGCGCCCCGAGCGAGCGCGACGGTCGTCTCGA
>CAZPZW010000068.1:0-15789 GCA_964591165.1 uncultured Thermoanaerobaculia bacterium | reverse complement strand
GGACGAGCTCGATCTGGCCGGCGGCGAGCGACTTGCCGCCCACCACGATGCGCAGCGGAATGCCGATCAGGTCGGCGTCCTTGAACTTGACCCCCGGGCGCTCGTCGCGATCGTCGTAGAGCACTTCGACGCCCCGACTCTCCAGCTGGGCGACCAGCGCTTCGGCGGTCCGCGCCGTCTCCGGCTCGGTCGGGTTGAGCGCCACCACCAGGACCTCGAAGGGTGCCAGGGGCGCCGGCCAGATGATGCCGTCGGCGTCGTGGTTCTGTTCGATGGCGGCCGCCACGGTGCGGCCGATCCCCAGCCCGTAGCACCCCATGATCATCGGATGCTCGAGCCCCGCCTCGTCGGTGAACAGGCACTTGAGCGCCGAGGAGTACTTCGGGCCGAGCTTGAAGATGTGCCCGACCTCGATGCCGCGCGAGATCTCGAGCCCCTTGCCGCAGGCGGGACAGGGGTCTCCCGCCACCACCAGCGCGAGGTCCTGGAAGGCGGCGAGGTCGGGCGCGTCGCGCTGCCAGTCGACGTTCACCAGGTGGGAGTCCGCCGCGTTGGCGCCACAGACGAAGCCCGAGAGGCCCTCGGTCGAGAGATCGGCGAGAAAGCGGACCTTCTCTCGCAGGCCGACCGGTCCGGCGAAGCCGACCGGGGCGCCGGTCGCCGCCCGCACCCGCTCTTCCGGCGCCAGCCGCAGGTGCATCGCCTCCGGCAGCGCGTTGAGCAGCTTCACCTCGTTCACCTCGCGGTCGCCGCGGATCGCCACCGCCACGAGCTCGCCCTGATCGGTCTCGTAGAGCAGGGTCTTGACGAAGCGGGTCGGATCGACGCCCAGGAACTCGGAGACCTCGGCGATGGTCGTCTTGCCGGGGGTCGCCACGGGCCGCATCGGCTCGACGGTCGCCGCGTCCGGCGCGCCCCAGGCGCCGCGCTCGGCCTTCTCCTGGTTGGCGCCGTAGCCGCAAGCCGGACAGTGCACCACCGCGCTCTCGCCGGTCGCCGCGGTGACCATGAACTCGTGCGACGAGGAGCCGCCGATCGTCCCGGTGTCCGCCTCGACCATGGTGTAGTCGAGCCGGCAGGCGGCGAAGATGCGGCAATAGGCCTCGCGCATCGCCTCGTAGCCCTCGTCGAGGCTCTCGGGAGTGGCATGGAAGGAGTAGGCGTCCTTCATCAGGAACTCCCGCCCGCGCATCAGCCCGAAGCGCGGGCGGATCTCGTCCCGGAACTTGGTCTGGATCTGGTAGAGGTTGAAGGGCAGTTGCCGATAGCTCTTGACGTCCCGGCGGACGATGTCGGTGACCACCTCTTCGTGGGTCGGGCCGAAGCAGAAGTCGCGCTCGTGCCGGTCGCGGATGCGCAGCAGCTCCTTGCCGTACTTCTGCCAGCGGCCGGATTCCTGCCAGAGCTCGGCCGGCTGAATCGCCGGCATGGCGAGCTCGACCGCGCCGGCGGCGTCCATCTCGCGCCGCACGATCGCCATCAGCTTGGCGATGCTGCGCAGGCCGAAGGGAAGGTAGCTGTAGATCCCGGCGGCCACCTTCTTGATCATCCCGGCGCGCACCATCAGCTGATGCGACACCACCTCGGCGTCGTTCGGCACTTCGCGCGTCGTGTGCAGGTAGTAGCGGGTCCAGCGGATCATCGCTTCTGCCGTTTCTGCACGCGCTCCAGCAGGCGCGCCGAGTCCCTCATGCAGTCCATCATCGTCTCCTCCAGGGCTCCCACCCGCGGCTCGAGGCTCCGGGCGCGGCCGAACGCACCGCGCGCCTCTCCCTCGTCGCCGGCGGCGAGCAACGCCATGCCCAGATGGGTCAGGGTGGTCGGCGACGAGGCCAGCTCGTTGGAGCGGGTGAGGAACTCTACCGCCTGTCCGAACTCTCTGCGCTTGTAGTGCACCCAGCCGAGGGCGGCGAGCGGGAACTGCTTGAGCTCGTCCGGCGACAGGTCGAGAGCGCGCTGGGCGTAATCCAGAGCCTGGTCCAGATCCTCTTCCATCTCCGCCAGGTTGTAGGCCATCTCGTAGTAGGCGATGGCGCGCGTGAAGTTGCTCGAGCCGTGCTCGAGCAGCGACTGGCCGATGCGATTGCCCTCGCGGAACTTCCCCTCGCTGCGCAGGGCGGCGATCAGGGCCGCCGAAGCGGTCGCCTTGAGCATCTCGCCCGGATTGAGCTCGAGCACCCGCCGCGCCGCGCTCTCGAGCTCCTGCCAGCGGTCGAGCGAGAGGCAGAGCACGGCGAAGGACATGAGCAGGGTCGGGTTCTCCGGCTCCAGGGCGATCGCCTTCTGGTAGGCCGCGAGCGCCTTCTCGCGCTCGCCGCGCGTCCGGTGCTCCTCCGCTTTCTTCATCCAGCGCTCGGCCTCGGCGCTGACTTCGGGCAGCGGAGCGCCCGACCGCCCGGAGAGGAACTGCACCAGATCCTGATAGCGCAGCCGGCGGGGGTTCAGGCGCTGCGCTTCGCGGAACGAGGCGAGCGCCTTCTTGTTCCAATGGCGGTCGAGGTAGGCGAGCCCGAGCAGGTAGTGCGCCTCCTCGAAGGCGGGATCCAGCCGCACGGCTTCGCGCAGGTTGCGGATCGCCTGCTCGGCCTGGCCCATCTCGTAGCGGCAGTTGCCGAGCAGGTAGAGCGCCTGCGGCACCCGATCGAGCTCGATCGCGTGTTCGAGGTAGGCCACCGCGCGCGTCAGGTCGCCCTGTGCGGCGTAGACCGCGCCCAGGCTGAAATGCGGCAGGAAGGCGTCGGGATACTCGGCGACCGCCTCCTTCAAGAGGCTCTCGGCGCGCGTCTCGTCGCCCCGCTCGTGGCAGATGACGCCGGAGAAGACGAGCGCCTCGAAGTGATCGGGCTTCGCCTCGAGCACCCGCTGGAAATAGCCGAGCGCCGCGTCGCTGTCCCCCTCGTTGAAGCTCGTCTCGCCCAGGAAGAGCGCCAGCTCGTAGTTCGAGCGGTCGAGCTTGAAGGCCTGCTCGAGGCTGGAGCGCGCGCGGTCCACGTCGAAGGCGAAGAGGGCGTACTCGGCGTCGTCGAGATGCTGGAAGAAGAGCTTCGGCCGATTGCCCTGATAGAGCGCGACGACGCGGTCCTTGATCGACATGAAGCGCTCGCGCTTCTCCAGGGCACGCAACTGGTAGTCCATCTTCGACTCCCAGAGGTCGGCCCACTCCTCCCTGGCGATCATCCGGCGGCGTTCCAGCAGCTCGCGGAGCGTGGCGAAGCCGGTCTGCGAGACGAGCAGGTTCTTCTCCTGTTTCTGCACCGCCGCCACCAGCTTCTGCACGGTCTCCGCCGTCCGCTTCACCGCCTCCTCGAGGATCGAGATGCGCTCGAGCAGGTGCTCGTCGAGCGAGAAATCCCCTCCCCGGTCGCTCTCGAACTGCTCGGCCTCGCCGGCCGCGCCGCCCGAGATCACCAGCAGTTTCTGGTGGCAACGGCCGCAGTACTCCAGGTCGCCCGCGTTCTCCGCGCCGCAGGCCTGGCAGAAGAGGTTGGGGTTCTCAGGCGTAGGTGTAGAAGCCACGTCCGCTCTTGCGACCGAGGTATCCGGCGTCCACCATCTTGACGAGCAGCGGGCAGGGCCGGTACTTGGGGTCGCCCAGCCCCTCGTGGAGCACGCGCAGGATGTCGAGACAGACGTCGAGCCCGATCAGATCGGCGAGCGCGAGCGGTCCCATCGGGTGGTTCATCCCGAGCTTCATCACTTCGTCGATCGCCTCCGTCTTGCCGACGCCCTCGTAGAGACAGAAGACCGCCTCGTTGATCATCGGCGCCAGGACGCGGTTGGAGACGAAGCCGGGAGAATCGTGCACCTCGACCGGGGTCTTGCCCAGGCGGCGGGTGACCGCCTCGATCACGTCGTAGGTCGCCTGCGAGGTCGCCAGGCCGCGGATGATCTCGACCAGCTGCATCAACGGCACCGGGTTCATGAAGTGCATGCCGATGAAACGGTCGGCACGCCCGGTGGCCGCCGCCAGGCGGGTGATCGAGATCGAGCTCGTGTTGCTCGCCAGGATCGCTTCCGGCCGCAGGCGGCCGGCAAGCTCGGCGAGCACCTCCCGCTTGACGTCGAAGCGCTCCACGACCGCCTCGACCGCGAGCTCGCAGCCGGCGAGCGCCGAGAGCTCGCCCGCGGTGGTGATCCGCGCCCGCGCTGCATCCCGCTCCTCGGCCGTCAACTTGCCCTTGGCAACCAGCCGCTCGAGGCTCTTGTCGATGGTCGCCGCGCCCTTGGCGAGCGCGCCCGGCGCCACGTCGACCAGAGTCACCGTGAAACCCGCCTGGGCCGCGACCTGGGCGATGCCGCTGCCCATCGTCCCCGCGCCGACGACGCCGAAACTGCGAATCTCCATGCCCGCTCTCCTCCGACCCGGGAGCCTAGCAAGCTCCGGCGGGGGTCAGGCAAGCGTCGCGCTCTCGGCCTCGAACCAGGGTTCGTAGCGTCCGAACTTCGAGCGCAGCGCGGCGCCCATGCCGACCAGCGTCGCCGCGGTCCAGACCCAGACCCCGAGATAGGGAACGAACTTGACCAGGCCGAGCAGCGCGAGACCGAGCACCGCGGCATGCAGGTGGAGAGGACGTCGGCCGCTCCGCCGCCGGGCGGCGAAGCGTCCGAGACCATGGAACACCGCGACCATGCCCCAGAGCTTGAGCACCAGGGCGAGCAGGACCACCAGCACGAGCAGGGGAAGCGCCAGCAGCGGCGGCAGGACGGCGGAGAAGAAGAGCGCCGTGAGCACCAGGGTCGAGAGGAAGACCAGCCCCACCGCGAAGCAGCGCAAGGGCTCCAGGGCGATCTCCTCGGAGGTCCGCACCAGCGAACGTCCGGCCGCCGCGAAGAGCACCAGGGTGAGCGCCAGCCAGGCCGCGACGAGGCCGAGCTTCGCGCCGATCACCAGCGGCGACCCGGCGCCGAGGCCCAGGCTGGGACCCTCGAGCAGGGTCAACCAGGCGCGTGAGACGGTCGGATAGGCCACCGCGCGGCCGGAGATGCGCGCCCCGCGGCTGGCGTGCAGCCGCCCGCCGAGAACCAGCGCGTCCCCCTCGAGGACCGCGGACGACGAGAGCACCAGGTCGCCGCCGAGCACCGTCACCGCGCCCACCACCCGGCCGCCGACCACGACCGAGCCGTCGACCGCGGTGACGCCCGCCAGCGCCTCGCCTTCGATCTCCACGTCGCGCCCCACCGCGACGATCTGGTGGCGCGCGATGCTCCCCGCCTCGAGGCGCAGCCCGGCCTCCCGCGGTTCCTCGGCCAGCGCGGACGAGGCGGCGAGCCAGCAGAGCGCGGCGCCGAGGCTTCGGCGTCGTGCAGGATGCTTCATGGACGGAAGTCTAACGGGAGCGGCGGCCGGCGCGCTCGACGCCCTTCCGGGGCGACCGCAGGAGGCGGACGAGCAGCAGGTTCACCGCCACCAGCAGCACGGCGGCAACGACGAGATTGGCGCGCGAAGCGGTCAGCCAGAGTGCGAGCCCGGCGCCCAGCCCCTGCCAGGAAGCGCCCAGCAGCCCGGCGCCGGCGAGCAGCGCCGACTCGGCCAGACGCGCCAGCGCGAAGAAAGCGGAGAAAGTCGGAGCCTGCGGCTCCAGCGCGGCGGCGGCGTTGCCGAACAGCGCCGCAGCGAGCCCGCCCAGCGCGAGCAGCAGGGCGAACGGCCAGCGCCAGGCGCGCATCGTCCGCGCCTCCCAGGCCGCCGGCGGCAGCCCGCGCATCACCTCGCTGGCGAACCCCTCGCGCGGCACCACCCGAGAGGCGGTGAGCAGCGACGAGAGCTTGAGCAACCGTTCCTGCTCGACGCGGCACTCGGCGCACTGACCGACGTGCGCCTCCACGGCGGCGAGTTCCGCTCCGCTGAGCTCGCCCTCGACGGCGAGGTCGAGAGATTCCCTGAGTCGATCGTGGTCCATGGCCAGAGCCTTCACTCTCGGTTTTCCGGTTGCAGCCGCTGCTTGAGCAGCTGGCGCGCCCGGAACAACTTGTTCTTCACCGTGCCGAGCGGCATCTTCTTCATCTCGGCGATCTCCTCGTACGCGAGCTCGCCGTAGTGTCTGAGGAGGATCAGCTCGCGATACTCCCAGGGCAGCGCGTCGATCGCACCGCGGATCGCGGAATCCCGCTCCTGGCTCTCCATCTCCTCCAGCGCGCTGACCTCGTCGGCCGGCAGGTCGAGGTCGGCCGCCGGCTCCCCGCCGTCGTCCACCCGGCGCGAGATCGGCACCAGCTGAATCCTCCGCTTGCGCAGGACGTCGATCGCCGCGTTCTGCGCCACCCGGAAGAGCCAGGTGGAGAACCGATACTGGCTGTCGTAGCGATCGAGAGCCTGATACACGCGGAAGAAGACCTCCTGAGCCAAGTCGTGCGCTTCGTCCAGGTTGCGCACCATGCGGTAGAGGTAATTGACCAACCGCGACTGGTAACGCTCCACCAGAGCCCCGAAGCGATCCCGGTCCCCAGCGAGGACCGACCGCACCAGCTCCTCGTCGGTGGTCTCGAGCGGCTCGCGCGGCATGTCTAGCTACGTTCCCCGGCGAGAAAAAGTTGCAGCGGGGCGCTCGCGCCGGTGCGGGTGGAGGCTCTCAAGTCACTCTCCCTCAGGCACTTCGCGCACGCGGAGGAGGCGGTCTCCGGCTTCGATCCGATCCAGCACCGAGTCGTCCCCGACCACCCGCCCGAACGCTGTGTAGCCGCCGTCCAGGTGGGGTTGCGGCGCCAGGGTCACGAAGAACTGGCTCCCCCCGGTATCCGGGCCGGAGAGCGCCATGCCGACGGTTCCGCGGTCGTAGCGCAGCCGGTTGATCTCGTCGCGCAGGGCATAGCCCGGTCCCCCCCAGCCGTCGCCCCGAGGATCCCCTCCCTGGACCACGAAATCGGGCACCACCCGGTGGAAGGTGAGCCCGTCGAAAAAGCCCTGTCCGGCGAGCTGCAGGAAGGAGAGGCAGGTGAGCGGGGCCAGCGGGCAATCCAGGCGCAGCCGGAGCGTTCCGCGGTCCGTCTCCACTTCGGCGAAGCGCGGCCGCTCTGCTTGCCGCAACGCGAGCTCGTAGTACGCCGCCGTGCGCCCGTTCTCGAGCGGTCCCACGGCCAGGCGTTCCCCGCCCAGCTCGACGAGCGCCTGCGCCGCCTCGCGGCGGACCAGGTAACCCGCGCTCTCGAGCCTCGCTTCGAGCCACTCGACCGCCGCGCCGCGCTCCGCGGCGTCGCTCCCTCCCCGCGCCGCCACCGCCCGCACCGCGGCGAGCCGGGCGTCGTCGAGGGTGTCCTCCTGCGCTCGCTCGAAAGCGCGCGCGAGCCGCTCGACCGGCAGCTCCGGCGTGGCCGCCAGGGCATCCAGGACGGTGGCGCGGACCGTCGGGTCGGGATCGTCCAGGAAGCGCTCCGGGACCGTGGCGCCGGTCGTTTCGGCGAGCCCGGCCCAGGCCTCGATCGCCGCCACCCGGACCGCCGCCTCGGGGTCGTTGGCGAGCGATTCCACGAGCTCGAACGCGCCGAGACGGCCCGCCGCCTCGGCCGCCCGGGCCCGGAGGCTCCGCTCCCCCGCGGCCGCGGCCCGTTGCACCAGGGCGTTCGCCTCCGGATCCCGGCCGCGCGCCAGGGCGAGCAGCGCCAGCTCCTGTTCGCGCGGTGACCCGCTCTCGAATCGCGCCCGAACCGGACCGCGCACCTCCGGGTGACGCAGCCAGGGCGCCGACGCCTCGATCGCCGTCGCCCGCACCCCCGGCGCGGGGTCGGCGAGCTGAATCGACAACGGCTCGACCCAGCCGAGCGGCGGCAGGGCACCGAGACGGCTCACCAGGCGGGAGCCGGCGCGGAGCGCCTGGATGCGCACCGAGGCGCTGCCGTCGGCGAGCCGCTGGCCGAGCCCGACCAGGTCCTCCGCGGTGCCGACTTCGCCGAGCCCGCGCGCCGACCAGGCGCGGATGCGCGGATCCGGATCGGCGAGCAGCCCGCGCAGGATCTCGGCGCCCTCCGGTCGCGGCTCGCGGCCCAGGGCGTAGGCGGCGCCGAACCGGACGTCGCGATCCTCCGCACCGGCCAGGAGCTCGGCAGCCACCGCCGGAGTCCCCTCCTCCTTGAAGCGGAACAGGAAGGGGGCCAGCCGGCGGGCGGCGCTCGCCGGATCCAGTGCGCCGAGCGGCCGACGGACCTCGGCGAGCGGCGTCGCCAACTTGCCGAGCGCCTCGACCGCGAGCGCCCCGACTTCGGGGTCGTCGTCGACCGTCGCCCGGAGGAGCGCCTGCCGTGCGGCGGGGTCGCCGAGCTCGCCGAGCGCGAAGGCGGCGGCGCGCCGGACCGCGACCTCGGAATCGAGCAGCAGCCCCTGCAGGATGCCGCGGCCCCGGGCGTCGCCGATCCGGCCCACGGCAACCGCGAGCTCTTCGCGGACCGCGGGCGGGGCGGAGAGAAACATGCCGAGCGCGGCCGCGTCGAACCGGCGCTGATCGCCGAGCAAGGTGAGCAGGACCCTCGCCTGGCTCAGAGGCGCAACCTCGGGAGGCGGGATCGCCGCCGGGACGACCGCCGGCGGCCGGGAGGAGCAGCCCAGGGCCGCCAGCAGCAGGGCGACGGCCGGCAGGGCGAGGCGCAGCACGCCCCGGTCGCCCGGGACGCGCGGAAGGAGCGGTTGCATGCGGCATGCTAAGCAGCCGCGAGGCTCCGGCGCAAGGCGCGCGCGACCCGCTAGAATGCGCGCCATGTCGCTCGCCCCCGCGCTGCGCTTCGCCGAAGTCTCCCGCCGCTTCGGCAGCCTGCGGGTGCTGCGGGGGGTCTCGGGAGATGTCCACGCAGGCGGCGTCCTCTTCGTCACCGGCCGCAACGGCTGCGGCAAGTCGACCCTGCTGCGCTGCCTCGCCGGCCTGCTGGCGCCCGACTCCGGGACGATCGACCTGCGCCTCAACGGCGCGCCCCTCGGCATCGCCGAGCGGCGCCGCAGCGTCGGCTACGTGGCGCCCGACCTCACCTTCTACGACGAGCTCACCGCCGGGGAGAACCTGGAGTTCTTCGCCCGGCTGCGGCGCAGCGGCGTCGGTCCCAGCTTCGAGCTCGCGGAGCGGCTCGGTCTGCCGCTCGAGCGGCCGGTCGCCGTGCTCTCCTCCGGCATGCGCCAGCGGCTGCGCTGGCTCTTCGCGCTGCTCGCTCGGCCGGCGCTGCTCCTGCTCGACGAGCCGTTCCAGAACCTCGACCTGCGCGGCGAAGAGCAGCTGCGCGAGCTGCTCCGCGGGCATCTCGCCGCGGGCGGACTGGCGGTGATCGCGAGTCCCGCCCCGCTCTCCATCTTCCATGTCGAACAAGAGCTCTGCCTGGATCGCTGAGCTGGTCGCCGTCTTCCGCAAGGACTGGCGGACGGAGCTGCGCACCCGCTACGCGGTGGCGACGTTGCTGCTCTTCGCGGTGACCTCGCTGGTCGTGGTGAGCCTCTCGCTCGGTCCGGTGGGCGCCTCGCCCGAGGACCGCGTCTGGGTGGCCCCGGTGGTGCTCTGGCTCATCCTGCTCTTCGCCGCCGCCCTGGGGCTGCCGCGCGCCTTCGTGCGCGAGGAGGAGTCGCGCACCGCGACCGCGCTGCGCCTCGCCGCCACTCCCTCGGCGCTGTTCGGGGGAAAGCTCCTCTACTGCGTGACCCTGGTGTTCACGCTCGAGATCGTCGTCTCACCCCTCTTCCTCGCGGCGCTGCAGGTCGAGATCGACCACCCCTGGAAGTTCGTCGGTGCGCTCGCCGCCGGCGGCTTCGGGCTCGCGGCGGCGAGCACCCTGGTGGCCTCGATCGTGGCGCAGGGCGAGGGCAAGGCCACCCTCTTCGCCGTGCTCAGCTTCCCGGTGCTGGTTCCGCTGCTCCTGCTCGCCGTCACGCTCACCCGGGCGGCGCTCGGGGGCGCCACGCCCGAGGGAACCCTGCTGCAGCTCCTCTTGTATGATGGCGTGGTTTCGGTCGCCGGATTCATGCTCTTCCCGGCGGTGTGGAATCCATGAAGAAATTCGGACTCGCCCTGCTCTGGCTCTGGATCTCCGCGGTGATCGTCGGGGCGTTCTACTACGCCCCGCTCGCCGCCGGCTTCAAGGGGCAGTCGAGCCGCATCCTCTTCTTCCACGTCCCGATGGCCTGGGTGGCCTTCGTGGCCTTCATCGCCGCCGGGGTGTGGAGCGTGCTCTACCTCGCGCGGGGGCGCCGGGTGGAGGATGACCACCGGGCCTCGGCCGCGGTCGAGCTCGGACTGGTCTACGGCTCCCTGGCGACCCTCACCGGCGCGATGTGGGCCAAGGTGATGTGGGGAGCTTATTGGAACTGGGATCCACGCCAGACTTCGGTCTTGATCGCTCTGCTGTTCTACGCCGCCTACCTCGCGCTGCGCGGCGCGATCGCGGACGCTCCGACCCGCGCGCGCCTGTCGGCGGCCTATGCCGTGCTCGGACTCGCGGTCGCTCCGTTCCTCTTCTTCGTGCTGCCCCGGCTCGGCTTCACGCTGCACCCCGAGCCGGTGTTGAACGTGCAAGGGAAGCTCGAAATGGAGTCGCGGATGCTGCAGGTTCTGCTGGCCAGCCTCGCCGGATTCACCGCCCTCTTCTTCTGGATGCACAGCCTGCGCAGCCGCATCCAGCGCATCGTTGAACAACGCGAAGGAGCTTGAGCGATGTCGAGCGGACCCGGCTGGGTTGTCGCGGTGAACCTCGTGATCTGGACCGGTCTCTTCCTGTACCTGGTCCGATTGGAGCGGCGTCTCGGCCGCAAGGACGGAGAGCGATGAGTCGACGCGGTTACTACGTCTTGGGCGCGGCCCTGCTGATGGCCTTCGTCAGCTTCTCGCTGGTCGCGTTCCGCAGCAGCCTCACCCCGTACGTGACCTTCGCCGAAGCCACGCGCACCGACCGGACGGTCCAGGTCGCGGGCGGACTCGACAAGGGGAGCACGAGCTACGACGAAGCGCAGTCGGCGCTGCACTTCACGCTCGTCGATCCGGCGACCGAGACCAAGCTGAAGGTGCGCTACGAGGGCGTCCGGCCGGCGAACTTCGAGGATGCGGTGAGCATCGTGGCGATCGGCAGCTACGACCGCGCGGGCGGTGAGTTCGCGGCGACCAAGCTCCTGGTCAAGTGCCCCAGCAAGTACCAGGGCGCCGAAGTCACCAAGACCTACTCCTGATGCGCTCCCTGGCCGGCTTCTACCTTCCGGGTGCTCTCACCCTCTGGTGCGGGCTCTTCTTCGCGCTCGCCGCGCTCTGGGGCTACGCCGCCGAGCTGCGCGGCGACGCGACCGCCAAGCGCTTCGCCCGCCGCGCCTACGCCTTCTTCGCGCTGTCGATGCTGCTCGCCGGGGTGGTCATGGCGATCGCGCTCGCGCGCCGCGACTTCCGCATCGAGTACGTCTTCCAGTACTCCGGGTTGGACCTGCCGGGGCACTACCAGATCGCCGCCTTCTGGGCCGGCCAGAAAGGGAGCTTCCTCATCTGGCTGATCTGGGGCGCCCTGCTCGGCCTGCCGCTGCTGCGCTCGGCCGGCCGTTTCGAGGCGCCGGTGATGGGCATCTACACCCTCACCCAGCTCGGCATCCTGCTGATCCTGGTGCGGGAGAACCCCTTCGCGATGCTCGCCGAGGCGCCGGTCGACGGCAAGGGGCTGAACCCCCTGCTGCAGGACGACTGGATGGTGATCCACCCGCCGATCATGTTCGTCGGCTACGCGCTCGCCGCCATGCCGTTCGCCTTCGCGATGGCCGGGCTCTGGCGGCGCGACACCAGCGAATGGGCGCGGCGCGCCTTCCCCTGGGCGCTGGCCGGGTTCCTGGTGCTCGGCACGGCCATCCTGATGGGCGGTTACTGGGCCTACAAGACGCTCGGCTGGGGCGGATACTGGGGTTGGGACCCGGTGGAGAACGCCTCCCTGATCCCGTGGCTGCTCGGCACCGCGCTCATCCACGGCCTCTATCTCGAGCGCACCAAAGGACGCTACCGGCGCGTCAACCTCGTGCTCGCGGCGCTGGTCTATCTCTCGGTGCTCTACGGCACCTTCCTCACCCGCTCCGGGGTGCTCGCCGACTTCTCCGTGCACAGCTTCGTCGACCTCGGGATCTCCGGCTGGTTGATCGGGCTGATGCTCTTCTTCGTCGCCATGGCGGTCTTCCTGCTCGCCACCCGGCTCGGCGCGGTCGAGAGCTCGCCGAGCGAGGATCCGGTGTTCTCCCGCGGCACCTTCGTCATGCTCTCCACCATCTCGGTCCTCACCGCCGCGGTGGTGGTCACCGCCGGGACGTCGGCGCCGCTCCTCACCCGTTTCATGGAGAACCCCGGTCAGGTCGGGCCGGAGTTCTACAACCGGGTGAACTTCCCGCTGGCGCTGTTGGTCGCCGCGTTGCTCGCCCTGATCCCGTACCTCACCTGGCGTGGCGAGCAGACCCTGGCGTCCATCCTCAAGCGCGCCCGGGTCGGCCTGGCGTTCGGCGCCGCGGTGACGGTCGGCGCAGCGCTCTGGCAGGTCCACGAGCCGCTGCACCTCGTCTTCGTCTTCCTCGCCGCGACCGCCCTGGCCACCAACCTGGAGAGGACGGTCGCGCTGGCGCGCAGCAACGGCCTGGCGCGCGCCGGCGGCTACCTCGCGCACGTCGGCGTCGGGATCATCCTGCTCGGCTTCCTCGCCTCGTCGGCCTACGACGACAGCGTCAAGGTCACCCTCGCCCAGGGCGAGCCCAAGCAGGTCGGCGACCTGACGCTCACCTTCACTCGTTTCGTGCCGCGCACCCACGACGGCGAACGCGAGAGCATGGAGGTGGCCGTGGAGCGCGGCGGCAAGCGCTTCTTCGCCTATCCGAAGATGTTCGTCAACGAGCGCACGCAGCAACTGATGGTGAATCCCTACATCGAGAGCAAGCTGCTCGCCGATCTCTACTTCTCGCCGCTCGAGTACGACCCTGGCAGCGCCGCCGGCCAGTTCACCGAGCTCGCGCTCGCGAAGGGCGAGGAGAAGACGCTGGGCGACCTCACGGTGCGCTTCCTCGGCTTCAACATGAACCGCAACGGCAACGCGCTCGCCCAGATGACGCAGGGCAAGCCGGTCGAGATCGGCGCCCAGCTCGAAGTCTCCCGGGCGGGGGTCACCCAGCAGCTCGAGCCGGTCTATCAGTTCTCGGGCTCGGGCCAGGTCCAGTTCCCGGCGCTGCCGCTGCCCGGCGGTGGCCGGATCGCCGTCGGCGCGGTCAACGCCTCCGCGAGCTCGGTCCAGCTGCTGCTCGACGGCTTCGGCGCCGCGGGCGGCGAGCCGCCGAGACTGTCGCTCGACGTGACCCGCAAGCCGTTGATCAAGATGGTCTGGTACGGGCTCTACGTGGTGCTCGCCGGCGGCCTGCTCGCTCTCGCCCAGCGGGTCCGGCAGCTCGCGGTGCCGCCCCCCACGGCCGCCGATTGAGTCCCGCCCGGCGCCGGGCTCTCAGGTCCCGAGCGCCAGGCGATCGGCGAGCAGCCGGGGGAGCCCGGCCTTCAGGATGCGCTGCTGCGCGCGCTCGACCGGATAGGTGATGCGGAACCAGCGCACCAGCCGCTTGTCCGAATCGTAGGTCATGAACGCCGCGCGCGGATCGCGGTCGCGCGGCTGGCCGATCGACCCGGGGTTGATCAGGTAGCGCGCCCCCGGCTCGATCTGGATCGAGCCGGACTCGCCGCGCAGCAGCGCCACCCGGATCTCCCGGCCGCGCAAGACGAAGAGCGACGGCACGTGGGTGTGTCCGAAGAACACCAGGTCGGCGGCGTAGTTGTCGAAGATCTCCCAGGCCTCGTACATCGAGAAGACGTAGGTGTCCTCGTCGAGCGGTGAGCCGTGGCAGATGGTGAACCCCTCCGGGACGACCAGCGGACCTTGCGGGAGCTCGCGCACGTAGCGCAGGTTCGCCGAGGTCAGGTGCTCCGTCGTCCACTGCGCGGCAGCGAGCGCCGCGTGGTTGAAGTTGCTGCCGTCCTCGAGGCCGGCCACGACCTTGTCGTGGTTGCCGCGGATGCGATACACGGTGCCGGGCAGCTCGCGGACCGCCTCCACCACCTGGTTCGGCCCCGCGCCGTAGCCGACCAGGTCGCCCAGCACCAGGGCGACATCGAAGCGCTTCCGCCGCACGCGACGCAGCACGGCCGACGTCGCCTCGGCGTTGGCGTGCATGTCGGAGAGAATCAGGTATTGCACCTGGCCTCCGTCAGGCGCAGCGCGATGCGCGCCGCCACTTCCTCGGCACGCTCCTCCGGCGCGACGTCGATGCGCCAGTCGGAGAGGGCGTACGCGGGAAGTCGGTCGCGATAGAGCGCCAGGGCCCCGGCCTCGTCCCGGAACAGGGGACGGTCGGGCTTCCCCTTGCCGCCGATCCTCCGCGCCAGGGTGGCGAAGTCGGGATTCAACCAGATCACCATCGCCTGGGCGCGCGCCCGCTCGAGATTCTCGGGAAAGGTGAGCGTGCCGCCGCCCGCCGCGATCACCACCGGTTCCCGCGCCAGCGCCTCGACCAGCAGCTCGCGCTCGACGCGACGAAAGACCGCCTCCCCGTCCCGCTCGAAGATCTCGCGGATCGTCCGCCCGGCCCTCGATTCGATCTCGTGATCGAGGTCGACGAACTGCCAGCCCAGGCGATCCGCCAGCAGGCGCCCCACCGTCGTCTTGCCGGCACCCATGAATCCGGTCAGGACGACCCTCACGGGCCCGCCGCTTGCAGCAAGCGGCGGCAGTTGGCCGCGATGTCGCCGCGACAGACCGCGGCGAGAACGGCCGCCGAATCCGCTCCCCCGGCCAGCACCGCGCCCACGTTGGCCGCATCGATGCCGCCGATCGCGATCAGCGGTTTCGCCGTGCGTCCGCTGAGCGCGGTCATCCGCTCGATGCCGACCACGGGATCCGGGTCCTGCTTGCTCGCGGTCGGGAAGATCGGTCCGAATGCGATCCAGTCGACGCCCGCATCCTCCACGCCGCTCGCGAACTGCGCCTCGTCGTGCGTCGAGAGTCCCACCATCCGATCGGCGGGCAGCAGGGTCCTCGCCGGCCCGACCGGCAGGTCCGACTGTCCGAGATGTACGCCGGAGAGCGGGAAGAGGGTCGCGAGGTCGACTCGATCGTCGATCCAGAGCGCCCCCTGCCAACTCTCGAGGGCCCGCAGACAGGCCTCGACCTCGCGATGCAGGAGCCGGTCGGAGAGGTGCTTGGCGCGCAGTTGAATGAGCCCGATTCCGGCAGCCGCCATCTCGCTGGCCCCGGCGGCGAGCGTTCGCGGCGCCAGAGCGTCGGCATCCGCGATGGCGTAGATCTTGGCCGGACGCGCCGTCCGACGGGGCTTCACAGCTCGCCGGTCTCCGCTTTCCTGCGGCGCTCCGCGAATCGCTCCATGAACCGGGTCGAGAGTCTGCCGCTCTGGAACTCGGCGTCGCGCAGAATCGCCTGATGGAGTTGTACCGACGTCTTCACTCCCTCGACCACGAAGAAGTCGAGCGCGCGCTGCATGCGCGCGATCGCCTCCGCCCGATTCCCGGCGTGCACGATCAGCTTGGCGATCAGGGAATCGTAATGCGGCGGGATGACGTAGTCCTCGTAGCCGTGGGTGTCCACCCGCACGCCGGGCCCACCAGGGACGTGAAACGTCTGCAGGCGGCCGGGCGAGGGCGCGAAGGTCAGCGAATCCTCGGCGTTGATCCGGCACTCGATCGCGTGGCCGCGGGGGTGGAGACCCGAGCGGACGCCGACCGGCTCGCCCGCCGCGACGCGGATCTGGAGCTTCACCAGGTCGACGCCGCTGACCATCTCGGTCACCGGGTGCTCCACCTGGATGCGCGTGTTCATCTCCATGAA
>CAZPZW010000067.1:0-15822 GCA_964591165.1 uncultured Thermoanaerobaculia bacterium | reverse complement strand
GCAGGAGGTTGGCGACCAGCTGCGGGTGGATCATGAAGTAGAAGTTGAAGCGCTCTATCTCGCGCGCCGCGGCGTCGTTCTCGTCGCGCCGCGCCGGATCGGCGATCGTCCCCTTCCAGAGCAGGTTGTCCACCACCACGAGGCCCCCCAGCGTGACCAGGGGAAGGGCGCCGTCGAGACAGCGCCGGTAGTCGCGCTTGTCGCCGTCGATGTAGACCAGATCGAACGGCCCTTCGAGGCGCGGCAGGAGCTCCAGCGCCTCGCCGGTCAACAGCTCGACCCGCTCGAGGGCGCCGGCGGAGGCGAGAAAACGACGCGCCGTCTCCTGGCGAGCTGCGTCGCGATCGATCGAGACCACCTTTCCCTGGCGCGCGCCGCGCGCCAGGCAGAGGGTTCCGTAGCCGATCGCGGTGCCGACCTCTAGGCAGCGCCCGGCGGGGCGCGCGCCGGCGAGCGCCTCGAGGAGCCGCCCGAGCGCGGGGTGCGCGATCGGGACCTCCTGTTCGGCCGCGAAGCGCTCCATCTCGGCACGGATCGCGTCCCGTCGCGGCAGCAACGTCTCGAGGTAGCGGGCTTGCGGCGGGCGCAGGATCGGCGACCGGCTACTCATCCTCCACCCCGGCCCGCCAGGCGACGATCTCGACGGTCACCGAGCGCGATTCCGGGGAATCGCCCGAGCGCACGACGAAGTTCGGCGAGAACTCGATGTCGCAGGCGACCGGCGCCGCGGTGGGCGGAACCGGGACGAGCGTCTCCATGCCGCCGCCGGAGATCTCGGCCTCGTGTCCACCGCAAGTGGAGCGCAGATGGACCTTGGGAACGCTGCCAGCGTCCGCGATCTCGAGTCGGCCCCCTCCTGCTTCGGGAAATCCGACCCGCAGCAGAATCTCTCCGGGGCCCTTGAGCGGCCCGATCTGGAGAATGCCGGCGCCGCCTCCGCCCAACGCTCGCCGGCCGAGGATCTGGCGATCGACCCCGGGCTCGGGCGGCCGCCAGAGGTCGGAGAACCTCACCGCCGGCATGCCTTCGCCCGGCGCCGGAACCGCGACCTCGGCGACGGCGTACTCCAGCTTGGCAACCTCCTCGCCCGCGCCGCGGAGCGCGTAGCGCCGACCGCTCTCGTCGTAGAGCCCAGCGGACAGGAGGTAGGTTCCCGGCTCGAGCGGCTCACCCAGCGCGGACTGGTAGAGGCGGTGGCGGTAGACCAGCTCGCGGCCTTCCCGCCAGCCGCCCGGGAGGCGGTGGTCGAACGTGCGCAGCACCAGGCCCGGCTCTTCCAGAAGATGCAGGAAGAGGCGCGGCTCGACGCCCGCCGGGAGCTCCGTCTCCGGAGTCAGCCGGATCTCGATCTCGGTGAACTCCGGGAAGCCCAGCTGCAGGGTGGCCGGCGCCACGGTGAGCGAGGCGACCGGCGCGCTCGCGCGGTGGCAAGCCGCGCCCGCGAGCAGGATCGCGAGCAGGGCGCCTCGGGCTGCGCGGCCGAGCGGCTCGAGGCGGCTCATCGCCCAGCTCCCAGGCTGAACGTGGCCGCGGCGTGCGGCCCCTCCCAGACCGTCGCCGCCTCGACGTGGGCCGACGGCAGACGTTCCTGCATTTCGCGGCAGAACCACTCGGCGAGCCGCTCCGTGGTCGGACTGGTGCGGTCGAACGGCGCGACCTGATTGATGTCCCCGTGGTCGAAGCGCGCGGTGAGCTCGGTGAGCGCCGCGCGCGCCGCAACGAAATCGAACACCATCCCCTCGTCGTCCAGCCGATCCGCGATGAGCGCCACCGAGACCCTCCAGGTATGACCGTGATTGGGCTCCGGGCGTCCCCGGTAGAGCAACAGGTGGTGCGCCGCCTCGAACGAGGCGTGCACTTCGACCCGGTACGTCGTCATGGAGCAATGGTAGCGAGAGCGCGCGGGCGCCGCAAACCCGCTCGGCCCGCTGCTAGACTCGCCGCATGCAAGAGCTCGCGCTCGCGGTCGAGCGGCGGGAGGTCCGCCTCGTCGGCTACGACGGCTCGGCGTCCAGGGCGGTGATCACGCTCGCCCGCACGGGTTCTCGGGGAGCCGGTCCCGAGACCCTGCTCGAGCGCCTCAATGCGCCGCGGGCCGATTTCCTCCCGTGCGAGATCGAGGGCGAGATGGCGCTCATCAATCTCAGCTGGATCGCCTACCTCGAGGTCGCGGGCGACGCCCTCGACTCGGCAGCGCGGGAGCGGCGCGGCGCGCGCCGCGCGCCTGTCTCGGTCGATCTGGTGAGCGGCGAGACGCTCGAAGGCAAGATCCAGTTCGAGCCCGCGCCGGGCCGGGAGCGCGTCCTCGACGCCTTGACGGGCGGCGATGGACCGTTCGTGCCGCTCCTCGGCGAGAGTGGCGTGCGCTACCTCCGCAAGTCCGCGGTCCTGCGGGCGCGAGGTTGAGGACAATGGCGGCGATCGACAAGCTCCTCCAGGCGGCGATCAAGAATCGGGTCGACGCGGTGCTCCTCGAGCCCGGACGCCTGCCCCGGATGCGCAAGGGGGGCAGCGAACAGGAGGTCACCCAGACCGTCCTCGACCGCCGGGGGGTCGAGCTGCTGCTCGCGGAAGTGGCGCCGATGCGCCGGCTTCCGGAGCCCAACTCGGCGCCCCGCTGGGAGTTCGACCACGAGGTCGACGGAGTGGTGATCCATTTCGCCTGCCTGGCGACCGCTGCAGGCTGGACCGCGCTCGCCTCGCCCAAGCTCGCCCCGCCCGCGGCGCCGGCCGGCTCGACCGAACGCGCCGCCGGCCCGCCGCCCGTCGAGAAGGCCCGCCGGGCGTTCCCACCGATCGAGGATCTCCTGCGCGCCATGATCGAGCTCGGCGCGAGCGACCTCCACCTCGCCGCCTACGAGCCTCCCTGCCTGCGACTCAACGGCGAGCTGCAGCCTTTCGAAACCTACGAGCCGCCGACCTCGGCGCGCTTGAAGGAGCTGCTCTTCGCCCTCGCCAACGAGCGTCAGCGAGCCGAATTCGAGCGCACGAACGACGCCTGCTTCACCCACGAGATTCCCGAGCTGGCGCGCTTTCGGGTCCACCTGCTGCGCGACCATCTCGGCGTCGGCGCCGCGATCCGCCACGTGCCGCTCGCCGTGCCCACCACCGCGGCGCTCGAGCTTCCGCCGGCCGCCGAGCGGCTGGTCGACGTCGAGCATGGTCTGGTCCTGGTGGCCGGCCCGCCGGGGTCGGGCCGAACCACGACGCTCGCGGCGCTCGTCGAGCGTATCAACGAGCGGCGGCGGTCGGCGCTCCTCGTTCTGGCGAGCCCGATCGAGTTCGTCCATCGGCGCGCCCGCACGCTCGTCCGCCAGCGCGAGATTCCGACCCACGTCCCGACCTTCGCGGCGGCGCTCGCCGCCGCGCGCCGCGAGGACGTCGAGACGATCGCGGTCGACGGGAGGCTCGATGCGGCCGCGATCGAGGAGGCCGTCGCCCTCGCCGCTGCCGGGTCGCTGGTGCTCCTGACCGTCGAGGCCGTCACCGCCGGCGGCGCGCTGGCCGAGCTCGCCGAGAAGGTCGCGCCGGAACGCCGGCGCCAGGTCCGCACCGGCCTCGCCGAGTCCTTCCGCGGCGCGATCGGCCTCACCTTGCTGCCCCGGCTCGGCGGCGGACGGATCGCGGCGCGGGAAGTGCTGCTCGGCAGTCCCGCGGTCGCCGGCTTGGTGCAAGAGGGGCGATGGCATCTGCTTCCCGATGCAGCAGCGCGCGCCAGCGACGGCAGCACGACGCAGACCGAGGTGCTCGCGGAGCTGGTCGCCCTGCGTCTGGTCGCCCCCCGAGCGGCCTGGCAGCGAGCCGCGCGAGCCGATGCCCTGGTCGAGCGCCTCCGCGGCGCCGATCCCGCAGGGACGCTCCTGCGCGAGCTCGAGCTCCAAGCCTGACGCCGGATCGAGCGTCGGCATGCAGACTACCTTCCTGCTCGTCCTGCTCGTTTTCATGCTCGTCGTCTCGGCGACCGAGTGGATGGCGGTCGACGTCGTCGCCCTGACCCTGCTCGCAGCGTTGCTCGTGGGCGGGCAGGTGACGATCCGCGAGGGGCTCTCCGGATTCTCCGACCCGGCGGTGATCACGGTCCTCTTGATGATGATCCTCTCGGAGGCGACCGCCGGGAGCGGCGTGGTCGCCGAGGTGGGCCATCGCATCGGCCGGCTGGCGCGCGGCTCGTGGGCGGCTTCGGTGGCGATCCTTCTCACGGTGGCCGGCGCGCTCTCCATGTTCATCAACAACACCGCCGCGGTCGCGATCTTCATCCCGATCGCGTTGCAGCTCGCCAAGCAACACCGCAAGAGCCCCTCCCGCCTGCTGTTGCCGCTCAACTACGCGGCGATCTTCGGCGGCACCTGCACGCTCATCGGCACCTCCACCAACCTGCTCGTCTCCTCGCTCGCCGAGGCGCACGGCGAGCGCCCCTTCTCGATGTTCGAGCCCCTGCCGATGGGGATCGTCTTCTTCGCCTGCGGCATGGCCTACAACGCGCTGCTCGTCCGCTGGCTGCCGTCGCGCGGCGACCCTTCGAGCCTCACCAGCAAGTACCAGCTGACGCCCTACCTCACCGAGATCAGGATCCCCTCCGGCGCCCGGCTGATCGGTCGGACGGTGGTCGAGGAGAAGATCAGCGACCGCCACCGGCTGACCGTGCTCGAGATCCTGCGCGGCGAACGCAAGATCGCCTTCGACCTGCGCTCGACCCCGATCGAGGCCAACGACATCCTGATCGTGCGCGGCACGATGGAGGACATCGTCCTCTTCAAGGAGCAGGAGCGGCTCCTGCTGATTTCCGACATCAAGCTGTCGGACGCCAATCTCTCCGACGGCGATACCGTGCTCGCCGAGGTGCAGCTGTCGCCCGCCTCGACGCTCGAGGGAACCACCCTGCGCGAGATCGACTTCCGGCGGCGCTTCGGCGCCTTCGTCCTGGCGCTCGCCCGGGCCGGCGAGTCGATCCGCGAGAAGCTCGCCTGGATCCCGCTCAAGCGCTGGGACACCCTGCTGGTCTTCGGCCCGCGCCGCAGCATCGAGCAGCTCTTCCGGCAGGACGACTTCCTGCCCCTGGCCGAAATCGACCTCCGGCTCGGCCTGCACCGCCGCTGGTGGCTGCACGCCGCGGTGTTCGTCGGCGTGGTCGTCGCGGCGGCGGTCTTCGAGGTGTCCATCCTGGTTGCGGCGCTGGTCGGCGTCGTGGTGCTCCTCGCCTCGCGCGCGGTGCGCATCCAAAAGGTCTACCGCTCGGTGAACTGGTCGGTCTACTTCCTGCTCGCGGCGACCATTCCGCTCGGCATCGCGCTCGAGAAATCGGGTCTGGCGAGCGACCTGGGGGATTGGCTCGGAGGCCGAGCTGGCGAAGGGCCGTGGATCGCGCTGGCGCTCTTCTACCTCGTGACCATGGTGCTGACCGAGATCCTCTCCAACGCATCGACCGCGGTGCTGATGGTGCCGGTCGCCTTCGCGACCGCCGAGGCGCTCGGAGTCGATTCGCGGCCGTTCCTGATGGCGGTGACCTTCGCCGCTTCCAACGGCTTCGTGACCCCGGTCGGCTACCAGACCAACGCCATGGTCTATGGTGCCGGCAACTACCGCTACAGCGACTTCATCGCCGCGGGATTGCCGCTCAATCTGCTCTTCTGGCTGCTTGCCTCGCTGCTGATCCCGCGGATCTGGCCCTTCTGAGGCGCAGCGGTCAGACGGCGGGGCGGGCCGCCTCGGCGGCGCGGAGGAGCTGCTCGAGCCGGGCGATCACCATTTCGACCGCCACGCGGTTCTCGCCTCCCTCCGGGACGATCACGTCGGCCCAACGTTTCGACGGCTCCACGAACTCGAGGTGCATCGGGCGTACGCTGCCCATGTACTGACGCAGCACATCGGAGACCGAACGACCGCGTTCGCTGATGTCGCGCCGGATGCGGCGCACCAGTCGGACGTCGGCGTCGGTGTCGACGAACACCTTGAAGTCCAGCAGCTCGCGAACCAGCGGCTCGGCGAAGAGCAGGATCCCCTCGACCAGCAGCACCGGCCGGGGCTCGACGCGGCGGGTCTCCGCGGTCCGGCGGTGGCGGACGAAATCGTAGACCGGGAGATCGATCGCGCGGCCGGACTTCAGGGTGCGGATGTGCGCCACGAAGAGCTCGGTGTCGATCGCTCGCGGGTGGTCGAAGTTGTAGGCGAGGAGCTGCTGCGGCGTGGCCCACTCCACGTCCTGGTAGTAGTTGTCCTGGGCGAGGAAGGCGATCCGGTCGGCGCCCACCGCGTCGAGGATCTCGCGCGCCACGGTGGTCTTGCCGGAGCCCGTGCCGCCGGCCACACCCAAGGCCATGGCCGGCGGCGGCGCGACGGAGACCTCGCTCGCTCGGCTCATGGTCGATCCTCCCCTTCATCCGCCGTCCCCTCCCCGTCGGCGGCCGCGCGCAGCGCGCGCTGCTGCTCGTCGGCGAGGCGCGAGGCCTCCGCCGCCTTCTCCTCGGGTGACCGGTCGCTCTCCTGGATCTCGCGGAAGCGATCCTCGAAGTCCGCGGCTCGCTCCTCGAGCTCGCGGGTCGCCGCAGCCTCGGAGCGCGCGGGCGCGGGATCCGGCGAAGCTCCCTCGGAGCGCGCGGGATCCGGCGTACGATCGGCGCCGCAGCTCAGGTTGACGACAGAGCAGACCACCAGCACCGTCATCGAAATCGCGAGGCGCATGAGAAGTGCTCCTTCCGGCCCGCCACTCTAGCGCTGGCAGCCGGAGCAGTAGAAGGTGCTCCGACCGGCCTGCGCCATCCGGCGAACCGTCCTGCCGCACCGCGGACAGGGCTCCCCCTCGCGACCGTAGACGGCGAGCGCGCCCTGGAACTCCCCCTCCACGCCCGCGCCGTCGGTGAAGTCGTTGAGCGTCGTGCCCCCTTCGACGATCGCCTGCCGCAGGACCTCGACCACCGCGGCAGCGAGCCGGCCCCAGCGCGCCGAGGCGACCCGGCTCACCGCGCGCGCCGGGTGGATTCCGGCGCGGTGCAGCGATTCCGCGGCGTAGATGTTGCCGACCCCGACCAGCCGTCGACCGTCCATCAGAAACGGCTTGATCGGACCGCGACAGCCGGCGGCGAGCGCGGCGAGCCGCGGTCCGTCGAGCGGCGGATCCAACGGCTCGACGCCGAGGTGCGCGAAGTGCGGGTCGCTCGCCAGGCGCCCGGTGGCCACCACGAAAGCGGCCCCGAACCGGCGTGGGTCACGCAGCCGCAGGCGCTCGCCCGAGTCGAGCTCGAAGGCCAGATGCTCGTGAGGCTCGCGCGCCGCGCCGCTGGACGCGAGCGTCAGTCGACCGCTCATCCCGAGGTGGATCACGAGCGTCCTTCCCCCTTCCAGCCCGATCAAGAGGTACTTGCCGCGCCGCCCGAGCGCGGTCACCGCTCGGCCCTCCAGTCCACGCAACGCCCGCCGGTCGAGCGGCTCGCGGAGCGCCGGGCTGAGCACCTCGACCGCCGCGATGCGTCGCCCGGGCAGCCGCGCCTGCAGGCTCTGCCGCAGCACCTCGATCTCCGGAAGCTCTGGCATAAGCCCATGTTATGCAATGGCTTGAGCTCGGGGAAACGACGCCCCAGGAGAGCCGGCTTGACAACCGGCGCGAGATGGCGTAAAACAAGCGTAAATGATCCAGGACGCCACCCTCCCGCTCTTCCCGATCCTCCCGGTCGGACGACCCGCGCCCGACGTCGAGGCGCTGCGGCGGCGCGCCGGAGTCGAGTACTTCGACCTCGCGGTTCGCGAGCTGCTCAACCGCTGCGACGCGCCGAACCTGCCGTTCGAGTGGACGATCAACCCCTACCGGGGTTGCGAGTTCGGCTGCGTCTACTGTTACGCCCGCTACACCCACGGCTTCCTCGACCTCGGCGATCCGCTCGAGTTCGAGCGCAAGATCTTCGTCAAGCGCGATGCGGCCGAGAAGCTCCGCCGCCGCCTGCGCAAGAGCGACCTGCGTGGCAGTTCGATCGCCCTCGGCACCGCCACCGACCCGTACCAGCCCGCCGAGCGTCATCACGGCGTGACGCGCTCGCTGCTCGAGGTCTTCGTCGGCGCCGAAGGGCTCGATCTCTCGGTGACCACCAAGTCGCCGCTCATCCTGCGCGATCTCGATCTCCTGCAGGAGCTCGATCGCCGGCACAGCGTCGAGATCCACGTCACCGTGACCACCCTCGACGCCGCGCTCGCGCGCGAGCTCGAGCCCGCGGCCCCGGATCCCGCCGCGCGGCTGCGCACCGTCACCCGACTGGCCGAGGCGGGCCTCGCGGTGACGATCAACTGCATGCCGGTGATGCCGGGCATCAACGACGGCGAGGAGAGTCTCGCGCCGCTCTTCGCCGCAGCCTCGGAGGCGGGGGCGCGCGACGTCCACCAGCAGGCGCTGTTCCTCCGCGCGGCGAGCCGCAAGACGTTCTTTCCCTGGCTCGCGGAGCGGTTTCCGCACCTGGTGGGCCTCTACCGTCGGCTCTACTCGCGGGGCGACTACCTCGACGCCGCGGCGCGCGACCAGCTGCTCTCGACCTTCCGCCGCCTGCGCCTGCAACACGGCATGCCGCGCGCCCTGCCGGCGCGCCCCTGAGGCCGGTCGCTCGCGCGACCGGCCTCAGCCCCGCGCGGCGCCTCGCGGGGGCGGCGCCGGAGCGCCGGAGCGCGCGAGCTCGAGCACCAGCTCGGCCAGCGCAGCCTCGGGATCGCCGGAGTCTCCCTTCAGCCGTCGTTCGGTTTCGAGCACTCGCTCCGGGAGGCGAGCCAGCTGCTCGAGGGTGAGACGCTGTGCGGCGAGATAAGCCTTGAACAGGCGGTACTCCTTGAGTCCCGCCAGCGGGTTCTTGGTGAGGCCCGGGAGGTCTCCCCTGAGCGCCAACGCGGGGCGCTGCTTGAAGCGGTTGAAATCGCGCTCCCCGCCAGCAACCCCGCCGAGCTGCTGCGCGCCGCGCACCGCGACCAGATGCCGGCAGAAGGCGGCGAGCAGGGCGAAGAACGAGAGCCGTTCGAGGATCGGGTCATCGGCGCCGGCGAGCCGGCGCTGCAGGCGGGACAGCGCCTCCTGGCTGCGGCCCGCTCCGAGGTCGTCGAGGATCTTCCAGACGTCCTCGTCGCCGCGGTCCTCGACGCTCTCCTCGACCAGCGCGAGCCCGATCCGTCCGCCGCCGGAGAGTGCCGCGAGCTTGCGGTACTCGCCGCCGAAGCGCGCCGCCGAATCGGCGTCGACGCCTCCGGCGACGGGACCGCGCGCGCCCTCGGTGCGCAGCGTCCGGCGCGCGAGCTCGTCGAGCGCCGCCCGCTCGATCGCCGCACCGGTCTGCCGCTCGAGCTCGGCCACGAGCGGAGCGAGTCCGCCGAACCGGCCGCGCTCGGAGCTCAGGCGGCCGGCCGCGACCGCCGCGCCGCGGCGTTCGAGCGCGGCGAGCAGAGGATGGTCTTCCGCGACGGCGCTCTCCACGAGCACCAGCACCTGGCGGTCCGGGAGCCCGTCGCGCAGCAGGTCGGCGACCTGAGAGGCGTCTTCCTGGCCGATGCCGCGCAGCCCTGCCTCCAGGGCCGCGGTCAGCATCGACGCGAGCGCAGCGCGCGTCTCGTCGGCGCTTCCTGCCTTGCCACGCCCCGCACGTCCGGACTTGCCGGCGAGCAGCGCATCGGGCAGCTCGGCGAGGAGCCGCTCCGGCGGAGCGCTCTGCGGATCGAGATCGAACAGCCGGAGGACCTGCAGCAGGCGCAGCGCCGCCTCGCGCGCTCCACCCTTCAGGTCGCCCGCGCCGCCGCTCCACGGGAGCTCGGGGCGGATCTCCTCGAAGAGCTCGGAAGCCGAAGCACGGTCGGCGAGGACCCCGCTTTCGATCACCACGATCACCTTGCCGTCGGCGAAGAGAGAGAACGTCCGCAGGTCGGCCACGACGTCGGCGAGCGAGTCCGGCCGGCGCAGCGTCTGGGGCACGCAGCCGAACGACTCGCCGAGCGCGCTCGCCAGGCGGACGGCGGACGGCTCGGCGAGCGCCCGATCCCCGTGCACCAGGTAGACCGGCTCGCTCCGGCCGGCGGCGATCGCAGCCAGCAGCTCGTGCAAGGGTTACTCCTCGGGCGCGGGCTGGAGCGCCGCGAGCGAGAACTCGCCGGAATCCTCGGCGACTCCCCAGACCGGCACCTGGACGATGCCGAGCTGCTCGGGTGAAAGGCGCTCTTCCTCGAAGTCGAGCTCGACCGAATTCCAGGAGCCACAGCGCGCGCAGGAGTCGCGCCAGTCCCGATAGCGCTGATGGCAGACGCGACAGAGGTACTCCGCGGTACCGGCATCGAGCTGCGCCAGACAGACGCCGAAGGCATCGACCGCCTTGCCGAGATCGCCCCGGCGCTGGTGGATCTTGCCGACCAGGAAGTGGAACGTCGGCGACGAGCGGATGCGCTCCTCGATCGTCGCCAGCGCTTTCAACGCCTCGTCGTGCATCTCGAGCCGGTAATAGAGCCGGCCGAGGAAGAAGCGCGGCAACAGGTCGTTCTCCGCGGCGGCGATCAGGCCGCGCAGCGTCTCGATCGCTCGCAGCGGCTCCTCGGCCTCGATGAAATGGTCCTCGATACGCTGCAGGAAGACCGGGCTGCCAGTCTCCAGGTAGCCCTCCCGCCAGGCGTCGACCGCCGCGGTCTCGCGATCCGCCAGGAGCTCCGCCTCGCCGAGCATGATGCGGGCGGGAATGAAGCGCGGCTCGTGCGCCAGCAGGGTCCGGAAGAGCTCCGCCGCCTCGCCCGCTTGATCCTGCTCGAGCCGCCGGACGCCGCGCTGGTAGTCGAGCCCCTGCGCGAGGCTCGACTCCCGGGCGAGGGCCGCAGAATCCCCGCTCTCGTTGAGCAGGGCGGTCACCCGATCGTGGAGCTTGCCCGCTTCGGCCCAATCGCGTCGCGCGAGAGCTTCGCCCCGGCGGCGACGCAGCACCTCGAGCCCGAAGCCCGGGAACTCCCGGACGATCCGGTTCTCGATTTCGTGCGCCACGTCCCGCTCGCCGCGCGCCGCGTGGTCCTCGGCCAGCTGATAGAGCAGGCTGACCGAGTGCGGATAGCGCGACGCCGCCTGCCGATGTACCTCGGTCGCCTCCTCGTGACGCCCCAGCCGGCGCAGGACCTCGCCGTAGCGCAACAGGCCGGAGAAGTGATCGGGGGAGCCGGCGAGCAGCGACTCGAGCTCGCTCGCCGCTTTGCCCCATTGGCCGTCGGTCTGCAGGTCGATGGCGCGGCGGAAGGAGGCTTCGAGGCTCTCCGCCTCGCGCTTGCGGCGCCGGCTGCGGCGCAGCGCCAGGTCGCGGCGGAGCGTGTCGACGACCAGCGTCACTCCGGTGGGCAGGAAACCGAGCAGGAAGACCGCCAGCAGGGCCACCCAAAGCGGGATGGTCGCCTCCGGCCCGACGTGGAAGCGCTCCTGCAGGATGTCGCGATTGTGGTGATGCAGGACGACGGCGTAGAAGACCAGCGCGACCGCTAGCAGCAGACCTACGAAGGAGCGGATTCGCATGGCGGCGCGCTTCGTCCCCGCGGTCGTGGCCGACCGCCCGGCTCAGGCCTCCGAGAGCAGGCCCTTCTCGAGCATCTCCTGCGCCTCGACGCTGTACTTCGCCCAGGGAATCGCCTCGAGCCTGGCGAGCCCGATGGCGTGACCGGTGTGCAGACAGTAGCCGTAGCTGCCACCGTTCAGGCGCTCGATCGCCTGGTCGATCTGCAGCAGCAGCTCGCGCTCGTTGTCCGAGATCGAGAACGCGAGCTCGCGGTTGTAGGCGTTGTTGGCACGATCGACCAGGTCCTCGGTCGGGCTGTCGTTGGACTCCTGGCCGTTCTGGAGATCCTTGCGGTACATCTTGAGGATCTCCTCCTTCTTCGCCATCAGCTTCTTGCGCTGGGCCTCGAGGAAGTCGCGGGCGAAGGCGGGACGCGACGCCGGCGGCGGCGCGTCGCCCACCCGGACCACCTCGCGCCCACCGCCGCGCCCGGCGGAGGACTTCGTGGCGAGCGGCGGCTTGCTCTTGGCGGGCGGCGCGACCTCGACCGGCTTCGCCCCGGCGCGCGCCGGGGAGAGCGGAGCCTTCGTCACCTGGGACTTGGCCGGCATCGCCGGCGCGGCAGCCACCTTGGCCGGAACCGGTTTAGCGGGACTCGACTTCGCCGCCGGCTTGGCAGCGGCCCCCTTCGCCCGGACCGCCTTGGCGGGAGCCGCCTTCCTCGCCGCCGGGCCCTTGGGCGCGAGTTTTCTGGGCGCCGAGGGCTTGGCCGAGGCTCTCGGCTTCGCCTTCGGCCTGGCCGCCGGCTTGGCGGACGCCTTCGGACGCGCCTTCGCCTTGGCGGCCGGCTTGGCCGCCGAGCGCTTGACCGCCTTCGCTCGCGCCGCTCCGGTCGTCTTTTTCCTGCTCACGGTCTTCGAGGCTTTCGCCGGTTTACGCGCCACGTCGACGCCTCCTCGCAATGGTTCCCCGGGGTAGCTGGGGTCTCCTACAACGTCGGGCGATGATAGTTGATTCCGGCGACGATCGAAAGCGCGCGATAGACCTGCTCGAGGAGCACCAGCCGCGCGAGATGATGCGGCAGAGTCATCCGCCCCAGGGAGAGGCGGAGCCGGCATTCGGCGACCAGCTCCGGCTCCAGCCCGAGATCCGAACCCAGGTAGAACACCACCGGATGAGGCCACTCCGCGCGCCAGCGCTCGACTTCCCGGGCGAGCCGCTCGGATGTCCACTGGACGCCGCGCTCGTCGAGCGCCACGCGGAACGCGCCTGGGGGCGTCGCGCGACGCAGGGCCTCGGCCTCGTGGCGCCGCCGCGTCGCGTCGTCGCCCCGTGCGCCCGCCTTGACGACCTTCTCTTGGATCGGCAGCCAAGGCTCGATACGCCGCAGATAGTCGGCAGAGAGCGACTCCCAGGGCTCGGGACTGTGGCGCCCGGCCCAGGCCAGCACGATGCGAAGCCCCACTATTCCGCCTTGTCGACCCGCGCCGGAGCGTCGGCACCGCGCAGGAATTCGTGCCACTCCTCGTAGAAGGCGAGCGAGTGCAGATCGCGCATCCGATCGAGGAAGAGGACGCCGTTCAGGTGGTCGAATTCGTGCTGGACGATGCGGGCTTCGAAGCCCTCCGCGCTGAAGGCGAGAGGCCGCCCTGCACGGTCGAGCGCCCGAATCCGGACCGCGGGGTGGCGGGGCACCAGGCCGCGCAGGTCGGGAATCGAGAGGCAGCCCTCCCAGTCGTAGACCAGCTCGCCGGGAAACGGCTCCACCATGGGATTGACCAGCACCCGCAAGGGAATGCCCGCCGCGGGCGCCTCCTCGTCCAGCGCTTCGTAGACGAAGAGCTGCCACCCCACGCCCACCTGCGGCGCCGCCAGTCCGACGCCGTCGGCGTCGCGCATGGTCTCGATCATGTCGTCGATCAGACGCTGCACCTCGGGCTCGCGGAGGCGCCCCTCCGGGAGCGGCTCGGCCGGCGCCCTCAGCACCGGATGTCCCATGCGGACGATCGGCAGAACGGCCATCGCGGTCTCTCCCTCGGCGCATCTTAACCCGGCGCAAGCCTTTGGATCCGCGTGATAAAGTCTGCCCCCCATGACCGCCTGGACCTCCGAGGAAGAGGAGCGGCGACGGCGGCGGAAACGCATCCTCAAGGGATTGCTGATCGGTGGCGCCGCCGTCGGCATCCCCGCCCTGCTCAACGCCGCCATCGCACGCCGTGCCCGCCGCGTCGAGCCCACGACCTGGGGGCGCCGTCATCGCTATGCCTGGGATCTCGCCGACGTCCTCTTCCAACGCCTGGGGAGCGGCGACCCGGTCGTGCTCCTGCACTCCTTCGGACCGGGACACGACGCGATCGAGTGGCGCCGGTTGGCCGAGCGAATGGCCGAAGAGTTCCAGGTCTTCGCGCCCGACCTGCCGGGCTGGGGCCGCTCGGCGCGCCCCAACGTGGCCTTCGACGGCGAGCTGTATCTCGACTTCCTGGTCGATTTCCTCAATGACGTCGTCCGCCGGCGCGCCGTCCTGGTCGCGGCCGGACTCCCGGCGGCCTATGCCGTGCAGCTCGCGGTCGACCGTCCGGAGCTCCTGCGCGGCCTCGTGCTCTGCTGTCCGACCGGCATCGACCAGGCCGGCGACGAACCCGACCTCAAGGACGCGGTGATCCACCGTCTGCTTCGCCTGCCGATCTTCGGAACGTCGGCGCTCAACCTCTACACCAGCCGCAAGGGGATCGAGCACCACCTGCGCGAGGAGATCTTCGCCCGGCCCGACGTCGTCACCGAGGCCCTGGTCGATCATCACTATCGGGGCGCGCACGAAGTCTCCAACCGGCCGGCGCTCGCGGCGTATCTTTCCGGCTACCTCAATCATCGCGTCGAAAACCTGCTGCCCCGGGTGAGCGTGCCGACGCTGCTCCTCTGGGGACGCCTCGCCGTGAGCCCGCCGGTCGAATCGGCCGATGTCTGGCTCGCGGCGCTTCCCGACGCCGAGATCGAGGTGCTCGAGGGTTGTGGCGTCCAGCCGCACGCCGAGAGCAGCGACGAAGCCGCGGACCGCCTCGCCCAGTTCGCGCGCGGCCTTCCTCCCGCATGACGGCACCGCGGTTCCCCCCGGTCGCCACGGGTTACCCCTTTCCCGCGCTCGAGCGCGAGGTGCTCGAGATCTGGCGGCGGGAACGGGTCTTCGCCCGCTCGCTCGCGCGCCATCGCGGCGGCGAGGACTTCGTCTTCTTCGAGGGACCGCCGACGGCGAACAACACGCCGCACGTCGGGCACGTCCTGACCCGCGTGGTCAAGGATCTCTTCCCTCGCTTCCAGACCATGCGCGGCCGTCACGTGGCGCGCAAGGCGGGCTGGGACACCCACGGCCTGCCGGTCGAGATCGAGGTCGAGAAACGGCTCGGGCTCTCCGGCAAGAAGGACATCGAGCAGCTCGTGCCCGGCGACCCGCGGGCTTCGATCGAGCGGTTCAATCGCGCCTGCTTCGAGTCGGTGATGACCTACGAAAAGCAGTGGCGGGCGATGACCGAGCGGGTGGGCTATTGGGTCGACCTCGACGACGCCTACTTCACCTACACCAACCGCTACGTCGAATCGGTCTGGTGGGCGCTCCAGGAGCTCCACCGCAGGAACCTGCTCTTCGAGGGGCACAAGAGCCAGCCCTACTGCGCGCGCTGCGGCACCACGCTCTCGTCGCACGAGGTGGCGCAGAACTACAAGGACGTCGAGGACCCTTCGATCTGGGTCCTCTTCCCGGCGCGGCCGGGCCAGCGGCTGCGCACCGTCGACGGGCGCGAGCTCGTCGTGTCGACCGATTTCTACCTCATCGCCTGGACCACCACCCCGTGGACGATGCCCGGGCACGCCGGCCTCGCGGTCCATCCCGAGCTCCTCTATCGCGTGGTGGAGCATCCGACGAGGCCCGGCACGCGCCTCCTGTTCGCCGATGCGATCGAAGTGGAGATCCCCTACGAGCTCGAGGTCGAAGGCAAGCGCCAACGGCGCGATCTGCGCAACCAGCCGGCGCTGGCGCTCGTCCCGGGCGCCGCCCTGCACGGGCTGCGCTACGACCGGCCGTTCGCCACCGACCCGCCGGATGCGCGTCCAGAGAGCGTCTTCCCCGCGCCCCCGTCGGACACCGACGGCTGGGTCGTGGTGGCGGCCGACTACGTCACGGCGACCGATGGCACCGGCCTGGTGCACACCGCGCCGGCCTTCGGCGCCGACGACTACGCGACCGGGATCAAGTACGGTCTGCCCCTCTTCCAGACGGTGGAGCCCAACGGCAGGATCGCCTCCCGCGGCGGGATCGAGAAGTTCGCCGGCCACTGGTTCAAGGAGGCCGACAAGGAGA
>CAZPZW010000066.1:7571-16168 GCA_964591165.1 uncultured Thermoanaerobaculia bacterium | reverse complement strand
CGGGCCAGTGGATCACCATCCCGTTGCGCGTGCCGCCGAAGTGGCTCGCCACCTGTTTGGTCCACTGGAAGGGCGTGTTGTTCGCCCAGGCCCAGCCGATGGCGAAGTGCGGGAAGGTGCTGGGACCGCCCCAGTCGTCGATGTGATCCATCATCTGGTCGGCCCGGCCGACGATGCCGTTGAGCGCCATCATCTCGTTGTACGTGCCTTCGGGCCCGCCCTCGGCGCTCGCTCCGTTGTCGCCCACGATGTAGAAGAAGAGCGTGTTGTCGAGCTCGCCGATCGCCTCGAGCTGCGCGACGAGTCTTCCCACCTCGTGGTCGGTGTGCTCGGCGAAGCCGGCGAAGGTCTCCATCTGGCGCTCGAAGAGCCGCTTCTGCTCGGCGGTCATCCCGTCCCAGGCCGGGATCTCCTTGGGACGGGGAGTGAGCTTCGCGTCGGCGGGGATCACGCCCAGCTGCTTCTGACGCGCGAAGGTCTCCTCGCGCAGCCGGTCCCAGCCGCCGCTGAACTGCCCTTTGTACTTGGCGATCCACTCCTTCGGAGCGTGGTGCGGGGCGTGCGTGGCGCCGGTCGCGAAGTACATGTAGAAGGGCTTGTCGGGCGTCAACGCCTGCTGGGCGCTCACCCAGTTGATCGCCTGGTCGGTCATGTCGACCGTGAAGTGGTAGTCCGGCGACTGCTCGTGCTCGACGCGCGTCACGCCGTCGTAGATCGCCGGCGCCCACTGGTTGGTCTCGCCGCCGATGAAACCGTAGAACTTGTCGAAGCCGGAGCCGGTGGGCCAGCGGTCGTAAGGACCCGAGACCGATACCTCCCAGGGCGGCGTCTCGTGGTACTTGCCGAAGGCGGCCGTGCTGTACCCGTTCTGGCGCAGGATCTCGGCGAGGGGCGTGATGCTGTTCGGCCGGACGCCGGTGTTGCCGGGAAAGGCCGTGGCCAGCTCCATGATCGCGCCCGCGTTGTTGGCGTGGTGGTTGTGGCCGGTGAGCAGCGCGGTGCGAGTCGGGCTGCAGAGCGCCGTGGTGTGGAAGCGGTTGTACTTCAGGCCGGCGTTCGCGAGCTTGTCCAGCGTCGGCATGCGGATCGGACCGCCGAAAGCGCTGCTGCTGCCGAAGCCGATGTCGTCGATCAGCACGATCACGACGTTGGGTGCCCCCAGCGGAGCCTTCACCTCGAAGCGCGGCGGCGCGGTTGCGTCCCGCGCATCCAGCGTCGTGATCGGAGCGGACTTCGGTTCGGCGATCGGCAAGATGTGGCGATCGAGCGGTGCGCCGGTTCCCGGACCGGCCTGCGCCACCGCGCCGACCTGGACCATGGCGCCCAGCGCGAAGCCGATCATCGCGAGGCGAGATGTCGTGCTCATGAACGTGTCCTTTCGTTGTGGAGCAACCACTTCACTTTCTGTGCGGCATCCTATGCGAGTCGTCCGGGGCCGCTCACTTCGTGCCACCGGGTCTCACGCCGATCGATCCCCAACCCGGCTCGGCGGATCTCCTTCTCGCCTCCCGGGACGTTGTGGGACCCCTGGATTCGTCGTAGCGTTCCCGCCTGGAGGCTCTCGACCTGCCCCGGATCTCTTGCTTCGCCAGTCGCCCTCCCTTCGCCCTCCGGGGGCGAATCGCCGTCCTTGCTCTGCTCGCGGTCACCCTGCTCGCGGCGCCGCACCTGGACGCCCAGGCAGCGCCACCCGGCGAGGCACCGCCGGCACCGGAAACCGGGCAGCCCGCGCCGCAGGCGAAGGCGAAGCCGCCAGCGACCACCGCCCCACCCACGGTCGAAGAGCTGGCCCGCCTGGTCGAGGCGCAGCGCCGGCTGATCGAGGCGCAGCAGAAGGCCCTCACCGAGCAACAGGAGCAGCTCGCCGCGCAGGAGAAGCGTCTGGCCGAGCTCGAGAAGAAGCTCGAGGAGGCGAGCGGGCTCGCGCTCTCGACCCACAACCAGCTCAACGAGCTCAAGGAGCTGGCGCCCGATGCCTCGGTGACCGCGGCGGTCGAGGCGCGCCTCGCCGAGGTCGAACAGTCCGTCCAGCGGGTCCCCGAGATGGCGGTGCAGAATCTCCAGGGGGAGTTTCCCGGCTCGTTCAAGGTCCCGGGCACCGACGCGGCGCTGCGCATCGGCGGACGGGTCCGGGTGACCTACATCAACTCGTTCGACGCCATCGGCAGCGACGATCGCTTCGTGACCTCCTCGATCCCGATCGAAGGCAGCGAGGAGGCGGGCAAGACGTCGCGCGTCGAGTTCTCGGTGGTGCCGAGCCGCTTCAACTTCGACCTCCGCACGCCGACCGGCGTCGGCTACATGCGCGCCTTCATCGAGGCCGACTTCGCCGGAGCGAATGGGAATCTCCGCCTGCGCCACGCCTTCGGACAGTGGGGACGATGGCTGCTGGGCCAGGCCTGGTCGACCTTCTCCGACCCCGAGGCCGATCCCGACGGCATCGACTTCGAGGGGATGAACGCCATTTCGCTGCAGCGTCAGCCACAGATCCGCTGGACCCGGCCGCTCGGCGAGCGGACCGCTTTCGCGGTGGCCATCGAGGAGGCGAATCCGGACCTGACGGGAGCCGAAGGGGTCAACCAGGTTCCCGATCTCGTGTTGCGACTGCGCTGGGACCCGGAGCGGACCTTCTCCCGGTTCGAGCTGTTCGGCGAGGGAAGTCACATCCAGACCGCCCTGCTCTTCCGCCAGCTGCGCGGCGAGGTCGAGGGTCTCACCGGAGCACCGCGGGAGACGCTGTCGACCACCGGCTACGGGATCAACATCAGCGGTGTGCTGCCGGCCCCTTGGGCGGCGGACCGCGACCGCATCCGCTGGGCCTGGAACGCCGGCCGGGGAATCGGGCGCTACATCAACGATCTGCGCAACGAAGGAGGGCAGGACGCCTGGTTCGACGCCGCCTCCGATTCGCTGGAACCGCTTTCGGTGGCGTCGGCCTACCTCGCCTACGAGCACTGGTGGCGGCAGCGCGTGCGCTCGACGGTGACCCTCGGCCACGTCTGGATCGACAACCTGGACTCGCAGCCGCACGACGCGCTGAAGCGCACCGAGCGCTACTCCCTGAACCTCGTCTGGTCGCCGATCCCGCGCCTGGATCTCGTCGCCGAGTACTTGTGGGGTCAACGATTCAATCTCGACGGTCAGAGCGGCAAGGCCGGACAGCTCCAGATGGGCGGCACTTTCCGCTTCTAGTCGGCTCGCCTCTTCGCGGGCCGAGGATCCGCGCGCCCCCCGGGCGTTCGGGCGAGGTCTCGGCGAGCTGGCCGTAGTATCATCGCTGGCGTCACTCCAGATCACCGCCCAAAGGACCGCGCCGATGAAGACCCGGGAGTTCGTCGACAAGGCCCGCACGTTCGCCGCGCCGTACCGCGTCACCGGCGCGAAGAAGTTCCACCTGGAAGACGTCGACCCGGGCGACACGCAGGGGCTCGACTCGGAGGACAAGCCGCGCGCGCGGGCTGCCCTGGCGATGGGCGTCGAGGCCCTGACCAAGCTGCAGGACAAGCTCTACGCGCAGGACCGCTGGGCGGTGCTGCTGATCTTCCAGGCGATGGACGCGGCGGGCAAGGACGGCGCCATCGAGCACGTCATGTCCGGGGTCAACCCGCAGGGCTGTCAGGTCTTCTCGTTCAAGGCGCCGACCAGCGAGGAGCTCGATCACGATTACCTCTGGCGCTGCATGAAGTGCCTGCCCGAGCGCGGCCGCATCGGGATCTTCAACCGCAGCTACTACGAGGAGACGTTGGTCGTGCGCGTGCACCCGGATCTCCTGGCCCGACAGAAGCTGCCGCCGAAGCTGGTCACCAAGAAGATCTGGAGGCAGCGCTTCGAGGACATCCGGGCGTTCGAGCGCTATCTCGGCCGCAACGGCATCCTGGTGCGCAAGTTCTTCCTCCACGTCTCGAAGGAGGAACAGCGGCGCCGTTTCCTCGAGCGGATCGACAACCCGGAGAAGAACTGGAAGTTCTCGCTCGCCGACGCCACCGAGCGCGAGAACTGGAACGACTACATGCGGGCCTACGAGGAGATGGTCCGCGCGACCGCCACCGACGAAGCTCCCTGGTTCGTGGTGCCGGCGGACAACAAGTGGTTCACCCGGCTGGTGATCGCCGCGGCGGTGATCGATGCCCTCGACTCGCTCGGTCTCGCCTACCCCGAGGTCGGGCCGCAGCAGCGCTCCGACCTCGCCGCCGCCCGACGCGCGCTGCTCAAGAAATGAGGAGCCCCCCATGGGAACCACATCGAACGATCTGTCGCGCACGGTTCTAGCCGTCCTCTTCCTCGGCCTGCTGATCGCCGGCGCCTTTTGGGTGTTGCGGCCTTTCCTCGCCGCGCTGATCTGGGGGGCGATGATCGTCATCGCCACCTGGCCGCAGCGTGTCACCCTCGAGCGCTGGCTCGGCGGCCGGCGCAAGCTGACGGTCACGGCGCTCACCCTCGGCCTGCTGCTCGTCTTCGTGCTCCCCTTCTTCGGCGCCATCGGTGCGCTGGTCACCAACGCCGACTCGATCACCACCTGGGCCAGGGGCCTGTTCACGGAGAACCTGCCGGCCGCTCCGGCCTGGCTCGCCCGCGTGCCGCTGGTCGGAAGCTACGCGGTGTCGGCCTGGAACGGCTTCGCCGGCTCGCCGGCCGGCGAGCTGGTCGGCAAGCTGACGCCCTATCTCGGCGACGTGACCTCCTGGTTCGCCGGACAGGTCGGCAGCCTCGGCAAGCTGCTCGCGCAGCTCCTGCTCACGGTCGTGGTCGCCGCCGTCCTGTGGAGCGCCGGCGAGGCGTGGGCGCGAGGGATCCTCCGCTTCGCCCGTCGCCTGGGAGGAGCCGAGGGAGAAAAAGTCGTGCTCCTGGCCGCCGGGGCGGTCCGCGGCGTGGCGCTCGGCGTGGTGGTGACCGCGATCGTCCAATCCGCGCTCGCCGGCATCGGGCTGGCGATCGCCGGCATTCCGTTCGCTTCGCTGCTGACCGTGGTGATCTTCATCCTCTGCATCGCCCAGTTCGGCCCGCTGCTCGTCCTCGTGCCGGCGATCGTCTACCTCTTCGTCAGCGGCGCGACCGGCTGGGGCATCTTCCTGCTGGTCTGGTCGATCCCGGTCGGCACGCTGGACAACTTCCTCCGCCCGATCCTCATCCGCCGGGGCGCCGACCTGCCGCTGCTGCTGATCTTCGCCGGCGTGCTCGGCGGTCTGATGTCCTTCGGCCTGGTCGGGCTCTTCATCGGTCCGGTGCTGCTGGCCGTCGCGCACCAGTTGCTCGGCGCCTGGGTCGACCAGGCGCCGGCCCCGCCCGAAGCAGCCGGCGCCACCCCGGGACCCGCCTGACCGCTCAGCGCCGGCGTCCGCCGCCGCCGCGCGGCATCGGGCGCGGCGAGGTGGCACGATAGCTGCCGTAGCGCTGATTTCCGGTGCTCCGCGCCTGGTACTGCCGGTTGAGGTCCTGGGTCCGCGTCCGGTCCTGCACGTTCTTCCACTGACCGGAGCCGTCGACCTGGCTCCAGTCGCCCTGCCCCTCGCGCTTGTAGACGCTGCCGTCCTTGGCGCCATAGATGTCGTCGCCGACGCGCGCCACGCCCCCGTCCTCGCCGCGCACCCAGCCGGCGGAACCGGCGTTGCCGGTGTTCGGGTTGTAACCGCCGACCCTGCCCGCCGTGAACTCCCGACCGGTGTCGACATCACCGCCGGTCACGCGGCCCCCCGCCACGGTCGCGCCGCTCCCGGTGTTGCGCACCGCGCCCCGCCCGCCGTAGGCGTACTTGCCCGAATAGACGTTGGCGACGGCGCCGCGCTGCCCCGCCGCGAGGTTTCCGGTGCGCGAGTTGTAGGCCGCGCCCACCTGCGAGCGCCAGGCGTTCCCGGTCCAGGCGTTGTAACCGCCGGCGTAACGCGACACCGAGCTCACCGGACCCCACTGGCGGTAGATGTTGCCCGTCGTTCCCGCCCAGCCCCCGGGGCCCCAGGCCGCCCAGCCGCCACCGGGTCCGACCACCGCGCCGCCGTAGTAGCCCCAGTAGGGCCCCCAGTAAGGCGGATAGTAGGGCCCGTACCAGCCGCCCCAATAGCCCCAGGCCCAGCCGACGCCGAACGTGAAGGCCCAACCGTTCCAGGGTGAGTAGGTGAGCCCACAGCCGTAGCCGTAAGTCGACGGGTAGCCGTACCAGGCTCCACCCACCCAGGGGTCGTAGGCGTAGCCGGTGCCGCAGACTACGACGCCGTCGGAAACCGTGGCGCCGTAATAGCCCGGGGTGTAGCCGACCACGACGGTCGAGTCGTCGGAGTCGTAGATCCGCACGTAGGTGACGTAGTGCAGCGGGCTCGAAGCCGGGATGGAGTAGATCTCGGCGGGAACTTCGACCGCGGCCTTCCAGGGCCCGCCGACCGCCGGGGAGACGAACCAGACGCCGTTGTAGACCGCGTAGAGCTGCTTGCCCGAGCGAAGGATCGGCGTCGCCGAGTTCTTCACGTACTCCAGCGAGGTCCCCTCGACCGGCGCGAACTTGGGCTCACCGTCGATCACCGGCTCGAACTTCGCCTCGGCGCGACTGACTTCCGAGGTTTGCGGAATCGCATTCGCGATCGCCGCCTCTTCGGCCTGCGCGGTGCCTGCGACCGAGGCTTTCACGTTCTCCTTCGGGCTCTCGTCGGGGATCCTGCGGAAGTCCTCCGCGAGCTTCTCCTGCGGCACGTAGGTCCACGGACCGTCGAGCCCCGGAGCCGAGAACCAACGCCCCGAGAGCAGCAGGAAGTGGGCCCCCGAACCGCTCGCCCGGAAGACGTTGCCGGTGGTGTTCTCGACGAACTCGAGCCCGGTGCCAGGTATCGCCTGCCACTTGGCGGCGCCGTCGAACACCACGAGCTCGGTCGGCCGGAGCGCGACGACGACGTCCGGCACGGGTCCCTTGGCGAGCGTCGGCTTGGCGATCGGCCGGCCCGTTTCGTCGACCTCCTCCGCCGAACCCCCGTCGAGCAGGTCGGCGGTCTGGGCGGCGACGGTCTGCTTCGCCGCGGCGCTGATGCCCGGCGGCAGCGTCTGCGCGACCTTCCAGGGTCCGGCGAGGTTGGGAGCGCTCAACCAGCCGTCGAAGAGGTGCAGGTGGAACAAGCCGGCGGAGCTCTTGAGCACCAAAGGCCGGGTATTGATCAGGCGCTCGAAGGTCGTGCCGTCGATTTCGCGCCAGGCGGGAGCGCCGTCGATGGTGACCAGCATCGTCGGCCGCTCGGCGAAGACGATCTCCGGCGCGTCGTTGCTGACGGCCAACTCGGTCGCGGCCTCGGACCGCTCGGCGGCCGCGAGCGCGGCCTCGAGCCGGTCGAGGGAGACGACACGCACCGAGTCGTTGAACTGTTTCTGCAGGAAACCGAGGAGCTGCGGCTGCGACTTGGCGTGCGACGGCAGGCTGGCCTCGAGCGCCTGAAACTCGTCGATCACCACCAGCCGGGAGTCCTTGTCGACCCGCGTCCGGGCGGAGAAGTTGATCACGCCGTAGATCGGGCGTTCTTTGCCCTTCTCGGTGATCTCGACCGCCGAGCTCGCCCGCAGCCGGTCGCCGTTCCAGGATTCGACCTGAGGCGGAAACATCGCGAGGAGGTACTGATCGGTTTCGACCACCCGCGGCCAGGGATCTGGATCCGGCTCCTCGATGGGCGCCTCGCCGTTGGGTGGCGGCGGATCCTGCCCGATCAGCGTCGGCGCCGGGAGGAGCGCGACGAAGCAGGCAGCGATCCCGAGGGCGTTGATCCAAGACTTCGATCTCATCACGAGACTCCAGAGGAAGCGGTCGATGATTCCGGGAGGGCGGTCGGCGCCTTCACACGACGACGCGTCGGCGAGAATCGCGCGGCCCGAGCCGGCGGATCCTCGAGCGCTCATGCATCTTATACGCCAGGCATCGACCGGCAGCCCACGCGTCGCGCCCGGCGCTCCTCAAAACTGCCGCCCCCAGAGGAAGTAGACCGCCCGCCGCCCCTCCTCGGCGCCGCTCAGGCCCACGTAGAACGGACCCAAGCCGGTGTCCGCCGCGAGGAGCGCCGTCGCGGTGAGGATCGGGTCCTCGAGCAGGTCGTCCGGCACCGGCGAGATTCTCGCCGCCTCCACGTACCCGCCGGCGTGCAGCGTCCTGGTCAAGCGGTAGTAGTAACCGAGGCGAGCGAGACCGTAGTTGTCGCCGCGCAGCTCGCCGGGCTCGAACGCCGCGAGCGAGAAGAAACCGCCGAGGACGAACTCGTCGTAGATCGGCAGCTCTTCTCCGGGGCTCGTGCCGCCGTTCAAATTGCCGAACAGGGTGTGGCGCCCGCGCGTCCAGAACTGGCTGGTCTTGAGCTCGATCTTGCTGTAGTCGGCGTCCGCCCCCAGCGCCTCGACGCTCTGATAGGCGGTGAGACGCAGCAGGCTGCCGTGCTTCGGCAGAGTCGAGCTATCGAGCCGATCGACCGTCGTGAGCAACGAGATCCCGGCCACGTCGCTGGTCTCGCCGCTGGTCAGGCCGATCTCCGGGGGCACCTCGCCGGACTTCCGGCGTCCCGTGATCCAGGCGCGATCGACGCCCAGCCGGACCTCGGCGTAGCGGCCGAACTCGTACCCCAGATCGAGACGGACGTTCTCTT
>CAZPZW010000066.1:0-7471 GCA_964591165.1 uncultured Thermoanaerobaculia bacterium | reverse complement strand
GTGCCGATCGCCACTTCGGTCTTCCATTCCGCGCCCAGCGCGTTGATGCGGGTGCGATTGACCGACGCGGCGGCCGACAAAGTGTTGTTGCCCTCTCCCGTCGCCTCGAAGCCGAGCCCGAAGCGCAGGTAGGTCGGGCCCCACGGCTTCTCGCGCAGACGGTAGATCACCGCGGCGCCCTCCCCGTCGGGCTCCAGCTCGACGTCTACGGTCTCGAAGTCCCCGAGGCCGAAGATGCGCGCCAGGTCGTCGCGGGCGCTCTCCGGCGAGAAGGGCGATCCCGGAATCAGCCGGATCTGGGCGGCGAGGATCCGGGCATCGACCCGTTGGTTGCCCTCGACGCGCACGTCGGTGACGACGGGAATCGGATCCGGTTCGCGGTGTCGCGAGGCTTTCCACGTGCGGTAGTCCGACTCGGAGAGCGCGTAGGGCGCCAGCTGGACGGCCAGCTTGCGAGCCTCCGCCTCGCCCTTGGCGATGATCTCGCGACCCGCGCTGAACTCGAGGGTCCCGTAGCTCGCCACCTCGGGGGTGATCACCAGGTCGGCCGCCGCCAGCCGCGGCGTCATGTTGGCGCGCGTGATCAGTCCCATCGTCTGGCCGAGGATGGAAAGGTAGGAGCGTCCGACCTTCTCCTCTCCCATGAGCGGCGAGCCGATGTCGATGGCGATCACCACGTCGGCGCCCATGGCGCGCACCACGTCGACCGGAACGTTGTTGGAGACGCCGCCGTCGACGAGCAGCCGGCCGTCCATCTCGACCGCCGTGAAGACGGTCGGGATCGCCATGCTGGCGCGCATGGCGCGCCCGAGGTCGCCGCGCGCGAGCACCACCATCTCGCCGTTGACGATGTCGGTCGCCACGGCGCGGAACGGGATCGGCAGCTGGTCGAAGTCGCGCACGGTACGCACCGGCAGGGTGAAGGTGCGCAGCAGGTAGTTGAGCTTCTGGCCGGAACGCAGGCCGGTCGGGAACTTGAATCCGCCCTTCCCGACCCCGAACTCGAGGTCCGGGATGTAGCGCAGGTCGTCGTTCTTGCGCCGGAAGACAAGGTCCTTGCGGTTCGGCTTGTCGGTCAAGGCGTCCGCCCAGTCGACGGTGAGGATCGCCTCGGTGAGCTGGTCGGGGTCGAGCCCGGCGGCGTAGAGCCCACCGACGATCGAGCCCATGCTGGCGCCCGCCGCGTAGTCGACCGGGATGCGCATCTCCTCGAGCACCCTGAGGACCCCGATGTGCGCGCACCCCTTGGCGCCGCCACCCGAGAAGGCGATGCCGACCTTCGGGCGCTCCGCGGGCTGCGCCGAGAGCGGTGCGGCCAGCATCGCCAAGGCGGCCAGGTTGCGCAGGCGCCGGATCGGTCCCATGCTCGTCGACGTCCCTCGGGTCAGCGGCTCGCGGGGGCCACCGGGGCGGCGTCCTCCGGCGCCGCCTGCTGCCAGCGATCACGCACCTCCCAGCCGAGCTCGCGCGCGCCGGCCACGAAGCCGGGCGAGGCCTCCCCCACCACCCAGAGCTGGCGCGATTTCGCGGCGTCGGCGGCGTAGAGCGCCGCGAACTCCTGCGCCCCCTCGGCGACGCCGGCAGTCCAGAACAGGGCATCGGTCAGCGCCACCGCGACCAGCTCATTCTTGGTCGTGCGGGCGACCGGCAGCCGAGCGCCGGCGAGGAACTCGCGCAGCGGGCTCACCTGGCGATGGAAACGGAGCATCAGCGCGACCGAAGAAGCCAGCGTTCGCGCCTCGTCGTGGCTCTCGACGTCGATGGCGCGCGCGATCAGCCGTTCTCGTCCAGCCACGCCCGCCAACTGGTCGAGCGTCTCGACGATGACGGTCTGCAGGCTGAGGGCGAGTGACTCGTTGTCCTCGAAAGCGCGCGCCGTCTCCTCGGAGAGCCCGGCAGCGAGCAGCTTCTTGCGGTTGGCCAGGCGCAACTCCCAGGGATCGGTCTGCCAGACGATCTCCATGGTCTTGCGCATCTCGCGGGCGCCCGGGATCCCCGGCAGTCCGACGAACTTCATGCCGAAGCTGGTCAGCCCCTCGACCCGCGCCACGCTGCTCACCGCCTCGCGGAGCAGCTCGTTGTCGGTGTAGGGATCGACGCCCAGCTTGGCGTACCAGTTGCGTTCGGCGCCCGAGATCTTGAGGTAGTTGAGGGCGTACTTCTTGCTCTCCTCCTTGCCCTTCTCGGTCAGACTCTCCTTCTCTTCCGTGTCCGCTGGCTCGGCACCCTCGTCGTCCTTGGCCACCACCTCTTTGGCGTCGTGGTAGCCCTCCTTGACCTGGAAGCTCGTCTTCTTGACCCACCGCCCGACGCCGGACGGGATTCCCTTCAGCGTCTCTTTCGGCTTGTCGGCGACCTGCTGCACCAGGCGGATCGGTGCCGTCGCCGACGTCTTGACCGCGTCGACGAAGACGTCGGTCTTGGAGACCTCCTCGAGTTGCGCCAGGGCCTGGATCTCGCGGATCCGAATCGCCACCTGGGTCCGGTCGTGCGCCGTCCAGCTGCCGAAGCGGCTGGTCACGGTGTAGGTCGTGCCGAAGCCGTCACTGGTCGCCTCGGGCGCCACCTTCCAGTCGGGTCCAGCCAATTGCTCGGCGGTCAGGTAGCGGTCCGCCCGCACGGGGTTCGGATTCTCAATCCCGGCTGCCGTCGCGGGGTCTGCGGCCACGCATCCGAAGCCGGCGGCCAGGATCAGCAGGGCGGCCGACCAGGTCGGGCCGAGCTCGCGCTCTGTTCGCTCCATCAGGGTCTCTCCCTCTTCGGGTCTGCTCGAGGCGTCGGACCAGCTTCCAGCTTCCGCGCGGCGCCACCTCGCACCGGCTCCTGTCGCCGCCCCCGACCCGAGGTGAGCAGTCTACTTTCAGTTGCCGGCGGTGTACGATCCGCGCAGCCGTCGGTCAAGGAGACTCTCGATGCCCTGGGATTCGCGACTCGTCGCCACTCCATCCTTCCCTTCCGCTCGCCGGCTTGGACGGGCCGTCGCGCTGCTGCTGGGAAGTCTCGCCGCGGCGACCCTCCAGGCGCAGGCGGCGATGCCGCTGCCGCAGATCTGGACCGGCCGCATGGAGGTCCCGCCGGGGGTCGACCCCGGGTTGACCGCCGATCGATTCGAGCTGCGCATCTTCTCGACGTCGACCGACGCCGAGGTCGTCGAGCTGATCGCGGCGCTGCAGACGGGGGGACAGCAGGGACTGCGCAATGCCATGTACCGCTTGAAGAGCAAGGGGTGGATCCGGATCGGCAAGCTCGCCGCCACCGAGATCACCGTCATCCGGGTCTTCGACCTGCCCGACGGCCGCCGGCGGGTGCGGCTCTACAGCGACCACCCGCTGCGCCTCTACGACAAGACCGATCCGCCGGGGTCGGATGCCCATCCGTTCGGTTTCCTCGAGCTGACCGCCGACGCCTCGGGCAGCGGTACCGGTGAGTTGATCGCCGCCGGCAGCATGACCTTCAACGACGACGGGCTGCGCATCGACAGCGCGGGAACGCCGCTGATCAAGATCGTCGACGTCACCACCGACCGCCCACCGGCGCCGCCGACCCAGCCCTGACCCGCGGCGCGACGATCGCGCGGTATCGCTCTGCGACGGCGCGGCTCCGGCGAACCGTCGATTCGGTCCGGGTTCCTCCTCAGCGCGGCGCAGCGGGCGGCAGGTGCCACTGGTCGCGCGGCACGATCTTCGGCTGCTCCGGGTCGCCCTCGTAGGCCGGGGTCATGATCTGGACGCCGTACTCGTTGAACACGTCCAGGATGTTGCGGTGGAGCTCGGCGTAGAGCGGCTTCATGCGCGTCGGGTCCTCGCAGGCGACGTTGATCTCGTAGGTCACGGCGAAATCGGCGAGCGCCGTCTGCAGCACGAAGGGCTTCGGTTCCGCGCGCAGGCCCGGCGTGCGCGCCGCGGCTTCGAGGAGCATCGCCTCGACCTGCCGCCAGGGCGTCTCGTAGCCGATCCCGACCGTGGTGTGGAGCAGCAGCCCGTCGCTCTTGGCGAGCGTGCTGTAGTTGACGATCTCGTTGCCGAGGATGGTCGAGTTCGGCACCACGACCTCCTCGTTCTTGGGCGTCCGCAGGTGGGTCACCTGGAGCCGGATCCGGGTGACGACGCCAGTCACGTCGGCGATCTTCACCACGTCCCCCTCGCGAAAGGCGCGCCGATAGATCATCGTGTACCCGGCGATGATGTTGGCGATGGCCGACGAGGAGCTCAGGGAGAAGACCACGCCGATGAACAGCGAGACCCCCTTGAAGGCGGCCGACGACGAGCCGGGAATGTAGGGATAGGCGACGATCACGGCGAATGCAAGAACCGCCAGACGGACGATCTTGTAGGTCGGCTCGGCCCAGTCCGGGTCGAAGTTCTTGAGCTCGACCTCGCCGCGGCCGACCGCGGCGAAGAAGAGGGAGATCACGCGCAGCAGGTAGCGCGCGACGAAAAAGAGGACGGCGAGGAAGACGAAGTCCGGCAGCTTCTCGACCAACCCCCCGCTGAGGACCTTGATCGGCGCCAGCACCCAATCGTCGAGCTGCGCGGCGAAGCCACGGGTCCAGGGCAGGCGGAGCAGCACGTAGCTCAGCCAGACGAAGACCACGGCGATCAGCGCCAAGCCCTGCAGCAGACCGAAGAGGGTGCGCAGCAGTCCCTGCATCCGCTCGGCGCGCAGCACCTCGAAGGAGCTGATCTTGACCCCCTGGAGCCGACTGGCGTAGCGCTGCTGCAACCAGCGGTCGAGCCTGCGGACGGCGCGGCGCACGACGAAGATCGCCAGACCGGCGAGCAGGGTGGCAAGCGCCGAACGCCAAGCCGACGCGGTGAGCGCCTCCCGGGTCCGCGCGGTGCGATAGGAGACGATCGCCTCGCGCATCGCAGCGCTGTAGATCTCGGCCAGCACCCGGCGGTCGGCCTCCTCCAGCTCGCCGTCGACGTCGAAGATGCGGACGATCATCCGTTCGCCTGCGACGACGCGGGTGTCGCGTTCCGTGTCGACGATGGCGAGCTTCGCGGGCTCGAACGAAGCGTCCCGCGCCAGGTCGTAGAGCCGCTCGGTGACCGCCGCGGCACGCCGCTTCGCCGGGAAGGAGGTGACGCCGCGCAACCGGAAGAGAACGCGGCCATCGATCGTCACCGGCGCGGTCTCGACCGCGAGCTCCGCCGAGTCGCGGGAGAGCGGAGCGGGTTCGTCCTGAGCGCACAGCACGGCGGGAGCCGACAGGAGGCCCAGGAACAGGATCAGGACCAGTGCACGGTTTGCGGGTGGTGAGGGCGAGCGCATCCAGAGCTCCTCTCGGTGCGACGAAGTTGCTGCGCGATCCGTGGCTCTCGTCCGACGCCCTCGGTGCCGCCGCCTCGCGTGATGCTGCGCGGCGACGTCGAAACGACCCTGGACGAGACGCCGGCCGGATCTTAGCGCCCGCGACGCTCGAATGCGCCCGCGCAGCAGCCGCGGCGTGAGCTCGTTCTAAGATGACGCCGACGAGGAGAACAGAATGCACCGAAAGGTCACGACTTGCACCCTCGCCGCGCTCCTGCTCGCCGCCATCGCCGGGGCGCAGACGGCGCCCGAGATGTTCCGCGGCAACCTGTTGGACACCAACATGGTGTCGCGCGGCACCGCGACCTTCCTGACCCTCCAGGTCGATCGCTGGGGCACTCCCGAAGAGGCCGACGCCTACCTCCAGGTCATCAAGGAGAAGGGACAGAAGGGGTTGCAGGAGGCTTTCTGGGATGCCAAGGAGGCAGGCTGGATCCGGATCGGCACTCAGCTCGGCTATCCGATCGTCTTCGCGCGTTCGCTGGAGACTCCCGACGGACGGATCGTCCGCGCCTTCACCGACCGGCCGATCTCCTTCTTCGAGCTGCGCAACAACCTGCGCTCGACCGACTATCCGCTGGGCATCGTGGAGCTCAAGCTCGACGCCAAGGGGAAGGGGGAAGGGACGCTGATCGCCGCCGCCTCGGCGAAATTCGACGATCAGGGACAGCTCGTGGTCGAGAACTTCGGCACCCAACCCTTCAAGATCGTCAACGTCAAGAAGCAGCCGGTGAAAGCGAAGGACAAGAAGAAATAGCCGCTCATGGATCCGGACGACGCGGAGGCCGGCCAGCTCGACTAGAATGCCGCGACCCGAGCCCGGCCGCGATCGCGCCGATCGCACGGCGACCCAAGGAGATTCGTCATGACACCACCCCGTCGTACGCAGTTTCTCTCGATCCTCGCCCTCGCGGTCGCCATCCCGGCGATCGTCGCTGCGGACACCGATCCGATCAAGGCGCGCCAGGACACCATGGAGGGTGTCGGCGGCGCGATGAAGACCCTCTCCGGCATGGCGCGTGGCGAGGCGAAGTTCGACGCCCCGACGGTCCAGGCGAAGGCCAAGGAGATCGCCGAAGCGTTCGACGCCGCGGCCGAGCTCTTCCCCGCCGGCAGCGACAAGGGCGCGAGCGAGACCTGGGCCAAGCCGGGGATCTGGACCAACAAGGCCGATTTCGACAGCAAGCTCCAGGCCGCGCACTCCGCGGCGCTCGACCTGCAGAAGGTCACCGACGAGGCCGCCTACCGCCCCGCGCTCGGCAAGCTCGGTGCGGCCTGCAAGGCCTGCCACGAGCCGTACCGCCGACCGAAGGAGTAGGCGTATGACCCGCCGGCGCAAGGCGGCGGCGCTCGCCGGCGGCGCGCTGGCGGGCGTCCTCGCGTTGGCGGCCCTGAGCGCCCCGCAGCCGATCGACCCGGCGCAACTGCCGGCGCACGCTCCGGACCTCGCCAACGGCGCGGTCCTCTATCGCGTCGGCAGCTGTTTCGCCTGCCATCAACCGGCCGCCGGGGCGCCGCCTTCGTCGGCCGGCCTGCCGGTCGGCGGCGCACCGTTCGCGACCCCGGTCGGGACCTTCTACCCAGGAAACCTGACGCCAGACCCGGCGACCGGGCTGGGGCGCTGGAGCGCGACGGATTTCCTGAACGCGATGACCCGCGGTCTCGCGCCCGATGGCCGGCACTACTTTCCGGCCTTCCCCTACCCGTCCTACGCCGCGATGCCCAGCGGCGATCTGCTCGATCTCTTCGCCTATCTCGCCACGCTCCCGGCGGTGCGCGCCGAAGCGCGCGCCGCGGAGATCCCCCTTCTCCCCTTGGCGCGGCGCGGTGTCGGTCTGTGGAAGCGGATCGCCGGCCAGGCGCCAGCGATCCCGCGCGTTCCGGCGCAGAGCGCCGCCTGGAACCGGGGCGCCTACCTGGTCGGCGCCCCAGGCCACTGCGGCGAGTGCCACACCCCGCGCAATCTCTGGATGGTCCCCGACCGCTCGCGTTTCCTCGCTGGCGGACCTCATCCCGCAGGCGACGGCAAGGTCCCGAGCCTCCGCGGCCTGGTGGCCCGCGGCCGCTATCGCGACGCCGCCGACCTCGCTCTCGCGCTGCAGTACGGCGAGACCCTGGGCTACGACAAGCTGGCGAGCGGCGGCATGGGGAAGATCCA
>CAZPZW010000065.1:0-16178 GCA_964591165.1 uncultured Thermoanaerobaculia bacterium | reverse complement strand
CCGCGGCCGCGGCGGCGACGACCCCCAGCAGCGCCGGCGCGAGCGGCTCGGCGCCGGGAGACCCGACCGTCAGGCGGAACGGCAGCGCGCTCGCGACCAGGCCGACCGCGGCGAAGCCCGCGCCGGCTCCCAACCAGTCCGCGGCGGTCTCGCGACGGGTGCCGAGCGCCCGCTGCAAGCGGAAGAGGGTGGAAAAGAGGACGCCCACGAGGAGCAGCACGACGAGGACTCGCGCGGCGCCGCGCGGCGCGCGCGGCGCGACGAGCGACGGCAGGCGATCGAGCCAGGGATAGGCGACGTGCGCGGCCACCGCGAGGAGAACGACGGCGAAGCGGAGCGCGGGGCCACGGGCCGCACGGAGCTCGGCGGTCCGTCGCACGGCGAGGACGACCAGCGCCGCAGCGAGCAGCGCCAGCCCACCGCCGGCCGCGGCGAGGATCCGTCGCCCCTCGCCCCACCAGGTCGCGCCCGCGACGGCGGCCCCGGCGAGCAGCCAGATCGCGAGCGTCGCGGGCGCGCGGAGCGATGCGCCGAGCCGCGCGAGCGCGGCGCCGAGCCCGAGCGGCGAGGCGAGGCCCTCGAGCGCGAGCGCTTGACAGGCCGGCACGAGCAGCGCGGTCCAGAGCTGCGCGGCGGTGAGCGCGACGCGGCGCAGGACGAGCACCTCGACCAGCAGGGAGCCGATCATCCAGACGGCGGTGAGCAGCGCCCAGGAGAGGAGCAGGTCGCGCATGCGCCGCGGCGGGAGCGGCGCCGGGCCGGCGGCGGCGGACGGTGCCGGGCCCACCCACTCACCTCTCGTTGCCGGCCGCGGGAGCATCGGCCGCGACCGTCTCTCGTGCCTGCCTGGCGCGCAGCTCGGCGCACTCCCGGCGCAGCCGACGCATCTCCTGGAAGAGCTCGGGCAGGCGCGCGAGCAGACCGTAGACCCGGCGCGCCTGGGCCGCGGGCAGCGCCGGATAGCCGATCCACTCGCCGCCGGTCAGATGACCGACGACGCCCGACTGCGCGCCCACGCGCGTGTCGGCGTCGAGCACGGCGTGATCCGCCACTCCGACCTGACCCGACAGCAGGCTGCGCGGCCCGATGGTGACGCTGCCCGAAATTCCGACCTGGGCGACGACGCAGCAGTCCTCGCCGATCTCGCTGTTGTGCCCGACCTGGACCAGGTTATCGAGCTTCGTGCCGCGCCGGACGAGCGTGGCGCCGAAGGTCGCGCGGTCGATCGCACAGTGGCTGCCGATCTCCACGTCGTCCTCGATCTCGACCCAGCCGATCTGGGGGATGCGGCGCTGGCGACCCTCTTCGTCGCGGTGATAGCCGAAACCGGGACGCCCGATCACCGTGCCGGCGTGGATTTCGACCCGCGCCCCCAGCCGCGTGCCGGGATAGAGCACGACGTGGGGGTGGACGATCGAGTCGGTGCCGATCGACGTGTCGCGGCCGATCACCGCGTGAGCGTGGACCTCGACGCCGGAAGCCAGCACCGCCCCGGCTTCGATCCGCGCGCCGGCCGCGACCCAGACGTCCGGCGCCAGCGTGGCCTCCGGCGACACCCAGGCCCCGGGCTCCACGCCGGGGGTCCGGCGGAGCCGCGGGTGAAACAGCTCGAGCAGGTCGATCATCGCGACGCGCGGCGCGTCGACGCGCACCACCGGACGGGCGTCGATCGCGAGCCCGGGCGCGGCGACGAAGGCCGCGGCGGCGGAGCCGCGGGCCGCCGCGATCCAGGCGCCGCTCAGGACGACCGCGATGTCCTGCGGGCCGGCGAGCGCGAGCGAGTCGATCCCGGCGATCCGCTGTTTCGGGTCGCCCTCGACACGACCCCCCAGGCGCGCGGCCAACTCCTCGAGCCGGAACTCCGGGGCCGCCATCATCGACTCCAGGACTCGACGAGGCCGGATTCCGCAGGCACCGCCGGCGGCGGATTCACAGCCGGCCAGGGCTGCCCTTGGGCATGCGCGATGACGCAGTCGGCGACGGCATCGATCGTTCCCTCGCGGGCGAGCAGCGGTCGCACGCGCGCCAGGGCGGCGCGCATCTCGGCGCGCCGCGCCGGATCGGCCAGCAGCTCCCAGGCGACGGCCGCGAGCCGCTCGGCCGTCGCCTCGCCCTGACGGAGCTCGGGCACCACCCGGCTGCCGAGCAGGAGGTTGGGCAGGCCCACGTCCTGGGCGTCGATCAGCCCGAGCGCGCGGATCGTCGCGACGGCGGCCATGGTGATCTTGGAGAGCCGGTAGATCAGCACCATCGGGACGCCGAGCAGAGTCGCCTCGAGCGATGCGGTACCGGAGGCCATCAGCGCGACGTCGCTCGCGGCCAACACGGCATGGCTCTCCCCGACTACCGCGACGCGCCCGGCGACCGTCGAGCGGGCGAGCAGGGCCGAGATGTCGTCGGCGAAGCGTGGCTCGGCGAGCGGCAGGACGAAGCGGAGACCGGGATCGCGCTCGGAGAGGCGCTCCGCTGCACCGATCAGGATCGGCCCGAGATCCCGCACCTCGACCGTGCGGCTGCCGGGAAGGAGAGCGACCATCCGCTCGTCCGGCGTCAGGCCGAGCCGTTCGCGCGTCGCGGCGCGCGCCTCGCCGCCGGCCCGGGAGAGCCGTTCGCACAGGTAGTGGCCCACGAAGTTCACGCGGGCGCCCCGCGACCGGTAGACCGCATCCTCTTCCGGAAAACTGGCGAGGACGGCGTCGTAGCTGGCGCCGATCGGCCGGGCGAGCGAGCGCCAGAGCCAGACCTGGGGGGGAAAGTAGCCGATGGTGCGCACGCCGCGGCGTTTAAGCCAGCGGGCGAGCAGACAGTTGAACAGGTCGTTGCCGATCAGCAGCGCCGCCGACGGGCGGCGGCGCGCCACCTCCCGCGACAGGTCGCGGAAGGCGCGCGCGAGCGCTGGAATGGCCGAAAAAGTCTCGGTGAAGCCGACGCAGCCGAGGTGGTTGGTCTCGCGGAGGATCTCGACGGCCTGCGCCGCCAGCTTCCAGCCGCCGATGCCGAACAGCTCTGCTGCGGGTAGCCGGCGGCGGATGGCCGCCGCGACGAGGGCACCGGCGACGTCTCCCGAGACCTCGCCGGTGCTGATCAGGATGCGCACCGGCGACCGCTCGCCCGCGTGGCGTCCCGTCGCGGCCCTAGGCTCCCGCCTCGACGCCCCGGCGCCGCATCGCGCGGAGGCCGCCGAGGAGCAGCAGGGTAGCGAGCACGACGAGGCCGACCTCCGACAGGGTCGGAATCGCCATCAGCGAGCGGACGCCGGTTTCGAGCTTGGGACCCCAGAGGAACTCCGGATCGGCCTCCCCGTTGCCGTCGAGGTCGCCGATGATCGCCGGATCCCCGTCGAGGTCGCGCCCGACCGGCACCCAGGCCTGATCGTAGGATCCGCCGTCGCAGTCGAGCCCGAAGAACTGGAGGACCCCGAGGTTGAAGTCCGGGTCGCCCGCCGGATCGAACAGCGTCACGTGCTCGGGCAGACCGTCGCCATTCGGGTCGTAGCTGAGCAGATCGAGCTCGGCAGCGACCGGGTCGGCGCCTTTGTTGCCCTGGACCACCATGCGCTCGTAACGGTGGTCGCCATCGGAGTCGATCATCTCGGCCTCGCCCGCGCTCCCGCCGCCTTCAGTGGGCTGCGAGTAAGCGGCGCTGATCGGCCGCGGGTGGCTCGGGTCGGAGGTATCGAGCTCGCCGATCGACACCTCCCCTGAACCCGCGGCGAATCGATTGAACGGGCCCCCGTCCGAATAGGCCAGCGCACCATGGATGGGAGAGCCGTTGCAGTCGGTCTGGCCGAAGTTCACCTGCACGAAGCTCGGACCGGTGGTCACCGGGATGTACTCGATCAGGCCCGGCTGATCGCCGCCATTGCCGTCGGGCATTCCGTCGTTGGTGAACAACACCGGGTTGGTCGGGCTCAACATGCCGGTGGGCTGAGGCGACTGGGCACCCGCCTGGGCTGCACACAGCAGGATCACAGCAATCGCCAGGAACGATTTCGCAGTCTCTCGCATCGGGAGATCACCTCTTAGAGTTGTCAGGGAGTCTAGCAGCAGAACCCGCGACGGTCGAGGTCGACGGACCCTCGCTGCCGTCCGCGGATCGTTCCGGCACCGGGCTGGCGAACGCGCGCCGGAGGTCGCGCCGCCGGTAGCGCTCGCTGGTGCCGTCCGGCCGCTCTCGCCAGCGCCAGTGGATCCATCGCCACTGGCCCGGGTAGCGCCGGATCCAGCGCTCGAGCACGAGGGTGACGCGTTGGGTCAGGTCGCGTACCGCCGCGGGCCCTCCGGAAGCGGCGCCGGGTTCGATCTCCGCGAGCAGAAAGAGCCGCCCGCCGCCCGCCGCGTCGCGCACGACGGCACCGGCCACCAGCTGCGCGCCGGAAAGCAGCGCGAGCAGCGCCGCGCTGCGATGGGTCGACGCCGGACGACCGAAGAACTCCACGAACACACCCCGGCGACCGGCGTTTTCGTCGAGCAGCAGGGCCACACTGTCTCCGGCGCGCAGACGGGAGAGTGCGGCGGCGGTCGCACCGCGCTTCTCGATCCACTGCCCGGGGGCCGCGAGCCGCACCCAACGGACCAGGGCGTCGAGGTACGGGTTGTCGACCCGGCGTATGATCGCCGCGCCGCGCTCTCCGAAGGCCCTGGCCAGGGCAGCGGCGGCCAATTCCCAGCTGCCCAGATGCGCGAGAACGAAGACCTTGGGACGGGGATCGGCGAGCAGTCGCTTGGCGAGACCAGGATCGTCGACCCGGTAGCTCTCGTCGAGCGGGGCGCCGCGCCGGCGGGCGCACTGCAGGCCGTCGGCGATCGACTCCCCGAGATGGGCGAAGACTTCGCAGGTGAGCCGGCGGGCCGCCGCGTGCTCGAGGGCGAGCGCGCGACGCAGGTTGATCATCGCCACCCGCCGCGCCCCCGGCCAGAACGCGCCCGCGACTCGTCCGTAGCCTCGGCCCAGCCGGGCGGCGAGCGGCCAGGGCAGCGCCCACAGCGGCAGGGCGAGCAGCACGACGGGCACCGTCAGCAGAAGGTCGCGTGCCAGGACGAGGATCCGCAGCAGTCCGACCCCGCCCGCGCGGAGGACGTTCCTCACCGCCGAGCCACTTCCGGAAAGCTCGCCTGAACTGTCATGTCCGGTCCCCTCGGGCCCGCGCGCCTCCGCCGGCCGACACCGCTCTCTCATCGCCTGTTGCCACGGGTCTTTCGCGGCTACCTCGCGTTGATCTGGCGGACGAGCCGGCGGATCGCCGTCGGTCTGCCGGAATCGGAGCTCCGCCGCAGCCTACCGCCTCCTTACATCGGGGTCTTCTGGCACGCTCGCATGCTCTGGCCCGCCTGGGAGTTCCGCGGCCCGGAATATGCCGTGATGGTGAGCGACCACGCCGACGGGGCGCTGATCGCGCGCTGCGTCGGCGGCTTCGGAACCCGCGCGGTGGTGGGGAGCAGCCTGCGCGGCGGGGCCGCCGGGCTGCGCGAGGCTGCCCGGCTGATCCAGGACGGCGTGACTATCGCGGTGACTCCGGACGGCCCGCTGGGACCACCTCGCGTGGCCAAGGCCGGCGCGATCGTGTTGGCGAGCCTGACCGGGGCGCCGATCGTTCCGCTCGCCTACGCCGCCCGGCCCGACCTAATCTTCGCTTCGTGGGACCGCTTTCGCGTGCCGCTGCCGTTCGCGCGCGCCTGGGTGGCGATCGGCGAACCGATCCACGTTCCGCCGGCCGCCGATCCCGCGACGGTCGAGCGGCATCGCGCCGCGCTCCAGGCCGCCCTCGACCGGGTCACCGACGAGGTCGACCGTCGCGCCGGCCGCCTTCCTGCACCCTCGCCTAGCTAGCGTTCCAGCGCCGCAGCAGCAGGCTGGAGCACTGACCGCCGAACCCGAAGGAGTTCGACAGCGCGAGCTCGATCCGGGCCGGTCGACCGACTTGGGCGACGTAGTCGAGATCGCAGTCGGGATCGCGCTCGTCGAGGTTCAGCGTGGGGTGCAGGAACTGGGCGCGGAGCATCCCCACGGTCGCGATCGCCTCGACGGCACCGGCGGCGACGGTCAGGTGTCCGATCATCGACTTGGTCGACGACACCGGAAGGCCTGACGCGGAAGGGCCGAACACCCGGTGGATCGCCAGAGTCTCGAGTCCGTCGTTGGCCGGCGTCGAGGTGCCGTGGGCGTTCAGGTAGTCGAGCGCCTCGGGCTCGACGCCGGCATCGGCGAGGGCGCGGCGCATGGCGAGCACCGCGCCGAGGCCCTCCGGGTGCGGGTCGGTCACCCGATAGGCGTCGCAGGCCGACCCGAAGCCGATCACTTCGGCATGGATCGTCGCGCCGCGTCGCTCGGCAGCGACGAGCTCTTCGAGCACCAGCGCGGCGGCCCCCTCCCCCATGACGAAGCCGTCACGACCGGCCGCGAAGGGACGCGACGCGCGCTCCGGCTCCTGGTTGCGCGTGGACAGCACGCGCAGCAGGCAGAACGAAGCGAGGCCGAGCGGAGCGATCTGCGAGTCGCTGGCCACTGCCACTGCGGCGTCGGCGACTCCGAGGCGAATCCAGCGCAGCGCGTCGCCGATCGCCTGGGTCCCCGCCGCGCAGGCCGTGTCGACCGAGAGCAACGGCCCCGCGCATCCGAGCTCCTGGGCCAGGCGGGCCGCGAGGTTTCCCGGGCTCCGCCGCTCCGCAGCTCGGGGCCCGAGCTCGCGCGCGAGCGTGGCCGCGAAGCGCTCGGCGTCGAACCCGGCCGCCTCCCGAGCGGCCGCGCAGGGGGCGAAGACCTCGCGGTGGGCGAAAGACCCCAGCCCGGCCGCCAGCGCCAGACCGATCCGCGCGCGCCCGTCGCGGCCCGCCGCGCGAGCGAGCCCGGCTCCTTCGACCGCCGCCGAGGCGGCCGCCATCGCGAAGCGCTCGATCCGGCTCGCCTCCCGCCAGAGCTTCTCGGCGATTCCCGCCGGCCGCTCGGGCTCACGACACTCGGCGGCGATTCGCGTCGGGTAACCGGAGGCATCGAACCGGCGGATCGTTCCGACCGCCGATCGGCCGGCGGCGAGGGCCTGCCAGAGCTCCTCGGGTTGGTGACCGAGCGGCGACACGACGCCCAGCCCGGTCACCACCACCCGGCGGCGGCCGTTCACGCCGGAGCGCTCCCGTTCTCGGCGACCAGCCGGCGCTCGAGGTGGTCGAGGATGGTCTCGACGGTGATCAGTCGCGGCAGGTCGGCGACCCGCACCCCGTCCTCGAAGCGCTCCCAGGGATAGTCCGGCTGCCGGCGCCGGACCCAGTCGAGAGCCTCGGCGGTCAGGCGCCCGCCTTCGACCCAGCGCCGATCCGCGGCGTCGAAGCTGCCTCGCCAGAGCTCGTCCTCGCCGAGCTTCAAGCCGAAAGCGCTCTCGATGCGGAACTGGAGATCGAGGAAATCGATCGACTCGGCGCCGAGATCGTCGATCAGCGAGTGGCTCGACGAGATCTCGGCGGCGTCGCGGTCGAGCGCGCCGGCGACCAGCTCCACGATCTGGCGGCGCAGCTCCTCGCGGCTCGGTTTCATCGTTCCTCCTCCTTCAAGACGCTGCGGGTCCCGCGAGCGCGAGGGCCGCCGACTGGCCGAGGGTTCCCACCGCGAGCGCGAGCCCGCGAGCGGGACGCGGGGTCGGCTGTCGCGCTGCCAGCTCGGTCAGCAGCAGCGCAGCATCCACGGCTCCGGAGGCGGCCAGCGCGTGCCCGACCTGAGCTTTGGCCTCGAGGCGGCGCGGCGGGCTTCCCGGAGCGCTTTGCCGGAAGAGCTCGCCGAGCGCGGCGCTCTCCTCTCCCGCCCAGGGATGCCCGGGTGCGCCAGCCGGGACGAAGGCGGCGAGCTCGGCGGCCGTCCAGTTCGCAGCGGCGAGCGCACGGTCGGCCACCTGCCGGATCGCGCCGGCGACGTCGCCGTCGAGCGCGGCGCCCGAGGCGTAGCCGCAGATCTCGCCCAGCTCGCGCGCTCCACGGCGACGGGCATGTTCCCGCTCCTCGAGCACCCAGACCGCGGCGCCCTCGGCGACCAGCAGCGCGGTCGACCCGCCCAGCCGATCGTCGCTCGCCAGGCAGCCGAGATCGAAAGGATCGAACGGCGAATCCGCGGCGCCCGCCAGCACCAGGTCGCGTTCCCCGGCGGCGATGGTCAGGTAGGCCTCGCCGAGGGCCTGCGTTCCGGCGATCCAGTCGCCGGTCAGGGTGTGATTGGGACCGCTCGACGCCAGCTGGATGCCGACGTGCGCGCCCACCATGTTCGGGAGGTTGATCAGCAACCAGAGAGGATTGAGGGCGCTCAGCACGCGCTCGGCGAAGAACCGCAGATCCTCGACGGCCCGCTCCGGGGCCGACGGCCCGAGCGCGCGGGCCAGTTCCTCGACCTGCAACGCCGAGGCGCTGCAGCCCAGGAGCACCGCCCACTCGTCGCGCTCGCTCGTCGCCTCCAGCCCGGCGTCCGTCACCGCGCGCGCGGCCGCGGCCACCGCGAGCTGGGTCTTGCGGTCGGTGAGCTTGATCGCCTTGGGCTGCCGGAAGTAGGGGCGCGCTTCGAAGCCGTCGATCGCCGCCGCGCGCAGCGCGCCGGTCCCGGCGACCGGGCGGCTCGCCGCGACCTCGCCGCCCAAAAGGCGAGCGCCGATCTCGGCGCTGCTGCAGCCCAACGGGGTCAACAAGCCGAGACCGGTGACCAGCACTCGTCGGCGTTCGGGATCCCTTGGCAACGGCTCTGGCACGGGTCTGGAGAGATTCCGGGACCGCGGCTGGCGGCCACTTCACGCTCGCCATCGCACCTCTGCCGGAACCAGGCCAGTATATTCCAGCACGTCGTGCTCGCCCTCTACGATGCGTTCCTCGCGCTCGCGGTCTGGCTGGCCCTGGTGCCGGTCGAGCTCGCAGCGATCGCCCTCGGGAGGTCCACATTGGCCCGGCTCGCGGGCCGGCTCGGCCGGCCTCCCCGTCTCGCCGAGCGCGGCCGGCGCCTCCTGGTGGTGCACGCCGTGTCGGTGGGCGAGATGGTCGCCGCCGGGGCGCTCCTGCGTGCCTGGACAGCACGTCATCCCGAGGATCGCTTCCTGCTCACCGCGGGCTCTCGCGACGGGCTCGCTGCCGGCGAACGCCTCGCCGCAGCGGAACCGGCGATCGCCGCCGTCGTGCCGCTCCCCTGGGATCGGCGCCGCGCAGTCCGCCGTTGGCTGCGGGCCCTCTCCCCCGCTCTCCTGGTGGTGATCGAGACGGAGATCTGGCCCCGGCTCTTCCTGACCAGCCGCGAGCTCGGGATCCCGCTCGCGCTCGTCAGCGCGCGGATCTACCCGCGCGACGTCCGGCGCTACCGGAGGCTCCCCCACTTCTTCCGCAGCGTGCTCGCGGCCCCTCGGTGGTTGGGCGTGCAGAGCTCGAGCGAGCGGACGCGCTTCGCGGCCATCGGAGCGCCGAGCGAGCGCGTGGAGGTGGCGGGCAATCTGAAATTCGATGCCGTGCCGGCGCCGGCGACGGGCGCGGGGCTCGCGGCGAATGGACGCCCGCGGATCGTCGCCGCCAGCACCCACCCCGGCGAGGAGCGCCGGCTGCTCGCCGCGCTCGCCCGCCTGCCCAGAGAGCTGGGAGAGCCTCAACTCGTGCTCGCCCCCCGCCACCCTCGGCGCGCCGGTGCCCTGATCCGGACCGCGCGCCGTCGCGGCTTTCCGGCAATGACGCTCGCCGCGGCCGAGCGCGTTGAGGCTGCCGGCGGCGCGGCGCCGCGCGTCGTCGTGGTCGATCGCCTGGGCTGGCTGCCGGCCGCGATCGCGTCGGCCGACGTGGTCGTGCTGGGAGGAACGCTGGTCGCGCACGGCGGCCACAATCCCCTCGAGGCGGCGCGCGCCGGGCGCGCCCTGATCGTTGGACCCCACGTGGAGCACTGCGCCGACCTGATCGCCCACTTGCGCGCGCACGCCGCGGTCCACGCCCTCGACCACGCCGACGACCTGGCGCCGGCGCTCGCAGCGCTGCTGGCCGATCCGCTGGCGCGCCGTCGCCTGGGAGAGCGCGCCGCGGCCGCCGTGGCCGAGGGACGCTGCGCCGACCGCTATGCCGAGCGCCTCGAGCGGATCCTCGCCATCGATCGCCGCGAGCCGGCGCCGCGAAGCTGAGATCCCGGTCGCGGGCGCGCGGCGCCCGGCTCAGGACCGGGGCGCGTCTTCGACGTCCGGTACCGCCGCCTTCCAGACGGCCTCCCACCGCCGCGCGTGGCGAAGGAAGAAGTAGAGGGCTGCCATCCCCGCCAGCGCGACGCCACGCACCCCGTCGCGCCAGCCCGACTGCAGGACGAGCCGCTGCGCGAAGACGAGGGGCGGCTCGAAGAGCAGACCGGGGAGCGAGGGCCGTCGACCGGCCGCTGCGTCGCTCAGCGCGGCGGCCCAAGCGTGGCGGCTCTGCTTGGCGACCTGGTGGCCGAGGTCGGCGTAGGGAAAGTGGCCGAGCGCTCCGCGCAGCCGCCCGACCTCGCCGTCACAGACCAGGTGGGAGTGCGGCTCGACGCCGGCCCATCGCCCGCGACCGCGGCGAACCAGGCGGAGCTTCCACTCGGACCACCCGCCGTGGTGGATCCAAGCCCCGAAGACGAAGGCCCGTCGCTCGACCCGCCAACCGCTCCTCTCCGGACCAGCACTCTCGAGCACGGCCGCGACCGCATTGCGCAGCTCCGGCGAGAGCCACTCGTCGGCGTCGAGCGCGAGGATCCAGTCGCACCGGGCCAGCTCGATCGCCCGCTGACTCTGCGCGATGTAGCCCGGGAAGTCGTGCACGGAGACCTCGGCGCCGGCGGCGCGGGCGATCTCGACGGTGCGATCGGTCGAGCCCGAGTCGACCACCACCACCTGATCGGCAAGATCGCGGATGGAGGCGAGACAGCGCGGCAGGTTGCGCTCCTCGTCGCGGGTGATCAGGGCGACGGTGAGGCTGGCGCGCTGGCGGGCCGGCGTGCCCCCCGCCATTCGGCTCACGGCCTCTCGGGGCGCAGTTGCGCCCAGGTCGAGCGCGCCCAGGTCTGCAGGCGGTCGGCGACCTCGGGCGCGCGCGGCAGCGGAAAGGCACGGTAATGGAGCCGCGCTTCGGCGACGCTGCGACTTCCGACCCTGGCCTGCCCGCGCGCGACGAAGTCGTTCTGTCCGGCCGATTCCAGCTCGGCCTCGAACCGTACCTCCTGGCCGGGCAGCACGAGCCGCCGGAACTTCGCATGGTGCACCATGACGAGCAGGACCAGGCGCGAGAATCCGAGCTGGTGGAGGATCAGCCAGCCGCCGGTCTGACCCATCGCCTCGGTCAGCAGCACGCCCGGAACGATCGGGAAGCCCGGGAAGTGGTCGGCGAGGTAATCGTCGTCCGGCGGGAAGACCTTGCGCGCCACCGCCCGGCGACCCGGCTCGAGCTCCAGGATCTCGTCGATCAGGACGAAGCGCATGGTCCGCGTCGAATCCCGCCGGCACCGATCAGGCCGGACCGGGGCCCCCCACCCGAGGCGTCGCCCCGCGCCCGCGGGCGCGAGTCCAAGGTGCTGCGAGGTAGCCGGCGAGCGAGCGCGCGACGCGCCACCAGTGCAGCGGCGCCGCGGCCAACAGCAGGACTCCTTCGCGCGGCCGCACGGCGAGCAGAGCGGCGGCGCGGCCGAGCCGCCGCCCCGTCCCCATCACCTGGCGGAGCTGATCGCGCAACCAGCGCTCCCCCGTCCAGACCTCGACCAGCACCTCGTCGGCGCCCAACTCGCGGAACGCGCTCCAGCGTTTGTGGCCGTCCGCCACCCAGAAGCGGCCGCCGAGGGGCAGGACCGAGATCGGAGGAAAGCGCTCCCCAGCGCACATCGCCGCGCGGTATGCGGCGATTCGCTCCGGCGCATGCGGTACGAACAGCGGGTCCACGACGAGGGCGGCCGACACGCGGCGCACCGGCAACTCGGCGCGCTCCGGATCGAAGCAGTCGAGCGGAGCGGGGCGGTCGGGAGGCGGCTTCGGCACGGAGTGAGCTCGCCTCAGCGTAGGGGGCGGCCCGCACCCTGTCAAGACGGCGACGCGCCCTCGAGCTGGGCGGCGAAGAGTTGACGGAAGGTCGGACAACTCTCGAGCAGCGCCAGCGGCGCGCCGTCCCCGACGCTGCGTCCCCGCTCGAGCACGACGACGCGCGGCAGGCGGCGCACCGTCGAGAAGCGATGCGCCATCACCAACAGCGAGCGGCCGGCGAGCCAGGGCGAAAGCCGATCGAAGATCGCCTCTTCGGTCTCGCTGTCGATGGCGCTGGTCGCTTCGTCGAGGACCAGCAGATCGGGGGCGCGCAACAGCGCGCGGCCGAGCGCGATCCGCTGCTTTTCACCGCCGGAGAGTGAGCGGCCGGCCTCCGCGAGGTCGCTCGCGAGCCCGCGCGGTAGGGCGCGCAGCAGGCCCTCGAGCCCGACCGTCTCGGCGATCTCGCGGAGCCGCGCCTCGGACACGGCGCCGGCGCCGTAGCGGAGATTCTCCGCCAGCGTGCCCCGGAAGAGGAAAGGATCCTGGAAGGCCACGACGATGCTGCGGCGCGCAGACTCGAGCGCGAGCTCGCGGAGATCGATACCCGCCCAGCGCAGACTTCCGGCCTGGGGGGACAGAAAGCCGACCACCAGCTTCGCCAGCGTCGACTTCCCGCCGCCGCTCGCCGCCACCAGAGCCGCGGACTCCCCCGCGGCGAGCGTGAAGGTGAGGCCCTGGAGGACGGGCTCGGAGGAACGGTAGGCGAAGCTCACCGAGTCCACCTCGAGCGCCTGCGGTCCCGGCCTGGAGATCGTCCGCCGGCCGGCCCGCCTTCGCTCGGCCGGCAGGTCGATCACCGCGAAGATCCTGGCGGCTGCCGCCAGCGTCCGCTGCCAGCGACCCTGGACGTCGGAGAGCCGGCGCAGGGGCTCGATCGCCTGGGCCGCGTAGAGCGCGAAAACCAGCAGGTCCCCCGGGGACCGGGTTCCGGCGATCACCTGGCGGCTGCCGTACCAGATCGCCGCCAGCAGCCCGAGCGAGGTGGCCAGCCAGACCGCGGTGACCAGCGCGGTCGACCACCACTCGGCGGCGAGCGCCCGGTCGACCTGGCGCGCCCCGGCCTGGCGGAACCGTTCGACCTCCTGCGCCTCGGTCTGATAGGCCTTGATCGTCGGCAGGCCCTGCAGTTGCTCGCCGGCGATCGCGGTGGCCTCGCCCAGTTGCTCCTGCGCCAGGCGGGACCAGCGGCGGATCCTGCGGCCGAGCAGCGTGAAGAGCGCGGCGGCGAGCGGCACCGCGACGCCCACCGCCAGGGTGAGCCGAGCGTCGATCACGACCATCATGACCAGCGCGCCCGCCGTCACCGTCATGCCGCCCAGCAACCGGCGCAGCAGATCCTCCACGAAGCCGGAGAGCGCGCCCGGATCGTTGAACAGCCGCGACAGCCACTCCCCCGCGCCGCTCGCCTCGACGGTGCCGATCTCGGCCGCGACCAGCGCCGCGGCGGCCTCGTCGCGCAGCTCCTGGATCAACCGCCGCTCGCACCGCGCGAGCAGATAGCGCCCCAGGAATACCGCCACCAGCAGCAGCGCCGTCGTGCCGGACGCGAAGGTGAGCAGGCGCCGGAGCGCTCCGGCTTCGGCTCCGGTCAGCAGGGTGTCCGACCAGAGCTTGATCAGCCAGGTGAGCGCGAGCTGAGCGAGGGAGGCGGCCAGCACGGCGACGCCCGCGATAGCCAGCCCGGGCGCGTGACACCGGAGACGCGAGAGCAGGCGAACTACGGTCGGGTCGAGCGCCGGCAACCGTCGCATCGTCGGCGGCGCGCCTCAGTCGGCCCGGCGAAGCGCGAGCACGGCGTGCGTGCCGCCGAAGCCGAAGCTGTTCGAGAGCGCCAGTCCGAGGCGCTCCGGACGCGTCTCGGTGACCACGGGCAGGTCGGCGAGCCGCGGGTCGCGCGGCTCGCTGTTGGCCGACGGGGCGAGGAAGCCCTGCTCCAGCATGAGCAGGCAGTGAATCGCTTCGTGGGCGCCAGCCGCGCCGAGCGCATGTCCGCCGAGCGACTTGGTCGACGAGATCGGCGGCAGGTCGGTCCCGAAGACCCGCCGCAGCGCCGCCGCCTCCGCGAGGTCGCCGGCGAGGGTGCCGGTGGCGTGCGCGTTGACGTAGTCGACCTCTCCGGGATCGGCGCCCGCGTCCTCCAGCGCCTGCGCGATGCACTCGGCCGCCCGGATCCCCGTGGGCTCGGGCAGCACGAGATCGAAACCCTCCGAGTTCGCACCGAACCCGGCGATCTCCGCGCGCACCTTCGCGCCGCGGGCGCGCGCCCGCTCCAGGCTCTCCACGACGACGACCCCCGCACCGCTCGCCGGCACCAAGCCGTCGCGGTCGGCGGCGAACGGTCGTGAGGCGAGCGCCGGCCGGTCGTTGAAGCGCGTGGACAGCGCCGTGCGCAGCGCCGCGAAGGCGGCCGCCACCAGCTCGTCGATCTCCTCGCCGCCGCCGGCCACGACGACGTCGAGCAGGCCCGCGCGCACCAGCTCGGCGGCGTGACCGATGGCGTGGGCCGAGGTGGCGCAAGCCGAGGCCAACGAGTAGCTGCGGCCGCCGATGCGGAAACGATGGACGATCGCCGCCGCCGCGGAGCTCGACATCGACTTGATCACCGAGTAGGGGTCGACCCGGCGCGCCCGCCCGGCGTGCACTTCTACGCCACCGCGGTAGACGGCGGTCGTGCTGCCGATTCCGGTGCCCACGATGCAACCGGTCCGGGGCGAGGCGAGCTCGTCGCCCGAGAGCCCGGCGTCGGCGATCGCCTGGCCTGCAGCCAGCGTGCAGTAGAGCGCCGCGCGCGACATCGCCGGCAGGTCGCGCGTCGCGATTCCGGCGCTCGCCACGAGCTCGTCGACACCATGGACGACGCCGGCCACCTGACAGCGCAGGCCGAGCTCCGCCCATTCCCGTATCGCTTCGATGCGGGGTTCGCCGGCAGCCAGGGCCGCCGCCACCTCGGAAAGAGAATTGCCCAGGCTCGATACGATCCCGGCCCCGGTGATCACAGCGCGGTGCACGGGACCAGGCCTCCTCTCGGGAGCGGGGTGCGGAGGCTCAAGCGGCGCCGCGCCCGGCGAGCTTCTTCTCGATCAGGCCAACCAGGTCGCCGAGGAGGCGCAGCTCTCCGAGCTCCTGGTCGGAGACCTCGACGTCGAGCTCCTCCTCGAGGCTCATCAGCAGGCTGACCGCATCGAGCGAAGAGAGGCCGAGGTCCTCGCGCAGGCTCGCCTCGGGACCGAAACGGCTCGGATCGACACCCGCCTCGAGGTGCGGTCTCAGGTGCCGATCGATGAGCTCTCGAGCCGAGTTGGACATGGAGTCGGGCATTCGGAACTGCGCGCGCCGGGAGAATGCTAACCCAGGTTCCGCACCGCGTCAGGCGACGGGCCGGGCGCAGAGATTAGTCCGGCGACCTCGACCGCCGAAGGGTTCCGCCGGATCGCCCGAGCCAACGCGGCACCCGCGCCGCGTAACGTTGCCAGCTCTCGCCGTGGGTTCGCGCGAGCCAGGGCTCCTCGCCCAGCACGACGCGCAGGTGGAAGGCGACCGCGACCCCGGCCGCGTAGATCGCGAGCCCGCGCGAGGTGAAGGTCGCGGCCCAACCGAGCAGGAGGACCAGCACCGAGAGGTACATCGGATTGCGGCTCCAGCGATACAGCCCGACGACCACGAGCTCGCGGGGCGGCGCCCAGGGGGCGAGCGAGCCGCGGCCCCGGACGTGGAAGTCGCGCACGCACCAGAGCAGGCCGGCGATTCCCGAGGCGACGAGCGGGAGCCCGAGCGGCCGCGGGCCGCGGAAACCCTGGGTCGCGGCGAGCCAGATCGCGGGCACTGCGAAGGCGACGACGCCGGGCAGCGCGAGAAACGCGACGAACGAGCGCGTGAACGAGGCCCGCGGAGCCCTGGCCTCCGTCGAGGCGCTCGCGGACGCGGAGGGCTCGGCGGCCCCTCCCGGCCGCTCGCCGGCGGACGCGCGCGACTGCGGAGGGATCATGCGGAGATCCTATGCGGGGGACAGGCACGTCGCATCTGTGACGTGCCTGTCCCCCCGACGAAGTAAGCTGCGGCGCCGAATCGGTTCGGTTCGTATCGGCAGGGGAAGGCTCGCGATGAAGGACACCCAGCGCAGGAAACTCCGCTCGCTCGCTTTCTGGGAGGCGCTCCAGGC
>CAZPZW010000064.1:0-17065 GCA_964591165.1 uncultured Thermoanaerobaculia bacterium | reverse complement strand
CTCAAGGCGGCGAGCGAGGAGGCCGAGGTGATGGCCGGCGTCGAGATCTCCCGCGCTTACGTCGGTGTGGCCGGCGCCGACGTGCGCAGCGTCAACGCGCGCGGCATGGTCTCGGTGTCGCGCAAGGATCGCGAGATCACCAAGGCCGACATCCAGCGTGCGCTCGATGCCGCTCAGTCGGCGGCGCTGCCTTCCGACCGGGAGATCCTGCACGCCATTCCGCAGGAGTTCGTGGTCGACGAGCAGGGCGGGATCAGCGATCCGATGGGCATGCTCGGTTCGCGACTGGAGGTCCAGGTGCACCTGGTGACGGGACAGGTGGCGCGCTCGAAGACGCTGCTCACCTGTGTCAATCGGGCCGGCATCGAGGTCGCGGAGATGGTCTTCGAGCCGCTGGCGACCGCCGAGGCGGTGCTCACGCCCGACGAGCGCGACCTCGGCGTCCTGCTGGTCGACGTGGGGGCCGGGACGACCGGCTACGCCCTGTTCTCGGAGGGCGAGGTGCAGCACTCGGCGGTCGTGCCGATCGGCGCCGCCAACTTCACCAACGACCTCGCCATCGTGCTGCGCACGCCCTATGCCGACGCCGAGCGGATCAAGATGAAGGAAGGCTGCTGCCTCCTCTCGATGGTCCAGGAGGAGGAGGGCATCTCGGTGCCGGCCGTCGCGGGCGGTGCGCCGCGGGTCGTGCCGCGGCGCGAGATCTGCGAGATTCTCCAGCCGCGCGCCGAGGAGATGCTGTCGCTGCTGCGCGACGACCTCACCAAGAACGGCTGGGACGGCCACCTGCGCGGCGGCATCGTGCTGACCGGTGGCGGGGCGCAGCTCGACGGCCTGCTGGAGCTCGGCGGGCAGCTGTTCAACGCGAGCGTGCGCTATGGCCTGCCGCACGGACTGGGCGGCCTGGTCGACGTGATCAGTTCACCGGGTTGGTCGACGGTCGCGGGCCTTCTGCGCTACGCCGTCGCCGCCGAGCAGAACCAGGAACGCCGTCCACGGCGGGCCGGCTTTTCGATGCGGGGCATGATGGGAAGCCTCCGCAACGTCTTCTCGGACCTGCTCTAGAGCGCCCGAATCCACCGCAAAGGGAGAGCCATCATGATTCTGTTCGACGACCGAGACGAGACGAAGAAGACGTCGCACCCCACCCTGGACGGTGAGATGGTGCCGGCCAAGATCAAGGTGATCGGCGTCGGCGGCGGTGGCGGCAACGCCGTCAACCGCATGATCGCCGCCAACCTGCGCGGCATCGAGTTCATCGCCGCCAACACCGACCTGCAGGCGCTCTCGAAGTGCCGTGCGCCGCTCAAGATGCAGCTCGGCCGGCAGGTCACCCGCGGCTTGGGCGCCGGTGCCGACCCCGAGATCGGACGCAAGGCGGCGCTCGAGGACACCGAGCAGATCCTGGAGTTGCTCGACGGCGCCGACATGATCTTCCTCACCGCCGGCATGGGCGGCGGCACCGGAACCGGCGCGCTGCCGGTCCTCGCCAACCTGGCGGCGGAGATCGGAGCGCTCACCGTGGCCGTGGTCACCAAGCCGTTCGGCTTCGAAGGGCGGCGTCGGCTCACCGTGGCGGAGCACGGGATCGAGGATCTGCGCGGCACGGTCGACACCCTGATCACCATCCCCAACGAACGCCTGCTCAATTTCGTCGAGCGCGGCACGCCGCTTGGCGAGGCCTTCCGCATCGCGGACGACGTGCTCCGGCAGGCGGTGCAGGGCATTTCCGACCTGATCACGGTACCGGGCGAGGTGAACGTCGACTTCGCCGACGTGCGCGCGATCATGTCCGGGATGGGCATGGCGCTGATGGGCACCGGGATCGCCAAGGGGGAGCACCGCGCGCTCGAGGCAGCGCAGCGGGCGATCAGCTCGCCGCTGCTCGAGGAGACCTCGATCGAGGGGGCGAAGGGCGTGCTGATCAACATCTCGGGGGGACGCGACCTGACCCTGCACGAGGTCGCCGAGGCGGCGCGCATCATCCAGAGCTCGGTCGACCCGGACGCCAACATCATCTCCGGCATGGTGATCGACGAGACGCTCGACGAGGAGATGAAGGTCACCGTGATCGCGACCGGCTTCCGCTATGCCGGTGAGGCGGTCGAGGCGATCTCCAACATGGCGGCGCTGCCGCTGCGCCCGAGCGGGCCGACTCCGCCGGTGGGGCCGCGCTACGCGGCGGCGGTGGGTGGTACGCGGCCGTCGCCCCCGGAGTCCAAGCGGGAAGAGTCGGCCGCCGAGATCCCGTTCTACAAGAAGGTCCTCGCACAGGGTTCACGGGGCGACGACCCCGGGGGATTCGGGCCCAACTGGTCGAACGTCGACGACTACGACATTCCGACCGTGCTGCGCAAGCAGATGGACTAGACGGAGTTCCTGCTGGCGAAACGCCGGGCAGCGGGTGACGATCCTTGGCGTCAAGGAGCAAAGGGTGTAAAATCAAAATTTACGACCAACCGGTTATGGGGGGGGGAAACCAATGCACCGAGCTTGGATCTGGAGCCTCGCGCTGCTCTTGTCGGCCGCAGCGGCGCAGGCGGCGAACGTAGTCGCCTATGGCCCGGCGACCGACGACGAAGTGACCTACGTGACCGACGCCGGGCACTCGGTCACCGTGTGGGACGAGACGACGTGGCAGGGGGCAAGCGCCGCCGACTTCGCGTCGTTCGACGCGATCCTGGTCGGTGACAGCGGCTGTGGCGACCCGACGGCGCCGACCGGCCTCTTCGAGAATGCGGCGCTCTGGGGACCGCTGGTGGTAGGTAACATCGTGATGCACGGCCACGACGATCACAACAGCCCCGAGAACAACTACGACGGCCTGATCGTGAACTGCACGGACTTCGCGAGCGCGGGCAACGGGCTCGGTCTCTGCATCTCGATTCAGTGCACGTCGACGCAACTGACTCCCGAGGGCGGCTCGCCCGTCAGTTTCACGATTCCTGGAATTGGCGACTTCGAGACCGACGGCGAGGACGGGGACGGGATCGAGATCGTGCTCCCGGAACATCCCGCGATGGCCGGCCTGACCGACGCCGACCTCGACTGTTGGGGAAACTCGGTGCACGATCACATCCAGTCGTTCCCGAGCGAGTTCGTGGTGCTCGCGGCGGACAACGGCCTGCTTTGCGAATCGGTCGGCCCAGAGTCCGGAGAAGGCGACGGGGGCGTGACCGGTCCGGTGATCATCGCGCGGGGTAGCGTGGGGACGATCATGGCGATCCCGACCCTCTCGTCGATGGCCCTCGCGTTGCTGGCGGCTGCTCTGGCGGCAGTCTCGATCCTGGTCCTGCGCCGACGGATCCGGGTCTAGAACCGCCGGCGCCGAGCGCCGAGCCGGAAAACGGGGGCTCCCTTCGGGGAGCCCCTTTCCATTGGTCGGAGGTCGACGCCGACGTCATCCCGACCCCGGCGCTCCGACCGAGGGGCCGACGGTCCGGTCGCGCCGTTTCGCCTGCGTTAGGCTGACCGCGTGACCGTGAGCTCAACCGAGAGGGAACGCCGGTGGTGGTGGATCGCGGGGGGCATGACGCTCGCGATCTACCTCTCGCTCTATCCGCTGCAGTTCCTGCTCGACGCGCTGCGTGCGCGGGGCCTGCTCGCTCCGACCGTGGCGGCCTGCTTCGCATTCACCGCCTGCGGTGTTCTGGTCTGGCTCGTGCGACGGCGCGGCGGGCCGCGCGCCTGGCTGGCGCTCGCGGTCGCGGGCACCCTCTACCTGGCGCTCCTGGCGCGCCTCGAGGTCGTCCAAGAGCGCTTCCACCTGCTCGAGTACGGGGCGCTCGCGCTGGCGCTGCGCCGGGCGTTCTTCGAACGCTTCGCCCGGCGCTGGAGCGGCCGGGCGCTCGCCTGGCGAGCCAACGGCAGCGCGATCCTCGTCGCGGCGCTGGTCGGCTGGGGGGACGAGCTCATCCAGGCCCTGCTGCCGAATCGGGTTTACGATCTACGGGACGTGGGGTTCAACGCGCTCGCGGCGGCTCTGGCGATCGGGACGCTCGCCGCCGTCGGCGCGCCGGGCGGGCGGGAGAGGCCATGATCTGGGGCGACCTGCAGGAGACGCTGATCCGCCTCGCTGTGGCAGCGCTGGGAGGCCTCGCGGTCGGCATCGAGCGCGAGTGGTCGGCGCGGCGCGAAGGCGAGCATTCCCGCTTCGGTGGCGTGCGCACCTTCCTGCTGCTCGCGCTGATCGGCGCCCTCGCTGCCAAGTTCTTCACCGCCGTCGATCCGCGCGCCGGTCTCTTGCTGCTCGCCGGAGGGATCGCGCTGGTGGCGATCGCCTATTTCGTCTCGGCCTGGCGCGGCACGATCGATGCGACGACGGAAGTCGCCGGAGTGATCGTCCTCGCAACCGGATTCCTGGCCGGCCTCGGTCAGCTGACCCTGGCGAGCGCGGTCGCCGCCGGCACGGCGCTGGTGCTGGTCGAGAAGAGCCGCATGCACTCGGCGGTGGCGCGCCTGCAGTCGGCGGAGCTCGAGGCGGCGGCCCGCTTCGCGGTCCTGGCGCTGGTCGTCCTGCCAATCCTGCCGACCGGGCCGTTCGCCGCGCTGGGCGGGCTCGAGCCGCGCAAGCTCTGGGCTCTCGTGCTGCTCTTCGCCGGTCTCTCCTTCGCCGGTTACATCGCTTTGCGCATCGCCGGGCCGGAGCGCGGCTTCGGCGTGGCAGGCGCGCTCGGCGGGATCATCTCGTCGACGGCGGTGACGCTCAACTTCTCGCGCGAGAGCCGGCGCGATCCGACGTCGGCGAGGGCGCTCGGCCTGGGCGTTCTCGCCGCCTGCACGGTGCTTCCCCTGCGCGTCGGGGCCCTCTCGCTGGTGCTCAACGCCGAGGTCGCACGCTCTCTCCTGCCGGCCCTCCTGGCTCCTCTCGCCGCAGGGGGAGCGATGGTCGCCATCGGCTGGCGGCGCCGGATGGCGGAGCACGGCGAGGCGAAACTGCCCGACAACCCGCTGCGCCTCGGCACGGCGATCCAGATGGCGGTGCTCTTCCAGGCGGTCCTCTGGGCGCTCGGCCTGGCGCAGCGCCGGTTCGGCGAGAGCGGCCTCTACGGCACGGCGGCGCTGCTCGGGCTGACCGATCTCGATGCCCTGACCTTCTCGATGAGCGAGCTGGCACGCTCCGGCACTGCGGCGCCCGCCGCGGCGCGCGCGCTGGTGGTCGGCATGCTCACCAACACCCTCGCCAAGCTCGCCCTCGCGGCGGCGATCGGTGCGCCGCGCTTCCGCACCCTGGTGGCGGGCGCCCTGGGGCTCATCGCGGTGCTCTTCGCGGCTGGGCTCTGGCTGGTCTGAAGCGTCAATCCGCCGGCGCGACGCGATCGCGCCCGTCGAGCTTCGCGCGGTAGAGGGCCTGGTCGGCGCGCCGGATGACCTCGCCGATCGGCTCGCCGGGGCGCGCCTCGGCCACTCCCAGGCTGAGGGTCAATCGGAGCTCGGCCTCGTCGACCTTGAGCGTCGAGCCGGCGAGGCGGTGACGGATCTTCTCCGCCACCTCGATCGCGCCGGCGAGCGGCGTCTCGGGCAGGAAGATCAGGATCTCGTCGCCGCCCCAGCGGCCGACCGCGTCCTGACCGCGCAGCGCGCCGCGCAGCGTGGCGGCGAGCAGCGTCAGCACCTCGTCGCCGACCGCGTGACCGTAGCGGTCGTTGATCGGCTTGAAGGAGTCGAGGTCGGCGAGCGCGACCGAGAAGGGCGCGGTGGTGCGCCGCATGCGCTCGGACTCGAGGTCGAGCAGGCGCAGCATCGCAGGCCGGTTGAGCAGTCCGGTCAGGAAATCGCTCGAGGCGGCCTCCTCGAGCCGCGCCTCCGCGCGCTTGCGCTCCTCGATCTCCGCGAGCAGGGCGGTGTTCGCTTCGGAGAGCTGCCGGGTCCGTTCCTCGATGCGCGCTTCGAGACCGAGGTTTACCCGCGCCAGCTCGTCCATGGCCTGGTTGCGCCGGCGCTGGCTCTCGAGCAGCTCCGCGGCCATGCGATCGACCGCCCCGCCGAGCTCCTCGAGCTCGTCGCCGGAGCGCACCGCCACCTCGCCCGACAGCTCGCCGCGCGCGATCTCGCCGGTGCGGCGGATGACCTGCGTCAGCGGGCGGGTGATGCGCGTGGAGAGCAGACGGCTGAACAGCGCCGCGGCGACGAGCGAGGCGACGAGGGAGATGGCGCCCGCCAGGCGGATGCGCTGGAACTTCCTCTGCACCTCGTCGGCGCGCATGTCGAGACCGACGAGGAAGCGCCCGTCGCCGTTCTTGAGCGGGGCGTAGCCGGAGAGGAAGTAGCCCCACGGGTCCTGGAGGATCCGATCGTCCGCCGCGGGGGCGTCGAATCCGCGCAGCAGCGTGTCCGGGGCATCGCGATAGAGGTCTCCGGGCCTGGCCTGCTCGGCGGAGGGGTCGGAGTCCAGCACGAAACGCACCGCGTCCCCGTCGCGGCGCATCACGTAGATGAAGGCGACGTCCTGGTTGGCGGCCTGGAAGTCGCGCAACAACGCAAGGTGCCGGTCGTACTCCGGGCGGTCCATGTCCGCGGGCGTCAGGAGATCGCCGAGCTCCTGCGCGTCGAGGGTGCGCGCCAGGAGACTGGCGCTCTGCCGGAGCCGCGCCTGCAGGCTCTCGAGAAGGCTGGTTCTGGCCTGCTGGAAGAAATAGGTGCCGACGCTCCCCGAAACCAGAACCACGGCCAGGAAGTGGCTGAGGAAGAGCTTGCGGCCGAGCGGGAAGCGCATGGTCGTCGGTGGCGTTGGGATCGCCAGGCGAGCGTACCACTGGAGCGCGCGGAGCCCGTTGTAAAGTGATGCACGACCATAGCCCGGAGATCGAGCCGCTTGACGCCTTTTCAGCTTTCGGTGCAGCTCTTCCTGCAGCTCGCGGTGATCCTCGCCGCCTGCCGGTTGGTCGGCTGGCTGGTCCGTCCGTTCGGCCAACCCCAGGTGGTGGCCGAGATGATCACCGGCGTCCTGCTCGGGCCCTCGCTCTTCGGCCTGCTCGCCCCGGCGGCGCAGGCCTGGCTCTTTCCGGCGCCCAGCAGGGCGGTGATCTACGTCCTCGCCCAGGTCGGGCTCGCGCTCTACATGTTCCTGATCGGTCTCGAGTTCGACCTCGAGCTCATCCGCCACCGGGTGCGCAGCGCGATCGCGGTCTCCTGGGCCGGCATCGCGACACCTTTCCTGCTCGGCATCGGCCTCGCGCTGCTGTTGCGCCCGCGGTTCGCGCTCTTCGCCCCGGAAGTGTCGACGCTCCAGGCCCTGCTCTTCTTCGGCGCGGCGTTGTCGATCACCGCTTTCCCGATGCTGGCGCGGATCATCTCGGAGCGCGGCCTCGCCGGGACCTCTCTTGGGACGCTCGCCCTGGCGGCCGGCTCGCTCGACGACGCGGCGGCTTGGTGCCTGCTGGCGGTCGTCCTTTCCGGCTTCACCGGCGAGGCGACCATCGCCCTGCTCGCGATCGGCGGCGGCGCGGTCTATCTCTTCGGCATGCTGACGCTGGGCCGGCGGGGCCTCGCGCGACTCTATGCGGCGCTCGAAACGCGCCCCTCCGGAGAGGCGCTGACCCTGCCGGTCACCCTGATCCTGCTCTCGCTCGCCGCCTGGTGCACCGACTCGCTCGGCATCTACGCGGTGTTCGGCGCTTTCGTGCTCGGTGCGGCCATGCCGCGCGGGGACCTGCAACGCCGCCTCGAGGAGCGGATGGGCGGGCTCACCACGGTGCTCCTGCTGCCGATGTTCTTCGTCAACTCGGGGCTCAACACCGCGATCGGGCTGCTCGACTCGCCGGCGATGTGGGGCGTGGCGCTGCTGGTTCTCGCCGCGGCCGTGCTCGGCAAGGGGGTCGCTTGCGGCTTGGCGGCCCGCTGGAGCGGCGAGTCGCCGAGGGACGCCGTGGCGATCGGCGCGCTGATGAACGCGCGCGGGCTGATGGAGCTCATCCTGCTCAACATCGCCTACGAGCGGGGGCTGATCACGCAGACGCTCTTCACCATCCTGGTGCTGATGGCCGTGGCGACGACGCTGATGGCGGTGCCGGCGTTCAACCGCGTCTACGGACACGTGGAGCGGCCGGCCTGAGCGTAGCGAACGGAGCGCCGCCCTTGCCCGCGCGCCCCCTCGCCGGGCTGCGCGTCGTCGAGCTCGGCCAGATTCTGGCCGGTCCCTTCGCCGGCGCCCTGCTCGCCTATTTCGGCGCCGACGTGATCAAGGCGGAACCGCCGGGCGCGGGCGATCCGATTCGCGGCTGGCGCGAGCTCGACCGGGACGGCGTGTCGTTCTGGTGGCGCTCGCTGGCGCGCAACAAGCGCTGCGTGACGCTGGATCTCGCCTCGGCCGAAGGGCAGGCCCTGGCTCGCCGGTTGATCGCCGGCGCCGACGTGCTGATCGAGAACTTCAAGCCGGGCACCATGGAGCGCTGGGGCCTGGGTCCCGAACGGCTGCTCGTCGAGCAGCCGCGTCTGATCTACGCGCGGGTCTCGGGTTACGGGCAGAGCGGCCCCTACGCGGGGCGGCCAGGCTACGCCTCGGTGGGCGAGGCGTTCGGCGGCTTGCGGTTTCTCACCGGCATGCCGGGCGAGGTGCCGGTGCGCGCCAATCTCTCGCTCGGTGACTCGCTCGCCGGGCTGCATGCCGCACTCGGCATCCTGCTCGCGCTCGCCGCCCGGCAGACCAGCGGTCGCGGTCAGGTGGTCGACGTCGCGATCTTCGAGTCGGTGTTCAACGTGCTCGAATCGGTGGTTCCCGAGTTCGCCGGTGCCGGGTTGGTGCGCGGACCTTCCGGCGCGACGATCTCGGGCGTCGTGCCGTCCAACGCCTACCCCTCGGCCGATGGCGCCTGGGTGGTGGTGGGGGCCAACAACAGCTCCAACTTCCGGCGCTTGATGGCGGTGATCGAGCGCGCGGACCTGGGCGCCGAGCCGAGCCTCGCCGGAAACCCCGGCCGGGTCGAGCGGCAGGCGGAGATCGACGCGGCGATCACGCGATGGACCCGCGCCCACCCGGCGGACGAAGTCGTGCGCCGCCTGGTCGAGGCGGAGGTGCCGGCGTCGCGGATCTTCTCGGTGGCCGAGATGGCCGACGATCCGCACTACCGGGCGCGAGATCTCTTTCAGCGGCTGACGGTCGCCGGACGCGAGCTCACTCTGCCGGCGATGCTGCCCCGCCTCACGGCGACTCCCGGCGGCACCGACTGGGCGGGTCCCGACCTCGGCGCCCACAATGGCGAGGTGTTCGGCGGCGAGCTCGGCCTCTCCGACGCCGAGCTCGCCGAGCTCGCGGCGCGCGGCGTCATCTAGGCCCGGTCAGGGGGCCTCGAGGTCGATGTCGCCGAAGCCCTCGGCGAGCGGTATGCGCAGGCGGGTGGTCTGCCACTCGAAGACCAGGTCGACGGCGGCAGTCGCGGACGACTCGGCGCGGAAGCGCATCGTCTCGACGCGGCTTGCCAGGTGCTCGGGCGCCATGGCGAAGCGGCCCACCTCCTGACGCGCCACCGCGTCGTCGTACTCGCTCTCGAGCCCCCATTGCCGGGTGGAACGGTTGACCAGGATCTGCCACTCGCGGGCACCCGGAATCGTGTAGATGGCGTAGCTGCCTGCCGGGAGGGGGAGCTCGCCGAATCGGAACGAACCGTCGGCGTGAATCGTCGTCGGTTCGTTGGCGCCGGTGCGCCAGAGCCGACCGTAGGGCACGGCATCGCCGCCGAGCATCGTCCGACCGGCGAGCGACGGGCTGCCGTAGCAGACCTTCACCCGGGTGTCCCCCATGCGGAAGGGGAGCGCCACCAGCGGGCTCTGCCGCGGCAGATAGGCGGGAAGCCAGCCCCAGTTGCGCGGACAGGGGGCCCAGGCGGCGACCGAGGAGCCGGGAGCGAGCGAGGTGAGCGCCACCCAACCGAGGAGCAAGGCGACGAGCGGAGCGAGGATCGACAACAGACGACGCATGACCGGTGATTCTAAGCCCGGGAGACGGCGGGCAGGAACGCGGGCACAAAAAAGAGGGCGCCGTCGCGCGGCGCCCTGTCCCAAGGAGAAAGGGGAGGGAGATTCTTCTCTCGCCTTCCAGTCTCTGTTACGCGAGGCGATGCGAAAAGTTACCGCGCCTCGCGGCGGACGCCGGGCAGTGTCGTGACGAACGCCGCGCCGAGCGCCTGGGCCGGCGTCCAGCTTCCGGGTGGGACCTCTCCCCGGAGCACGCGTCGCGCTGCGGCCACCGCGGCGTCGGCGGTCAGGGTGTAACCCTCGGGAGTCACGAGGAGCGCGCTCTGCTCGTCGCCGCCGGGCGCACGCACCCGCCCCCAGACGTAGCACCGGGCGTTGGCCCGCGTCGCCGCGTCGGGACCGGTGATCCGGCGGCGGACCCAGCGCTGGGCGGCGCGCCGCAGCGGTCCGATCGCAGTCAGCCGGGTCGCCCAGCGCATCCGGCGCAGCCAGCGCAGGCGCGGTGGGGAGATGCCGGCGTAGACCCGCAGGTTCGGGATTCCGGTGGTGCGCCATGCGGTCGCGAGATCGCCCCAAGGGATCGAGGCCACCCGACGCCGGCCGACCGGCAGATCGAGCTCGAGGGTGTGAGCGGCGACCGGCTCGGGGACCAGCCGTCCGCCCTGCCGCGCGGCGCCGCCGAGGTGCAGCCCCTCGAGCATGGTGACGACCGTGCCGCGGCTCCAGCCGCCGCCGTCGGCGACGAAGGCGAGCTCGAGCTCGTCGGCCTCCGGCAACTGCTCGTGCAGGGTGGCGGCTAGACAGTCGGTGGGCACGACGTCGAATCCGACCGCGGGCAGCAGCACGCTGCCGACGCGTCGCGCTTCGTCGGCGCGCGCGAAGATCGCCTCCAGCACGGCGATCTCGCCGGTCAGGTCGAGGTAGTGGATGCGCTCCGCGAGGCAAGCGTCAACCATCGGCCGGCTGGTCGAGGCATAGGGTCCGGCGCAGTGCAGGACCGCCCGGCAGCCAGCGAGCGCCGCGCGGAGCGCCGCCGGGTCGTCGAGCCCCACGACTCGATGTTCGAGACCCAATCGAGCGGCGAGGGCGCCGACCCCGACCGCGTCACGCCCCGCCAGGATCGGGCGCAACCCGGCCACGACCGCCTGGCGGGCGACGAGCTCTCCGGTGAAGCCGTTGGCGCCGTAGAGGAGAAGCGGCACGGGGCGCGGCGCTGCGGAGCGGTCAGACGGCGGGAGAGTAGAAATCCGATCGCCGGGCGCCGGCGGGCGCCTCGGCGAGCTCTCCGAGCCCACGCGCCGCGCGGTAAGCCGCGAGGCCCGCGGCCAGGACCTCGACCGCCTCCGCGAGGTCCTCCTTCTTGAGCACGTAGGCGATGCGGACCTCGTCGCGCCCCAGACCGGGCGTGGCATAGAAGCCAGGCGCCGGAGCGACCATCACGGTTCTGCCCTGGTGGCTGAAGTCGGCGAGCAGGAAGTGGGCGAAGTCCTCGCTGTCCAGGATCGGCAGGCGCGCGATGAAGTAGAAGGCACCCTCGGGCTTGCGCAGGAAGAGGCCGGGGATCCGAGTGAGCCCGGCGTAGAGCAGGTCGCGCCGTCCCTGGTATTCGAGCGCCACGCGGTCGAAGTAGTCGCGGCCGAGCTCGACGGCGCCTGCGGCGACGAGTTGCGCCAGCCCGGGCGGCGAGAGCCGGCCCTGCGCCATGCGCAGGCAGGCCTGATGCACCTCGCCGTTGCGCGTCGCGAGCGAGCCCAACCGGATGCCGCAGGCGCTGTAACGCTTGGAGAGGCTGTCGACCATGATCACCTGATCCTCGAAGCCCGGAAGCGAGAGCGCCGAGACCGCCTCCCGCCCGTCGTAGACGAACTCCCGGTAAACCTCGTCGGAGATCAGGAAGAGCCCATGGTCGCGGCAGAATTCGGCGACCATCGCGAGCTCCTCGTGGGTGTAGACCGTGCCGGTCGGGTTGTTCGGGTTGCACAGGATGACCAGCCGCGTGCGGCTCGAGCGGGCCCGTTCCCAGGCCTCGCGGGGCGGCAGGTGGAAGCCGTCTTCGCCGCGCGTCCGCAGCGGCACCAGGCGCACCCCGGCCAGGGTGGCGAAGGCGTTGTAGTTGGTGTAGTAGGGCTCGACGATCAGCGCTTCGTCGCCGTCCGAGGTGGTGGCGAAGAGGGCGAAGAGGATCGCCTCCGAGCCGCCGGTCGTCGCGATGAGCTCGTCGAGATCGAGCGGCAAACCGAGGCGCGCGTAGTAGGTGCGCAGCGACTCGAGATACTCCGGCGTGCCTCCCGAGGGAGTATAGGCGAACACCCTTTCGGCGCGCGTCAGACGGTCGCGCATCACCGCGGGAGTCTCCAGGTCGGGCTGTCCGATGTTGAGATGGAAGACCTTCACGCCGCGGCGCTTCGCCTCGTCGGCGACCGGCATCAACTTGCGGATGGGGGAGGCGGGCATGGCGCGGCCGCGCGGGGAGATGTTGGGCTTCATGCAACCCATTCTAGACCCGGGCCGCGGGGGACGGGGCGGGCTCAGCGCAGGTCGGACCCGGCGCCGTGGCGGCGGGCCAACTCGAGCAGCGCCGGGGCGAAACGCGGGTGGGCGCGCAGAGCGGGCACCAGCGCCGCTTCGCGCCGGCCGGCCTTCAGCGATACGAGCCTGCCCAGGGCGGCGCGCTCGGCCCGCGTCCAGGTGGCGAAGCCGGGCAGGGTCATCATCATCGGTGCCCAGCGCCCGAGCCAGAGCGCCTCGCTGGCGCTCAGGGCGTGGCGCGCGGCGAGCCCGAGCCGTTCACGAGCGGTGGTGGTCATCGCGGCGAGCGCCTCGCCGGCCGGCTCGGGCCGCGCGGCGACGGCGGCGCTGATCGCCCGCGAGATCGCTGCGTGCGGCGCGACGTGTGCCGGCCGGCCGAGGGGCTCGAAGAAGAGGTGCGCCCTGGCCAGTCGGGCGAGCGTCGCCCGCGAAGAGCGGCCGCCAGGCTGGCGGCGGAGGCGGGCGGCTTCCGATCGCGCCAGGCGGCGCACCGCGGCATCGCGCGGCGCGAAGCCCAGCTTGGCGTAGAACCACCAGGCGCCGGAATCGAGCGCCTCGTCGTTCAGGTGCCCGAGTTGGTAGGGCTCGATCGCGAACGCGTCGACGGCGAAGAGGGCGCGGGCGGTGGCGAGCACGCGGGCGAAGACCCAGGCGGCGTCGGCGCCGCGAAAAGTCTCGAAGGTGTTGAAGTGGACCAGCGCCGTGCCGAGGAAGGCATCGAGCTGCACGTAGCCGAGCGGCACGCCGTTGCGCAGGGTGAGCAGTCCGTAGGCCGCGGCGAGCAGCAGCCGGCGCTCGGGGAGCGACCCGAAGGCGACGAATTCGAGCCCGTCGTCGTGCGCGATCCGCCGGACGTCGCGCGGGTCGCCGTAGGAGAAGCAATCGAGATCGCGCGCCCGGGTGACCATGGCCTCGCGGGCGAGTGCGAGAAGCTCCGCAGCCTCGCCGCCCCGTACCTCGCGGATCGCGCGCGGCGGGCGGTCGAGCTCCTCGGCGAGCGCCGGGCGGTCGCGCCGTGGCGGCGTCTGACGCACCACGAGCGGAGCGTGCGACGCCCGCGCCGTGCTGCGTTCGGGCGTCCCGAGCCGCGCCCGGAGCAGGTAGACGGGCGCCACGGCGTCGTGCAGCGCCTCGCGGGTGAAACCGTCGCCGGGCAGCGCCGCCAAGCGCTCGAGGAGCGCCGCTGCGTCGCTGCGCCCCGGTCCGGCGAGGGCGCCGAGGGTCTTCCGCGCCGAGGGCCGCCGGTCGCGCAGCCAGACGGTCTCGGCTGGCGGCAGGGCGGCGGCGAGCAGCGGCCGGAGCTCCGCCTCGGCGGTGTTCTCCCAGTCGATCGCGAGCGCACGCGGATAGCGGCGGGCGAGCCAGAGGGCGGTGGGGAAGAAGAACGGGTAACGGATCACCGTCCCGGCGATGCCGGAATCGGCGAGCTCGTCGCGGAAGCGGGCGAGATCGGCGCGGCGCGCGAAGCGGGCGAGCAGCCGGTCGGCTTCGGCGGCGATCGCTGCGTCGTCCGGATAGGCGCGCAGGAAGAGGAGCTGGTCGTGGAAGGCCAGCACCTCGGGCGCGCTGGGGAGCTCGGCGCGCGCCAGCGCCGCGAGCAGCTCGCGCTTCGCCGACGCCGCGGCCGGGCCGAAGTCGAGGCGGAGGGCGAGGAGACGGCGGAGGAGGGTTCGCGGGCTCAGGCCGAGCAGTCTATTCGGAGCGCTGCCCGAGCTGCACGAGGTCGCGCGCGGCGTCGGCGCGGCGGAACTCCGCCGCCTTCTCGTCGAGGCCGGCGGCGATCGCCGCTTCGGTGGTCAGGCCCTTGGCCGCGGCGAACTCGCGCAGCTCGCGGGTGAGCTCCATGGAGCAGAAATGCGGCCCGCACATCGAGCAGAAGTGGGCCACCTTGGCCCCTTCCTGCGGCAGCGTCTCGTCGTGGTAGGCGCGGGCGGTCTCGGGGTCGAGCGAGAGATCGAACTGGTCCTCCCAGCGGAACTCGAAGCGCGCCCGGGAGAGCGCGTCGTCGCGCTCGCGAGCGCCGGGGAGACCTTTCGCCAGGTCGGCGGCGTGGGCGGCGATCTTGTAGGCGATCACCCCCTGTTTGACGTCGTCCCGGTTGGGCAACCCCAGGTGCTCCTTGGGGGTCACGTAGCAGAGCAGGGCGGTGCCGTGCCAGGCGATCATCGCGGCGCCGATCGCCGAGGTGATGTGGTCGTAACCTGGCGCGATGTCGGTCACCAGCGGACCCAGGGTGTAGAAAGGCGCCTCCTTGCAGATGCGTTGCTGGCGCTCGACGTTCTCCTGCACGAGGTGCATCGGAACGTGCCCCGGTCCTTCGACCATCACCTGGCAGTCGTGGGCCCAGGCGATCTCGGTGAGCTCGCCCAGCGTGTCGAGCTCGGCGAACTGCGCCGCGTCGTTGGCGTCGGCGATCGAGCCCGGACGCAGGCCGTCGCCGAGCGAGAAGGCGACGTCGTACCGGCGCATCAGCTCGCAGATCTCGTGGAAGTGGGTGTAGAGGAAGTTCTCCTGGTGGTGCGCCAGGCACCACTTGGCGAGGATCGAGCCGCCGCGCGAGACGATGCCGGTCACCCGGGCGGCGGTGAGCGGGATGTACTTCAAGCGGACGCCGGCGTGGATCGTGAAGTAGTCGACCCCCTGCTCGCACTGCTCGCGCAGGGTCTCCATGAAGATGCCGATCGAGAGCTCTTCGACCTTGCCCTTCACCTTCTCGAGCGCCTGGTAGATCGGGACGGTGCCGATGGGCACCGTCGAGTTGCGGACGATCGCCTCGCGGGTCTCGTGGATCTGGCGGCCGGTCGAGAGGTCCATGACCGTGTCGGCGCCCCACTTCACCGCCCAGCGCAGCTTCTCGACCTCCTCGTCGATCGAGGAGGAGACCGCCGAGTTGCCGATGTTGGCGTTGATCTTGGTGGTGAAGCGCTTGCCGATCACCATCGGCTCGAGCTCGAGGTGGCGGAGGTTCGCCGGCAGGATGGCGCGGCCGCGCGCGACCTCGTCGCGCACCAGCTCCGGCGCCACCCGCTCGCGGAAGGCGGCGTGCCGCATCTCCTCGGTGACGATGCCGCGGCGGGCGTAGGCGAGCTGGGTCGGCGCCGCGTCGCCCCGGCGGCGCTCCACCCAGGGAGCGCGGCCGAGCGGGACGCCGAAACGGTTGACAGGGATCTGGGTCATGGTCGCTGTCCCTCCGCCGGTGTGAACCGGATCAGGTTCCAAGGGTCTGATCTCAGCCCGCCGGCCACCCCTGGCGGCCAGCGGACACCCCTCGCGATGCGGCGCTCAGTGTAGGGCTCGCGCCTGCGGAGCGCAAGCCCGGAGCCGCGCTCAGCGATGCGGCGGGCCCTCGGAATCGGCAGGCAGGCCGAGCTGTTCGCGAATCTCCCGCGCCAGCTTCTCGGCGGAGGGTGGATCGAGATTGGCCAGCACCACGATCGTCCAGCCGAGATCCCAGTCGGACTCCAGCGCCGCATTGAGTCCGGGGGCGCCTCCCGCGATACCTTGGCCGCCCGAGCCGCCGGGGATTCCCGCTGCCGCGAAGACTCCGGTCGCGAGCGCGCGGTCGAAGGCCAGCAGATCACGCGCCGTGGCATAGCTGCCGCCGGCCGAGCTGCCGCGTCCAGGGAGCGAGTAGACGTTGGTCAGCCAGGGACCGTGCGGCGCCTCGCCGGTGCCCCAACCGGCACGGGTATAGCCCGTGGCGACCCGCGGCTCCACGTCGTCCGGCGCGAAGAAGCCGGCGCTCGGCATGCCGGCGGGCGCGAAGATCGCCGACTCCACGACGTCGCGATAGCTCCGGCCGGTGAGCCGCTCGATCACCAGGCCGAGCGCCACGTAGCCCGCGTTCGAATAGCGCCGCGAGCTGCCCGGCTCGAAGAGCAGCGGCCGGCCGGCGAAGAGCGGCAAGTAGTCGGAAAGCTCGCGCAGCTGGTCCTTGGGCGTGGCTTGGTACCGCTCGCCGAAGAAGTCGCCGAGGCCCGATTGCATGTCGAGCAGCTGACGTAGCGTCACCCGCCGTGCGATGTCGGCATCGGGGTAGTCGGGCAGGTGCTTGACGAGCGGGTCGTCGAGCCCGAGCTTGCCGGCCGCCGCGAGTTGGCGAATGGCGAGGCGGGTGAAGTCCTTGGTGATCGAGCCCACGTTGAAGCGCGTGTCGGTCGTGACCGGAACGGCGAAGCGCCGCTCGGCGAGGCCGGCCGCGACTTCGGCGACGACGCGCCCCTGCTTGGCGACCAGCACGACGCCGGAGAACTCGCCGGCGGAGGCGAGCTCCTGTACGCGCCCCGCGAGCCGCTCGGCGAAGGCGCGTTCTGCGGCTGCGCCTTGCGGTGCCGATGCGGCGTAGAGCGGGGAGAGGGCGGCCAAGACGAGGACGAGAACGGCGGACGGTCGGACCAACTGGCGCATGGATCCCCCGGTCGAAGTAGAAAACCCGGCCAGCGAAGTCGCCGGCCGGGCAATGGAGAGATCAAGAATCGTGCCCGAGGAAAGCGGGCCGCGGGTGCTCCACGCTCCCCGATTCGGGAGAATGCTGCCGAAATCGGGACCTGCCCGATCCGTCGTGGCGATTACTTGGCGAGCGCGACCGGGATGCGCACCTCGGTGCGGATCCAGCGCAGCACCA
>CAZPZW010000063.1:0-17142 GCA_964591165.1 uncultured Thermoanaerobaculia bacterium | reverse complement strand
ATGCGGCGCGGCAGACGCCGGGGGGGGATTGCCATCGCGTTCGCGGCCGGATTGTCGGCGGCCTGGGTCCTCGGCCAGCTGGCGCGCGATCGGACGCTGCCGACGGCCCTGCTCTTCTACCTCCCCTCGCTGGTGGTCGCCGCCCTGGTGGCGATCTGCGCGCTGATCGCTGCGGCCCGTGGCGCGCGGCGGCGGGCGTTGGTCTGCCTACTGGTGGCGATACCCCCCGCGCTCGTCGGCCTGCTGGTCGAGAACCGTTGGGGTGCGGCGCCGGTCGAACAGCCGCGCGAGCGGCGGGCGCGGGTCGTGGGCTGGAACGTCGCGGGGTTCCGCTTCGGAGCCGAGCGGGTCGTCACGGCGCTGAGGGAAGCCGACGCCGATCTGGTGCTGCTCTCGGAAGCCGCCGGCCGTGGCCCGCGCGACCTCGAGGCGCGGTTCGCCGCCACGCACCGGCGACAGTCGGTCGGCTCCTTGACCCTGCTCGCCCGCGGCGACCTCGCGACGGCCGAGGCGCTGGTCGCCGACCGGGAGCTGCAGATCGTCCGCGTGGAGTGGACGTTCCGCGGCGAGCGATTGCTCGTCTTGGGCGCCAACCTGATCTCCTCGCCGCTCGTGCGGCGCGACCCGCTGCTGCGGCGGTTGATGGAGACCCTGGCGCGAGAGCGCCCCGATCTCCTGCTCGGCGACCTCAACGCGCCGCGCCGCTCGCGCGCCCTCGCCCGGCTGCCGGCGGGCTACCGGCACGCCTACGATCTCGCAGGCCACGGCTGGTCGGCGACCTGGCCGGCGCCGCTGCCGCTGCTGGCGATCGACCAGGCGATCGTCGGGCCGCGCCTGGCGCCAATCGACTACCAGCTGCGCACGACCCCGTGGAGCGATCATCGATTGCAGATCGTCGACCTCGCCTGGCCGCCGGTCTGAGCGCGGGTGCAGGCGTCCGGCGTGGACCGGAGTGAGCAGTCTGCGGCCGTCGTGAAGAGTTGGCGAGAGGGGGGCGCCGGGAGAGAATCACCGCGCACCGGCCGCCCCGGCGGCCGCCTGGAAAGGACGCACCCGTGCCGACACGTCACCGAGGTCCGATCTCGCTGCTCGTCCTGATGGCGCTCGCCGCCGGCTGCCGCTCGACCGCCCCGCCGGAGCCGATTCCCGCCACTCCCGCGCCGCCGGCGGCCACCCCGTCCGCTCCGCCTCCGCCCGCCGTCGTCTCGCCGGCGACCGACGAACGGTTGACCTCGGTCCTGTGGCTGCAGACCTCGGCGGAATACCGCGCCCTCGCCTGGAGCGCCTTCGCGGTGGCGCGGCGGGCCCTCGACCGGGCGCTCGCCGACGCGAGCTGGACCGCGGCGGTCGAGCAGAGCGCCGATGCGTCGGCCTTGCCGCCGGCGGTGATCGCCGACGTCGACGAGACGTTGCTCGACAACTCGGCCTTCGAAGCCGAGTCGATCCTCGCCGGCTCGACTTACGACAGCGCGCGCTGGCGGTCCTGGATCGAGCGACGAGCCGCGCTGCCGGTTCCGGGTGCGGTCGAGTTCGCACGCTACGCCGCCGAGCGCGGGGTGACGGTCTTCTACGTCACCAACCGCGCCGCCGTGGAAGAAGGCGCGACGCGCGACAACCTGGCACGCTGGGGTTTCCCGCTGCGCGACGACGTCGACACCCTGCTGCACCCCGGCGAGCGCGCCGAGTGGACGAGCGACAAGACGAGCCGTCGCGCCGAGGTCGCGAAGGGATACCGCGTGCTCCTGCTGCTGGGTGACGACTTGAACGACTTCGTCGGCGGCGGCTGGACCGCACCGCAGGAGCGCGCCGCGCTGGCCGAACGGCACCTCATGCGTTGGGGCGAACGCTGGATCCTGCTGCCGAACCCGTACTACGGCTCGTGGGAGCGCGCCCTCTACGGCCACGATCGCAACTTGTCGCGCGACGAGAAGGCACGCCGCAAGCTCGAGCACCTCCGTCTCGGGGGCGACTGAGGGGCGGGCCGTCGAGCTCATGGGGCAGAAGCGCCTCGACTTCCTGCGGGAGCTGGGACCGGGCGGGCTCTCGTCGCTGGCGCTCGCGCTGGCCTCCGCGCTCGCCGGGCTCGGCCTGCCGGTCGCCTGGCGCCTGCCGCAGGTTCTGCGCGACGCCTCGCGCGACGACCGGGGGCCGGCCGACGCCATCCTGGTGCTCGGGCGCGAGCTGGTCGGCGACCAGCCGACCGCGGTCTTCCGCGCCCGCCTCGAGCGGGGCGAGCGCTTGCTCTCCCAGGGTCGGGCGCCGCGGCTGATCGTCTCGGGGGGCGTGACCGGGGCCTCCACGAAGAGCGAGGCGGAGGCCGGTCGCGACTACCTGCTGGCGCGCGGTGTTCCTGCCGCTGCGCTGCTGATCGAGGACCGGAGCCGGCACACCCTCGAGAACCTGTTCAACGTGCGCGCGACGTTGCGCGCCCACGGCTGGACTCGGCTCGTGTTGGTGAGCGATCCGTTGCATCTCGCGAGGGCCGGAGCACTGGCGCGTGGACTCGGCCTCGAGACCCTGCTCTCGCCGGCCGCCGGAGCGCCGCCGGTCCGGGGCTCGCTCGCCTGGATGGGGCGGGCCGTACGCGAGGCTTTCCTGTTGCACTGGTACTACGTCGGCATGGCCTACAGCCGACTCCTCGGATCCGCCCGCCTGCTCGGGCGGGTCACCTGAGCCCGGACCCGGGATAACGTCTCGCAGTCGCTTCGCGAAAGGAGCACGTGATGCAGCATCGCCTCGTCGTCCTGGTCTCCGCCCTCCTGATCGCCACGCCGCTCTCCGCAGCCGGAAGCCCAGACTACGAGACGCTGGGCAAGATCCGCGACGAGGGATTCCGGCGGTCGCAGGTGATGGAGACGGCGCGCCACCTCACCGACGTGATCGGTCCGCGGCTCACCGGCTCGGCGCAGATGAAGGCGGCCAACGATTGGACCCGAGAGCAGCTCGCCGCCTGGGGGCTGGCGAACGCCCACCTCGAATCCTACGAGTTCGGCGAGGGCTGGAGCTTCACCCGCGCCGAGGTCCGGATGACGGCGCCCTCCCCGGCCGTGCTCGCCGCGCTGCCCAAGGCCTGGACGCCGGGAACCGACGGTCCCCGGCGGGGCGAGGTGATCGAGGCCAAGCTCGAGAAACCCGAGGACGTCGAGGAGCTCAAGGGAAAGCTGGCCGGCAAGATCCTGCTGGTTTCGGAAACGCCCGAACGCAAGCCGCCCGAAGACCCCATGTTCCGTCGGCACGACGCCGCGGCGCTCGACAAGCTCGCGATCTACGACATCCCGGAGGAGCGGGACCGCGAGGCTTGGCGCGAGCGGTCGCGCAAGCGTCGTGAGCTCTGGCGGAAGGCGAACGAGCTGCTGGCCGCCGAGGGAGCCCTGGCGACGATCGAGGTCTCGAGCTTCGAGTACGGCCTGGTGCGCGTCGGGGGCGGTGGCGGCCAGGGGCTCACCGACGGTCCGCCCGGAGTCCCCGGGCTGGTGATGGCGGTCGAGCCCTACGAGCGATTGCGCCGGCTGATCGACGCCGGCGAGACGGTGGAGGTCGAGATCGACGTCGAGGCGCGCTTCGAACGCGACTCGACGCTGGCCTGGAACACGCTCGCCGAGCTGCCGGGCAGTGACAAGAGCGGCGAGGTCGTGATGGCCGGGGCGCATCTCGACTCCTGGCACGCCGGTACCGGAGCAACCGACAACGCCGCCGGGTCGGCGGTGGTGATGGAGGCGCTGCGGATCCTCAAGGCGATCGGCGTGAAGCCGCGACGCACCATTCGCGTGGGGCTCTGGAGCGGCGAGGAACAGGGGTTGCTCGGCTCGCGCGCCTACGTCGAAGAGCATTTCGCCAGCCGTCCCGAGCCGACCGACGAGGCGGAGCTCGCGCTGCCCAAGCGCTACCGCAAGCCGACCTGGCCGATCCAGGCGAAGCCCGAGCACCCCAAGCTCGCGGCGTACTTCAATCTCGACAACGGCGGTGGCCGGGTGCGCGGGATCTACGCCCAGGAGAACCTCGGGGCCAAGATGCTCTTCGCGGACTGGATCGCGCCGCTCGCCGACCTGGGCGTCGCCATCGTCACCATGGACAACACCGGCGGCACCGATCACCAGTCGTTCGACGGCGTCGGAATCCCCGGCTTCCAATTCGTGCAGGATCCGCGCGACTACGGGACCCGGTCGCACCACTCCAACATCGACACCTACGAGCGCCTCGACCGCGAGGATCTCATGCAGGCCTCGGTCGTGATGGCCACGTTCCTCTACAACGCGGCGACTCTGGAGGGCCCCTTCCCGCGCAAGCCGATGCCGCAGGAGCCGCCCAAGGCCAAGGAGAAAAAGGGCGAGAAGCCGGCGGCCGCCGAGGCCGCCGCGGCGACTCCGCCCGCGGCGGCGAAGGCCGAGTAGAATCGCGCCGGAAGCGCGCGGGGGCTGGTGCCTTCCGCGGTCTTCAAAACCGTTGTCCGGAGCCCTCGGTGGCGACGGAGGTGGGTTCGATTCCCATGCGCTTCCGCCACGCCTCCCGTTGACCTCAACGGTCGAGGCGCAGCACCTCGCAGGGCTCTCCCGGCGAGCGCGGCGCGGCATTCGCCGGCACCCGGATGAGGGCGGTCGCGCCCGCGAACGCCGGCAGGTCGTGCGAGCCGCGCGGCTCGCGCGGCGCCACCCGCAGGCGTCCGGCGACGAGCTCCCAGGTCGCCGGCAAGAAGCGGTCGCGCCCCTTGGCGCCAGGAATCGGCCCGCCGAGCTCGGCTGATTCTGCGAGCCGCCAGAAACCGTCCTGCTCGCCGGCCAAACGGCGGAGCGCCGGCGCGACGAAGAGCCACCAGGCGACCATCACCGACGCCGGGTTGCCCGGCAAGCCGAAGATGAGCACGGCGCCGCGCCGTGCCGCGACCAGGGGCTTGCCGGGCTGAATGGCGACGGCGTCGAAGAGGACCTGGCAGCCGAGGGCGGCGAGCGCGCTCTCGGTGAAGTCGGATTCGCCCATCGAGACTCCGCCGCAGGTCAGCAGCACGTCGGCCGCGAGTCCTTCGGCCATGCGGCGAGCGAGCTCGTCCGGGTCGTCCGGCGCGATGCCGAGCGAGCGGCCGGCGAGGCCGAGGCGGGCGATGGAGGCGAGCAGAAAATCGCTGTGCGAGTCGCGCACCTGGCCCGGGCCGGGAGCAGCCGTGGGTGGCACCACCTCGTCGCCGGTGGTGAGCACCGCGACGCGGGGCGGCCGGTGGACCGGGACCGTCGCGAGTCCCTGGCTGGCGAGCAGCGAGAGCGCGGCTGGCGAGAGCGGCGTGCCGCGGCCGAGCAGCTCGCTGCCGGTCGCGAGCGCTTCGGCGCGGCGCCGGATCGCGTTGCCAGCGCCGGCCGGACGGAGCAGCTGCACGCGTTCGCCGACGGCGACCGTCTCCTCGACCCCGATCACCCGATCGGCCCCGTCGGGTACCGGGGCGCCGGTGAAGATCCGCGCCGCCGCGCCGTCGGGCAGCCGGACGCCGGGCGGGGTGCCGGCGGGGACGACGAGGGCCACCGGGAGCTCCGAGCCGGGCGCGAGCTCGCCGCGATAGGCATAGCCGTCGAGCGCCGAGACGTCGGCGGGCGGCAGATCGCAGCTGGCGCGGAGCGTCGCGCCGAGCACGCGGCCGAGCGCCGCGCCCCGCGCCACCGGTTCGACGGGGAGGGGCCCGAGGTGCGGCTCGAGGCGCTGCCAGGCAGCTTCGGGTGTCAGCACCGCGCCATCCCATCAGAGGTCGGCGCGCGCCGCAACCCGGGACCGGGCGCAAGGTATGATCCCAGTTTCGAGGGCGTCGATTTGGAGAAGGTCTACCAATACCGGGGCGATCTCCGGCAGACCGCACTGCCGGAGATGCTCGCCGTGATCCACCAGGCGCGCGTCGCGGGCGTGGTCGAGGCCACGCTCGGCGAGGTGGTCAAGCGGATCTTCCTCGAGAACGGCTACGTGGTCCACGCCTCTTCGAGCGATCTCGCCGACAGCCTGGGCGGCTTCCTGCGCCGCGCGGGCCGGCTCTCCGAGGGCGACTTCCACGCCGCGATGCAGAAGCGGGGCAGTGGCAGCCGCCGCCTGGGAGAAGTGTTGATCGAACAGGGGACGCTCTCCCCCGGGCAGGTTTTCCAGGCGATCCGTGAGCACGTCGAGGCGATCGTCTGGAGCCTCTTCGCCTGGGAGGAGGGGGAGGTCACCTTTCGCATCGGAGCTTTCGACACTCAGCAGATCGTGCGCATTCAGATCCCGCTCCGTCAGGTGATCGTGCAAGGGGTCAAGCGGGCGGCGAACGCCAAGTCCCTGGTGCAGCGGATGGGCGGCAAGGACGTGCTCTTCGAGCCCGCCTATCGGCTCGAGGACCTGCTCGAGGTGGCGCTCGACGAGCAGGAGTACCAGCTGATCGCCGCGGTCGACGGCAAGCGCACGCTCTACGAGCTCTGCACACGCGGTCCCCTCGCACCGCCGGACAATGCGCGTCTGCTCTACGCGTACAGCGTGCTGCAGCTGATTCGAAAGTCGGGGGTCGCCGAGCCCGCGGCCGCCTCGGGCGGGATCAAGATCAAGCTACGCGCCGACTCCTGATCGGACGACGAGGACGCGCATGCCGCTCTACGAATACCTCTGCGATTCCTGCTCCCAGCGGACCGAGGTCCTGCAGAAAGTCGACGAGCCGCCGCTCGCCGTCTGCCCGAACTGCGGCGGTGCGCTGAAGAAACTCCTCTCGGCGCCGGCGTTCCAGTTCAAGGGGAGCGGTTGGTACGTCACCGACTACGCCGCCAAGGGCGGGGGAGAAAGCCGCGAGAGCAAGCCCACCGGGGAGAAGGCTCCCGGCGCGGAGAAGAAGCCGGCCGCCGCCGAGCCGGCTGCGGCGAGCGATGCCGCGAAACCTGCCGCCAAGCCGAGCAGCGGCCAGGGCGGCGAGTAGCGCCGCAGATGCGAGGCCGCCGCGCCCTTCCACGCCTCGCCGGCCTGGGGTTGCTCCTGCTGCTCGCCGCGGCCCGCGCGCGCGGCGAGGTCTGGCAGCCGGCGCCACTCTTCGGCGGCGACGTCCGCAGTCTGGCCTTCGACCCCCGCCACCCGGATCGTGCCTTCGCGGGCACCTCGGGCGGCCACCTGTACCGCTCCGACGATGCCGGAGAGAACTGGCGGAATGCCGGCGTGGAGGTGCCCTTCCCGGGCTGGGTCGTGGCGGCGCTCAGCTTCGATCCCAATCGGCCGCAGCGCCTCTGGGCGGGGCTCTTCGGCATCTGGGGCGGGGGCGCGGTGGCGTCGAGCGACGACGACGGCGCGACCTGGCGGCTGCCGCGGCTCGAGAGCGGCGACGAGGATCAGGTGTACGCGCTGGCGCTGGTACCCGGCGTGGCGGATCGGATCTACGCCGGAACCCGCCGTGGGGTCTACCGTTCCGACGACGCCGGCGGGAGCTGGCGACGCCTCGGAGAGAGCGAGCCCGGGCTGGTCCACGTGTCGAGCCTGCATGTCGATGCCCGGCATCCAGAGACCATCCTCGCGGGGACCTGGCGCCGGGTCTATCGCAGCGACGACGGCGGCACGACCTGGCGGGGCGTCTTCGATGGCATGGTGCTCGACACCGAGGTCTTCAGCCTGCATCCAGCGCTCGATCGTCCGGGCGAGATCTGGGCATCGACCTGCGGCTGGGTCTACCGCGGCGACGCGCTGGGCGAGCGCTGGTCGCGTTTCAAGGGCGGGCTCGCCGAGCGGCGGACACCGAGCTTCGCGGTGCTGGGGGGCGAGCGGCTGCTCGCCGGGACAGTCGCCGGCGCCTACCTCTCGACCGATCGTGCGACTTCGTTTCGCCGCACCACGCCGGCGAACCTGGCGGTGCTGGCGATCGCCGCGCGCCCGGACTCGCCCGGGCGGGTACTGCTCGGCAGCGAAGGGGCCGGCGTCTGGGTTTCGTCCGACGGCGGCGAGAGTTTCGTCTCCCGCCCGCTCGTCATGCGCAACGTGCGGGTGCCCGCGCTCGCCCGCATGGGCGATCAGATCTTCGCGGCGGTGGCGCACGCCGGTCCGGCGTCGGGGGTCTACCGCTCCCCCGACGGGGGCACGTCGTTCGAACCGACGCCGGCCGAGCTGCCGACCGTCCTCGCCCTCGCGACGTCGGAGTCGACGGTCTACGCGGCCACGGAAGCGGGTCTCTTCGCGCGTCGCGGCGGTGCCTGGGAGCGCATGGCCGAGCTCGGCACGGCGCGCGTCGAGCAACTCGCCGAGGAGGGCGGGCGCCTCTACGCACGGACTCGCGCGGGCATCTTCGAGGGCCGTGGCGGCCGCTTCGAGCGCGTGGCGTCCGACGCCCGTCTCCTCGCGGCCCGGGTGCCCGCCGTGGCGGAAGCGGAACGCCTCGCGGTTGCCACCGGACGGCGTCCGCTGCCCACCGGCGACGGCCGGTTCTCCTTCGTCCTGGTGGGCGAGCGGGACGCTGTCCTCTGGGACGGCGAATTGCGGCAGCAGCGCCCGCTCGCGCCGCCGTTCGCCGCCTCCGAGATCCGGTCCGCGTTGGTGGTCGGCGAGAGGCTCCTGATCGGCTCCTCGGGCTACGGCCTGTGGGAGACCCGTCTGCCGGAGTGAGCGGCGCCGAGCTCAGCGCGCCTTGAGCGACTCGAGAATCCGCAGGTAGGTCGCATAGCGGGCCGGCGCGAGCTCGCCGCGCTCGGCGGCACCGCGCACCGCGCAGCGTGGCTCGTGGGTGTGGCTGCAGTCGGTGAAGCGGCAGTCGGCAGCGTGCGGCGCGAAGTCGTCGAAGTAGGTGGCGAGCTCGCGCGCGTCGAGCCGCCAGAGCCCGTACTCCCGGATACCCGGGGTGTCGATGATCCGCGTGCCGTCGCCGAGCACGTAGATGCGCGAGCGGCTGGTCGTGTGCCGGCCTCTGGAGTTCGCTCCCGAGATCTCGCCGATCCGCACCTCGGCCTCCGGCGCGAGCGCTGCGAGAAGAGAGCTCTTGCCGACGCCGCTGTGACCGACGAAGACCGCCACCTTCCCCGCGAGCAGCGTGGCCAGCGCCTCGAGACCGGCGCCGCTCGTCCGCGAGCAGAGGACCACCGGCAGGTCGAGCGAACGGTAGGTGGCGAGCGAGGCGAGCTCCGGGTCCTCCTCGGGAGGGCCCGCGAGAAGGTCGATCTTGTTGACCGCCAGCGCCGCCGGGACGCCGCCGTGGGCGAGGGCGACGAGAAAGCGATCGACGAGGCCGGGCGAGAACGGCGGCTGGCGCACCGAGGTCACCACGACGGCGAGGTCGACGTTGGCCGCGAGGACGCGCTCGCGATGGGCGAGCAGCGGATCGGGGCGCGACAGCCGGTTGCGCCGCTGCAGGATCTCGGCCGCGACCAGCGCGCCGTTCGGGCGCCGCGCGAGCCGGATGCGATCGCCCACGGCGAGCTCGCTCTGCTGGGCGAGCGCGAGGGATTTCGGAAGGTGGCAGGGGAGAATCTCGCCACCCAGCTCGATCTCGCACTGGCCGCGCGTGATGGAGATCACCAGGGCCTCGCCGGGGAGGGGCGCGCCGGCGGTTTCCTGCGCCGGCGGCTCTGCCGACCCCTGAGGGCGGAGCTTCTCGGCGCGCCGGCGCACCGCATCGGCCCGGCGGCGGCCGTGCTTCTCGCGCGTCGGCAGCAGGTCGGCGTCGTCGCCCAGCAGGTCCTCGGGACGATCCCGCCGGGGCATGGCGCGGTTCAGACGCGTCCGGTGAGACCGGCCTTGCGCGCGTAGTAACGGAAAGAGCGGAAGGTCATGCCGAGGATCTCGGCGGCTTGAGTCTGCACGCCGCCGGCGCGATCGAGGGCCTGGCGCATCAGGTCGGCGCGGATCTGCTCCAGCAGGGCCTCGAGGTCGAGCCCCTCGACGGGAAGGGCGAAGTCGCGCTCGCCGTGAGGGGTGGTCGAGGAGAGCGGTCGCGGGAGATCGGCGGCGGTGATCACCTGCGACGTCGAGAGCGCCACGGCGCGCTCGACGATGTTCTCCAGCTCGCGCACGTTGCCCGGCCAGGAGTAGCCCTCGAGCAGGCGCATCGCTTCGGCGGAGATGCGCTTGGCCGGCTGGTGGAGCGCCTCGCAGTATTTGTGCAGGAAGTGGTCGACCAGCAGGGGGATGTCCTCGCGCCGCGTGCGGAGCGGCGGGACGTCGATCGGGATGACGTTGATCCGGTAGTAGAGGTCCTCGCGGAACTCACCGCGCGCGATCCGCTCGGTGAGATTCTGATTGGTCGCCGCGAGGATCCTGACGTCGACCGGCTCCTCGACGTTGCCGCCCACCCGGCGCACCAGTTTCTCCTGGAGCGCGCGCAGCAGCTTGACCTGCATGGTGAGGCTCATCTCGCTGATCTCGTCGAGGAACAGCGTGCCGCGGGTCGCCTCCTGGAAGAGGCCCTTCTTGTCGCGCACGGCGCCGGTGAAGGCGCCCCGCTCGTGGCCGAAGAGCTCGCTCTCGAGGAGATTCTCGGGCATCGCGCCGCAGTTGATGGAGAGAAAGCGCTGCGCGGCGCGCGGGCTGGTGTAGTGAATGGCGCGGGCGATCAGTTCCTTGCCGGTGCCGCTCTCGCCGGAGATGAGGACCGTCGAGTTGGTCCGCGCCACCCGTTCGACCAGCGAGAAGATGGCCTGCATGCGCGGGCTCCGCCCGATGATGTTGCTGAAGGCGTAGCGCTGTTTGAGCTCGCGGCGGAGATAGGTGTTCTCCTCGTAGAGACGGTTCTTCTCCAGCGCTCGGTGCAGCACCACCTTGAGCTCGTCGATGTCGAACGGCTTCGGCACGTAGTCGTACGCGCCGAGCTTCATCGCTTCGATCGCGCTCTTGGTGGAGGTGTAGGCGGTCATCAGGATGACCGAGCTCGGGGAGCCGGACTCCTTGAGCTCGCGCAGGAGATCGAGCCCATTACCGTCGGGCATCATCATGTCGCAGAGCACGAGGTCCGGCGTCCGTTCGGCGAGCCGGGTGCGCGCCTCGCGGACGGAGCCGGCGGTCTCCACTTCGAGGCCCTCGCCGCTGCAGAGCACGGAGAGGAAGTCCACCAGGCTGGTCTCGTCGTCGACGATCAGGATGCTTCCGGTCGCCACTCAGGCCTCCGTCGCTACCGTCGCCGGCTCGCGATGGGCGGGCAGGGCGACGGTGATGGTGGTTCCACGTCCGGGAAGGCTCTCCACCGTCACCTCGCCGCCATGCTCCTGGACGATGCGGTAGACGATCGCCATGCCGATGCCCGTGCCGCCGTCGAAAGACGTCTTGAAGGGCTGGAAAAGGGCCGTGCGCTGTTGCTCGGACATGCCGTGCCCGGTGTCGTGGAACTCGATGAGGTAGTCGTCGCCGCGCGGGCGGCCACGGATCGCGAGCGTTCCGCCTTCGGGCATGGCGCGCAGGGCGTTGCGCGCCAGGTTCCAGAAGATCTGGCTGATCTGGTCCGGGTCGCCGACCACGCCGGCGCGCCGCGGCTCGACGTCGAGATGGAAACGGTGCTTGCCGGTGGCCTCCTCGGAGTTGCGCAGCAACGCGGTGTTCTCGGCGAGCAACGCGGCGATGTCGAAGCGCACCGTCGAGCGCTCCTTGGGCTTGGCGAAGCGGAGGAACCCCTTGATGGTCCGGTCGAGCCGCTGGCTCTCCTTGACGATGATGTCGAGCAGCCGGCGATGCGAGTCGCTCGTTCCGAGCGAGGAAGCGAGCAACTGCACCGATCCGGAGATCGCGGCGAGCGGGTTGCCGACCTCGTGCGCGAGGCCCGCGGCAAGCTCGCCCACCGCCGCCATACGGTCCTTCAGCCGCAGCTCCTCCTGGAGCTTGCGCCACTGCGAGAGGTCCTGGAAGACCACGATCCACCCGGTGAGCACCCCGCCGGCGTCGGTCAGACGAGTCACGGTGAAACCTATCGGCGTTTCCCGGCCTTCGCGGTGCAGGACGCTCTCGGAGCGAATCTTCTCGGCGAGCAGCGAAAGGTCCGCTGTCGCTCGCCACTCGGACGACGGGAAGAGCCCGCTGTCCTCGATCGAACGGCCGAGCAGGGCCGCCTCGGTGGTGCCGAGGATGTCGAGGGCAGCGCGATTGACCGAGGTCACGCGGCCCTCGAGGTCGGTGGAGATGAGCCCGCTCGAGATCGACTGAATGACGTCGCGATGGAAGATCTCGAGGTTGGCGAGGCTCCCCGTTTTGGCCGCGAGCTCCTCTTCGGCGCGCAGCACGTTCTCGGCGAGATAGGAGGTCAGCAGGGCGACGGCGAAGAACCCGAAGAGATGAACCGCCAGGTTGTAGGAGATCCGCCAGGAAATCTCGAGCGCCGAGGGGAGCGGCGAGATCGCCGGCAGCCAGCCGCGGGCGAGCGCGGTGAGCAACGCCGCGTAGGCGATGTAGGAGATGCCGGCCACGGTCAGGCCGGCCCGGCGCCGGAGAACCACCGCCGCGACCATGATGTCCACCAGGTAGAGCATGGAGAACGGGCTGGTGATGCCGCCGAAGAAGTAGACCAGCCCGGTCACCAGCACGAGGTCGCCGGCGAACTGGACGTAGGCCTGGACGACGAGGCTTCCCGCCAGCAGGCGGAGGAGCCCGATGTAGACCACGCTGGCGAGGTAGGTCGCGGCGACGATCGCGTACAGCAGGTTGAGCTCGGGCAACTCGCCGCGGGCGGAGAGCTCGAAGACGAGGTACGAGAGCAGCACGCTCGAGACGACGACCAGCCGGATGACGATCATCCAGCGCAGATGGCGATCGAGTCGTGGCGGGTTGGTCGGCTGGGGGGTCATGCGACGGCTGGAGCGAAAAGGGAGGGGGCGGGCCCCCTCCCCGGAACGCGACGCGAGGCGCTATCTGGATCCCGCGTGATCGACCGTCCTATCCGATCTTGCTGAGGATCGAGTACATGGGCAGGTACATCGCGGTGACGATCGTGCCGATGATGCCGCCCAGAATCACGATCATCAGCGGCTCGATCAGCTTCATCAAGCCGGCCACCGCGGTGTCGACCTCCTCCTCGTAGAAGTCGGCGATCTTGGAGAGCATCTGATCGAGCGCGCCGGTCTGCTCGCCGACGTTGATCATCTGCACCACCATCGGCGGGAACACCTTGGTCTCGGCGAGCGGGCCGGAGATCGTCTTGCCCTCCTCGACGCTCTTGCGCACGGCCATGATCGCGTCCTCGACGATCGCGTTGCCCGACGTCCTGGCGGTGATCTCGAGGCCGTCGAGGATCGGCACGCCTGAGCTGGTGAGGGTCGCGAGCGTGCGGCAGAAGCGCGCCACGGCGATCTTGCGCAACAGCATGCCGATCGCCGGGATCTTGAGCAACATGCCGTCGATCACGCGCCGCCCGCGGTGCGTCTTGTGGTAACGGCCGACCAGGAAGTAGATGATCGCGAGCAGCGCCAGGATGATCGGGAAATAGCGCGCCAGGAGGTTGCTCGCCCCGACCACCATGCGGGTGAGGAAGGGCAGCTCGCCGCCGAGGCCGGCGAATAACTGAGCGAAGACCGGGATCACCTTCCAGAGAATGATCGCGACCACGCCGCAGGCGATGACGATGACGGTCACCGGGTAGACCAGGGCCGAACGCACCTGGGCATTGAGCTTCACGACTTTTTCGATGTAGGTCGCCAGACGCTGCAGGATGATGTCGAGAATACCGCCGGCCTCGCCGGCCGCGATCATCGAGACGTAGAGGTTGTTGAAGGCGCGCGGATGCTTGCGCATCGAGTCGGCCAGCGAGGATCCAGACTCGACGTCGGTGCGCACTTGCTGAATGATCTCGCGGAAGTTGCGATCCTCTTCCTGCTCGCCGAGGATCTCGAGGCACTGGACGAGCGGCAGGCCGGCGTCGAGCATCACCGAGAACTGGCGGGTGAAGATCGCCACTCGCTTCGCGCCGATCCTGAGCGGCAGCTTCGGCAGGATCCGGATCTCGCGCCCCTTCTCGCGGATCGAGGCGAGCTGGATGTTCTGCCGCCGCAGCGTCGCCACCGCGGCGTCGCGCGTGTCGGCGATGAGGACTCCTTCCTGGAACGCCCCGAAGCGGTTCTTGCCCTTCCAGACGAAGCTCGGCATGGCTTAGCTCCTTGAGGCGACTGTGGAGCCGGTGCCCTCGGTGAGATTCGGATTGAGGGCGGACGGTCCGCGAGCGATGATCTCCTGCAATTCGTCCGCGTACGACGAGCGTGCGAGCGCGGTCTGCAGGGTGATCATCCGTTTGAAGTAGAGCGACGCGAGAGATTGATTGAAGGTCTGCATGCCGTATTTCGCCTGGCCGGTCTGCATCATGCCGTAGATCTGGTGCACCTTGTCCTCGCGGATGAGGTTGCGAATGGCAGCGTTGGGCACCAGGATTTCCATCGCGAGCGCGCGCCCCTTGCCGGAGGCGCGCGGCAGGAGCGATTGGCAGAGGATCCCCTCGAGCACGAAGGACAGCTGCACCCGGATCTGACTCTGCTGGTGCGCCGGGAAAATGTCGACGATGCGGTTGATGGTCTGCGCCGCCGAGTTGGTGTGCAACGTGGCGAAGGTCAAGTGCCCGGTCTCCGCGATGCGCAGCGCCGATTCGACGGTCTCGAAGTCGCGCATCTCGCCGATCAGCACCACGTCGGGATCCTGCCGCAGGCAGGAGCGCAGCGCGTTGGCGAAGCTGTGGGTGTCGGCGTGCAGCTCGCGCTGGTTGACGATGCACTTCTTGTGGCTGTGCAGGTATTCGACGGGGTCCTCGATGGTGACGATGTGCTCGGCGCGTTCGCGGTTGACCTTGTCGAGCATGGCGGCGAGCGTCGTCGACTTGCCGGAACCGGTGGGGCCGGTCACCAGCACCAGACCGCGCGGCTTCTCGCAGATCTTCTCGATGATGGGCGGCAGCCCCAGCTCGCGGAAGCTCCGGATCTCGTAGGGGATCTGGCGGAAGGCGGCGGCGATCGCGCCCCGCTGGTGGAAGACGTTGGCGCGGAAGCGCGCCAGGCCCTTGATGCCGAACGAGAAGTCGAGCTCGAGATCCTCCTCCAACCGGTGCTTCTGGTTGTCGGTGAGGATCGAGTAGGAGATCGCCTTGGTCTCGGTCGGCGTCAGCGGCGGCAGGTTGAGCGGCTTGAGCAAGCCGTCGACGCGCACCTGGGGCGGGGAGTTCGTGGTGATGTGGAGATCCGATCCCCCCTGCTCGACCATGGTCTTGAGCAGTTGATTCAAGGACGGCGGCATGGCGCTCCTCCGCGGTTGCGACAAGAAATGTCACTCGGGAGTGTACATCAAGGTCCGCAGGTGCGCTATCCCTCGCGCCGCACCGCAAGTAGCGGAGCCGAGGGCGGTTCGGTACGCTCGCCGGGCGGCGGTGCGCCGCGGAGGGAGGTCGATGGAAACGCCGTTCGCCGAGGAGGCGCTGGGCCGAGCCTACGACGCGCGATTGATGCGCCGGCTGCTCGCCTATCTGCGGCCGCACGCCGGGCTGGCGCTCGCTGCGGCGGGATTGATGATCGTCTCCTCGCTGCTTCAGCTGGTGGGTCCGCTCGCCACCGCGGCGGCGCTCGATCTCTACGTCGCGCCGGCTGGGCCTGCGGCGTCGCCCGCGGCGCGCCTGCTCGCCGAGCTGCTGGCGGATTGGGGGATCCGTCCGCAGCCGATGGAGGGCTTGGCATTGCTCGCCCTCCTCTACGCTCTGTCGCTCGGTCTGGGCGCCGCGACGCTCTACCGCCAGGGTTACCTCCTCCTCGAGCTCGGCCAGCGCGTGATGGCGGACCTACGCCGGGAGCTGTTCGCCCATCTCCAGCGCCTCGACATCGCCTTCTTCGATCGCAATCCGGTCGGGCGCCTGGTCACCCGGGTGACCACCGACGTCGACGCCCTCAACGAGCTGTTCACTGCAGGCATCGTGTCGATCGTCGGCGACCTCCTGGTCCTGGCCGGCATCGCCGGGGTTCTCTTCTGGCTCGACTGGCGTCTCGCGTTGGTGACGTTCGCGATCCTGCCACTCCTCTTCCTGCTCACTGCCTGGTTCAAGCTCCGGGCGCGCGACAGCTTCCGCGCCGTGCGGCTGCAGGTGGCGCGCCTCAACGCGTTCCTCCAGGAGCGCCTCTCGGGCATGACGGTGGTGCAGCTCTTCCAGCGCGAGGCGAGCTCGCGCGAGGAGCTCGCGGCAGTCAACGCTGCGCACCGCGATGCCAACGTACGCGGCATCTTCTACTACGCCGTCTTCTACCCCGGAGTCGAGTGGCTGACCGCTCTCGGCATCGGCCTGATCCTCTGGCGGGGTGGTGTGGAGGCGCTCGCGGGCAGCGTCTCGGTCGGTGCGTTGATCGCCTTCCTGCAATATGCGCAGCGCTTCTACCAGCCGCTCGCCGACCTGTCGGAGAAGTACAACATCCTGCAGCAGGCGATGGCCTCCTCGGAGCGGCTCTTCCTGTTGCTCGACACTCCGGCGACCATCGTCGCGCCGGCGGAGCCTTTCCGGCCGGCCGACGTGCGCGGCGAGATCGAATTCGACCGCGTCGGCTTCGCCTATCGTCCGGGCGAGCCGGTGCTCGCGGAGCTGAGCTTCCGAGTCGCCCCTGGCGAGATGGTCGCCGTGGTGGGTGCGACCGGCGCGGGAAAGTCGACGCTCGCCAGTCTGCTGCTGCGTTTCTATGACGTCGACGAGGGCGCGGTGCGCGTCGACGGCGTCGACGTGCGGCGCTGGGACCTCGGCGCCCTGCACCGTGCGATCGGCCTGGTCTTGCAGGAGGTGTTCCTATTCGCCGGCGACGTGGCGAGCAATCTGCGCCTGGGCGCCGCGGAGCTCGACGACGAACGGCTGCGCTGGGCCGCGGGCGAAGCGCAGGCGATCGATTTCATCGAGCGCCTGCCGGGCGCCTTCTCGGCACCGGTCGCCGAGCGTGGCGCCGGGCTCTCGGTGGGCCAGAAGCAGTTGCTCGCCTTCGCCCGAGCGCTCGCCTTCGATCCGCCGATCCTGGTGCTCGACGAGGCGACCGCCTCGATCGACACCGACACCGAGCGACGGATCCAGGCGGCGCTCGATCGGTTGCTCGCCGGTCGGACGAGCCTGGTCATCGCCCACCGCCTGTCGACCATCCAGCGGGCCGACCGCATCCTGGTGTTGCACCAGGGGCGACTGGTCGAGTCCGGAACGCACGGCGAGCTGCTCGCCGCGGGCGGCGTCTACCGCCGGCTCTACGAGCTGCAATACCGCGAGCTGACGCG
>CAZPZW010000062.1:0-17150 GCA_964591165.1 uncultured Thermoanaerobaculia bacterium | reverse complement strand
CGACGCTGGCGCGACCGGACCGGCACCTGGCTCGCCGACCGCATCGTCGGTCGCGCCGTGCGGGCCCGCCTCGGGGGGCGCGTGCGCGCGCTCTACGCGGGAGGAGCGCCGGCGCCGGTGCCGCTCTTCCGTTTCTTCGAGGCGCTCGGTCTGCCGATGGTCGAGCTCTACGGCATGAGCGAGACCTCGGGGATGATCTCGAGCAATCTGCTCGCCGGCCCGCGCCAGGAGGGCTGCGCCGGCCTGGTTTCGCCCGACCACGAGGTGCGCTTCTCGGAGAGCGGCGAGCTGCTCCTGCGCGGCCCCCTGCTGCTCTCCGGATTTCTCGAGCCGGAGGACGAGCAGGACGCCTGGACCCCGGACGGCTTCTTCCGCACCGGCGACCTCGCGCGGCAGGATGAACAGGGCCAGCTCTGGGTCGAGGGACGGTCGAAGAACCTGCTGATGCTCTCGACCGGCAAGAAGCTCTCCCCGGAGCCGATCGAGAAAGCGATCGCGGCTCGCGAACCCTTCCGCGGCGTCGTCCTCTTCGGCGAGGGGCGCCCGTTCGTCGCGGCGGCGGTTTTCGTGGAGCGCGGGGCGCTCGACCGGCTGGCCGCCACTGGGCGCGAGGCGAGCAGCGAGCTGCTGAAGCGAGCCCACGCGGCGCTCGACGCCTTCTCCGAGTACGAAAAGCCGAAGAAACTCCTGGTCATCCCGGGCGAGCCGCAGGACTACCCCGACCTGCTCACCCCGACGCTCAAGATACGGCGCGACGCGCTGCTCGCCTGGCTCGGCCCGGCGGCGAGCGAGGTCTTCGCCCGCCCCTAGGCCTGTCCCACTTCCTGGTCAGCGCGCCCCGACCTCGATCTCAAAGTCGGTCCGCCAGCCGCGCAGGAAACCGGCTTCGATCGAGAGCTCGAGGGTCCAGCGCACCCGGCCATCGGGCTCGGCGGAACCGGTCGGGAGCGCGTCCGCGGGCAGCTCGATGCCGACCATGCGCTCCCACCGCTCGCCGACGGCAATGCGTTGGTCGCGCACGGTGAGGAGCTCGCGCTGCCAGAGCAGCTGCGCGTCGTCGACGGTGCGGCTCGAGCCCCGCTTGACCTTGCGCCGGTAGCGCCGCTCGCAGGTGAGCACGAGCTTCAGCGACTCGAGGGCGACCGGGCCCGGCTGCCGCACGCGCACCGCCAGGCTCCCACCGGGACGGAGCTGCTCGTCCTGCTCCAGCTCCAGCTCGGGCGGGGGCAACGAGCGCGCCCGCGCGCCGCGGATGCCGCCCCAGACCAGCAGCAGGCCGACCAGCCCGAAGGCGGTGCCCACCAGAGCCGCGACGAACGACTCTCCGATCGGCTCCGCCGACACGAAGGGCACGGCCGCCGCCCCCGCGCCGAGAAGGGTGAGCGGAATGCCGAGCGCGAACATGCATCCCACGGAGCCCTGCGGTCCCGGGCCGCGCGCCGCGAGCCGGACGAAGCGTCGCCCCGGTGGCGTGAGCTCTACCTGCGGACGGAACTTGCTCATGCTCGTTCCCTAGATCGGGGAGAGTGTGGCACAGCCCCGGGTGAGGGCCACGGCGACCCCCGGAGCGCGACAGCCAGCCCTGGTGAAAGACCCTAGGGCTTGCCTTTCGACGCGTGCTAGCTTCGCGCGACTCGGCGACACCGCATGCACCGACGCCAGAGCGCCTCTGGCGTTTTTCCAGCCCCATCCAGCGCCGCTGGAGAAAGAGAGGTTGCACATGAGCTCGAAGAGAGTCTTCGCCGCAGTCGCCGCCGTCCTCGCCCTGGCCGGAGTCGCCGCCGCGGACGCGGACAACTCGCGCGCCGTCGACGTGGCGCGCAGCTACGTCCAGCAGCAGGCCCCGACCCTCGGCCTCACCCGCGCGGACCTCGGCGACGAGGTCGTCAAGGGGGTCGTCGAGAGCCGTCACAACGGCGTCACTCATGTCTACCTGCAGCAGCGCTACCGCGGCATCGAGGTCTACAACGGCATCGTGAACGTCGGCGTCGGGCGGGACGGGAACGTGCTCCATGCTGCCAGCCGTTTCGTGCCGAGCCTCGCAGCGTTGGCTCCGGCCGGCAGCGCACAGCTCTCCGCGCCCGCCGCCGCCGCTGCTGCTGCCACCCACCTCGGGCTGCGCGCCACCGCGCCCTTTGCGGTGCTCGAGCGCCGCGGCGGCGCCGACGACGCGACGACGCTGTCGGAGGGCGGCATCGCTCTGCGTCCGATCGAGGCGAAACTGGTCTGGTATGCCGCCGACCGCGCCGTCCGGCTCGCCTGGCAGCTCGAGATCGAAGAGGCCAGCGGTGCGCACTGGTGGTATGCGTTGATCGACGCGACGACCGGCGCCCTGCTCGGCCGGGACGACCTGATCGTCCACGACTCGGCCGAAGCGATCGCCGCCGCCGTCGCGCGGCCGCGGCGCGGGGTCTCGCTCGCGCCGCTGTTCGCCCCCACCGATGGCGCGATGTACAACGTCTTTGCTCTGCCGCTCGAGAGCCCGAGCGACGGCGGCCGTTCGCTGGTCACCGACGTCGCCAACCCGGCCGCCTCCCCCTTCGGCTGGCACGACACCGACGGCGCGGCCGGGCCCGAGTTCACCGTGACGCGGGGCAACAACGTGCACGCCTACGCCGACCGCGACAACAACAACCTGCCCGATCCGGGAAGCGATCCCGACGGCGGCGCGGGCCTCCTCTTCGACTTCCCGCTCGACCTCGATTCGCGGCCCCTCGACTCGCAGCCGGCCATGGTCGCGAACTTGTTCTACTGGAACAACGTGATGCACGACGTGACCTACAACTACGGCTTCGACGAGGCGGCCGGCAACTTCCAGGTCAACTCCTACGGCAACGGCGGCCTGGGCAACGACGACGTGCGCGCCGAGGCCCAGGACGGCAGCGGCCGCAACAACGCCAACTTCGGCACCGGGGTCGACGGCGTCAGGCCGCGCATGCAGATGTTCGAGTGGCGCTCGTCGGCGCCCAATCCGATCACCGTCCACGCCCCGTCGCCGATCGCCGGCGTCTACTACGGGCCGATGGCCGGATTCGGCGAGAGCCTGGTGACCACCGGGCCGATCGGCGGCACGGTGTTCCTGGTCAACGACGGCATCGGCACGACGAGCGACGGCTGCGAGCCCTTCGCCGTGCCCCCGGGCGCCATCCCACTCGCCGACCGCGGCAGCTGCAACTTCACGGTCAAGGTGAAGAACGCGCAGAACGCCGGCGCGGCGATCGCGATCGTGGCCAACAACATCGCTGGGCCGCCCGTCGCCATGGGCGGCGCCGACCCGACCATCGTCATCCCGTCGGTCATGGTCAGCCTGGCCGACGGCACCCTCTTCAAGGCCAACCTGCCATTCGACGCCACCATCGCCGACGGCACCGGCGGCGCCCCCGACCGCGACTCCGACATCGACAACGGCGTGATCGCCCACGAGTACGGCCACGGCATCTCCAACCGACTGACCGGCGGGCCGGCGGTGGTCAGCTGCCTCAACAACGCCGAGCAGATGGGCGAGGGGTGGAGCGACTGGTTCGCGCTCACCCTGACGACCGACCCCTCCGACACCGCGACGACGGCGCGCGGCATCGGCACCTACGTGAGCTTCCAGCCCCCGACCGGGCTGGGCATCCGCCCGACCCAGTACTCGACCGACATGTCGGTCAATCCCTCCACCTACGCCTGGGTGGCGGACGTGGTCAACATCAGCCAGCCGCACGGCATCGGCTACGTCTGGAACAGCATGCTCTGGGAGGTCTACTGGAACCTGGTCGATCGCTACGGCTACAACGCCGATCTCTACGCCGACTGGTCGACCGGCGGCAACAACCTGGCATTCCAGTTGGTCATGGACGGGATGAAGTTCCAGCCCTGCCGTCCCGGCTTCGTCGACGGCCGCGACGCCATCTTGGCGGCCGACGGCGCGCTCACCGGCGGCGCCAACCAGTGCGAGATCTGGCGCGGCTTCGCCAAGCGCGGCCTGGGCGCGAGCGCGAGCCAGGGCAGCTCGCTCAGCCGAACCGACGGGGTCGAAGCCTTCGACCTGCCGGCAGCCTGCACGGCGGCGACGTTCGGTGACTTCCAGCCACCGGTCTACGAGGCGCCGATCGTCAACGACGTCAACGCCGGCTCGACGGTGCCGGTGAAGTTCACCCTCGAGGGCGTCCCGAGCGTCGAGATGGACTCGCAGGAGGTCGACTGCTCGACCCTCGAGCCGACCGGCGAGCCGCCGCTGGCGATCGCCTCGCCGGCATTCCCCAAGCGGAGAACCTCCTACCACGTCAACTGGACGACCGACGGCGCCTGGGAAGGCACGTGTCGACGGCTGACGCTGCGCATCCCGGCGGCGAGCGACGTGCACGCCTACTTCGACTTCCACTGAACCCCGCCGGCTCCGGCCGGTGGTAACCCCGGGGGCGCCGCGTCCTGCGGCGCCCCCTTCTTTCTTCTGCCGCGGGATGCCGTGCACGGCCCACACTTGACACTCCAGCCGTCGCAGCGCACGCTTCGTGACCTGTCGCCATGGACCAGCCGACGACTCGGTAAGAGCGCGGGAACGGAGTGGCCCCACCCCGAGGGGTGAGCCGCGCCGGCGTCTCAGCGGCTAATCTCCGAGCCCAGTCCGTGGCAGCCAGCAGGCCGCGCTGCGAGCGCGGGTCGTTCGTCGACGCGCCGTTCGCGACGACTCCAGGCTCCACCGAGGAGGGGAAAACGATGGCGGACGACCGTACTCTCCGGCCCGATCGACCCGCGAATCCGCACCGCCGCACGTTCGTCAACTATCTGCTCGGCGGCAGCCTGGCAGGATGGCTGGCCACGCTCCTCTATCCGGTGCTGCGCTACCTCAGCCCGCTGCAGGCGAACGTCAGCGCCGACGAAGTGGTGCTCGGCGACAAGGCCAGACAGGACGTCGCCGACGCCGGGTTCGCCATCGTCGCGCTCGGCACCGAGCGCGTGCTGGTCTTCCGCGATCCGCAACAGCGGCTGCGCGCCTGCTCCGCCAAGTGCACGCACGAAGGATGCACGGTGCAGTACAAGGCGGACGAGTCGATCATCTGGTGCGCCTGCCACAACGGCCGCTTCGATCTCGACGGCAGGGTGCTCTCCGGACCGCCGCCGCGGGCGCTCGCCGCCTACAAGGCGAGCGGGACGCTCGAAACCAAAGTCGTGATCACGCGCAGCGAGCCGGCCTGAGCCATGAACGACCAACCCCTCTCCGCGCCCGCCGACTCCGCTCGCGATCGCGGCGCCCTCTGGCGCTGGCTCGACGAGCGCTTCGACCTCGCCGCCCTGGAGCGCTTCGCCCGCCACAAGGAGGTGCCGATCGGCGAGCACTCGCTGGTCTGGTACTTCCTCGGCGGACTGACCCTCTTCTTCTTCACCATCCAGATCGTCTCCGGCATCCTTCTGCTCATGTACTACCAGGCCGGCGAATCGACCTCCTACGAGAGCATGCGCTACATCGTCACCAAAGTGCCGTTCGGCTGGCTGGTGCGCGCGGTGCACTGCTGGTCGGCCCACCTGATGATCCTGTCGCTCATGGTGCACATGTGGAGCGTCTTCTTCCTGCGCGCCTACCGCAAGCCGCGCGAGATCACCTGGTTCACCGGCATCGCGCTGTTCGGTCTGGCGCTCGGCTTCGGATTCTCGGGCTACCTCCTGCCCTGGAACGAGCTCGCCTACTTCGCGACCGCCGTCGGCACCGACTCGGTCAAGGCCGTGCCGGTGATCGGTCACTGGCTGCTGCGGGTGCTGCGCGGCGGCGACGAAGTGTCGATCCACACTCTCTACCGCTTCTACGCGCTGCACGTCTGCGTGCTGCCGATCGCCACCTTCGCGGTGGTCGGCGTCCATCTGCTGCTGATCCAGAAGCAGGGCATGGCGGCGCCCATTCCGGAGCCGAAACCCGGGCCACCGCCGGCCGCCGAGCCGAAGCGCGGCATGCCCTTCTTCCCGAACTTCGCACTGCGCGACCTGCTGATCTGGATCCTGGCGTTGAACCTCCTGGCGCTGCTCGCCGTGCTCCTGCCCTACGGCCCGGGTATCCCGGGCTTCGAGTGGGAGCTCGGCCTCAAGGCCGATCCACTGAAGCCGGCCTATCCGGGCATCAAGCCGGAGTGGTACTTCCTCTGGATGTACCAGATGCTGAAGGAGTTCCCGGCGCACCTCCTGGGCATGGAGGGTCCCCAGGCCTGCCTGGCGCTGGCCACGGTACTGCTCGCGATCTGGGCCTTGGTGCCGTTCCTCGATCGCCGCGCCGCGGCCAATCGGCCAGGACCGGCATTCACCGACTTCGGCGTCGGCATCCTCTACTTTCTCGCCTTCCTGATGCTCAAGGCCTGGGACGTCGGCGCGCCGCCGGTTCCGCACGGCGTCGATCCGGTCGCCGATCCCGCCAACGCTGCGCTGGTCGCCCGCACCTGCGCGCTCTGGCTCGCCGGTGGCGCCGCGCTGATCACGCTGCTGCGCGCCGCACTCTGGAAGCACCGCTACTTCTGGATCAGCGCCCTGCCGGTCGTGCACGCCCTGCTGCACGGCTTCGCCGGCCTGAGCTACCTCGCGTCCGGCGCCGTCGCGACGGCGCTGCTCGCCGTCGTCCTCGTCGCCACCTGGCAGCGTGGCCGCGCGTCCGCCGTCGGTGCGGCGCTCATCGTCGCCAGCCTCGCCGTGGCGTCGCCCTCCGTCGCGCAGACGGAGCCGAGCGGAACGCTGCCCGAGTCGAGCTGGCCGGCGAGCTTCGTGCGCCTGCTCGACGACGCGGCCCTGCCCGAGGCGGCGCGCGCCGAGTTCCGTCAGCTGCCGAAACATGCGCAGGAGCTCTTCTTCGCCGCGCAGCAGCGCGGTCTGCTCGACAATCCGCTGCAACTCGCCGCCTTGCTCTCGATCGACGTCGCCGACGAGCACATCGAGTTGCTGCTCAAGGACAACTGCGTGCTCTGCCACACCAACCCGGATCAGCAGCCCGAGGAGACGCTCTTCCGCGTGCCTGCCGCCGGCGAGTCGGCCGGGCACCTGGACCTGCGCGAAGTGGTGGCCGACGTCCACTTGCGGCGCGGCCTCTCCTGCTCCGGCTGCCACGGCGGCAAGCCGACCGACGAGGAGATGACCGACGCCATCTACGACCGCTGGCCGAACCGCGAGGCGCGCCAGGCCGATCGCAGCTGGATCCCGCTATTCTGCACCGACGCCTGCCACAGCCAGACCGCTTTCATGCGGGCGTTCAACCCCTCCCTGCCGGTCGACCAGATGCTCAAGTACCGCGAGAGCCGCCACGGTCAAGCCGTCCTGTCGCGCCGCAACACCAGGGCGGCGCAGTGCGTCTCCTGCCACGGCGTGCACGGCATCCGACGGCCGACCAGCCCGCAGTCGCTGGTCTTCCCGAGCAACATCCCGTCCACCTGCGCCAGGTGCCACTCCGATGCCGCCACCATGCGCGGCGTCACGCTGGACGACGGCAAGACGCCCATCCCCACCGACCAGCTCGAACAGTACCGCCAGAGCGTGCACGGCCAGGCCCTGCTCGAGCGCCACGACCTGGGCGCTCCGGCCTGCAACGACTGCCACGGCAATCATGCGGCGATGCCGCCGGCGGTCGCCTCGGTGTCGCAGATCTGCCGCAACTGCCACGTCAACAACGGCAAGCTGTTCGACGGCAGCCCGCACAAGTCGGCCTTCGAAACCGCGGGGTGGCCGGAATGCGAGGTCTGCCACGGCAACCACGAGATCCGCAAGACCTCCGACGCCATGCTCGGCACCGGCCCGGGCAACGTCTGCAAGGCCTGCCACGACGAGTACGCCGGGCCGGAGTGCAACGACGCGGCACAGCACTTCCACGACCAGATCGTCGCGCTCGACCGCCAGCGCGAGGAGACGCTGGCGGCGATCGACGGCGCCGAGAAGCAGGGCCTCGACCTCTCCGATCTGCGCTTCGACATGGTGAGCGTGCACGACGTGCTGGTCGAATCGCGCTCGAAGATCCACGCCTTCGACCGCGCCGAGTTCGACAAGACGGCAAAGCGCGGCTTCTCCTTGACGGAGAACGCCCGCGCCACGCTCACCGCGGCACTCGAGGAGTATTCGTTCCGCAAGGTGGGGCTCGCCATCTCGACGCTCATCGTCAGCCTGGTCGCGCTCTTCCTCTACCTCAAGATCCGCGACCTGGAGCGGCGCAAGGGCGGCGGCACGGTCCCGGAGGAGTGAACCGGAGTACGGCGCCGCGCCGGTACCACGCGATGACCGAGCTCCCGGGGCCCGACCTCGAACGCTACTTCCGCCGCGTCGGATTCACCGGCGAGCGCGCGCCCACCCTCGCGACGCTGGAGCGCCTGCACCTACTGCACGCCACGACGATTCCGTTCGAGAACCTCGATGCCCGGCTCGGCCGGCCGATCGCGCTCGACCTCGCGAGCCTCGAGGCGAAGCTGGTCGAGCGCCGGCGCGGCGGCTACTGCTTCGAGCAGAACACGCTCTTCACCGCGGTGCTGCGCGCCCTCGGCTTCGCGGTCGAGACGCTCGAGGCGCGAGTCCGGCCGCCGGGCGCCACGGCCGTGCTGCCGCGCACCCACATGACGCTCCGCGTCCGACTCCCGGGAGGGGATCGCCTGGCCGATGTCGGCTTCGGCGCCGACGGCCCGCTCCTGCCGGTGCCTTTCGACGGCACGCCGGTGGTGTGCGCCGGCGACTCCCACCGCCTGGCGCGCGAGCCGGGAGGCGCCCTGGTGCTGCGCCGCCGCGCCAGCGAGGCCTGGAGCGACCTCTACGCTTTCCTCGAGACGCCGGCGCAACCGGTCGACTTCGTGGTCGCCAACCACTTCACCTCGACCTGGCCCCAGTCGACGTTCGTCAGGTCGCTGACGGCGCAACGCTCCACGCTCGACGCCCGCCACGTCCTGCGCGGCCGCAGCTACACCTGCCGCAGCGGCGAGGTGAGCGAGACCCGCGAGCTCGACGACACTTCCGCGCTCGCCCTGCTGCGCAACGTCATCGGCCTCGACGTGACAGCGGAGGAAGTCCGCGTCGCCCTGGCCGACGCGCCCGGCTGAGCGGAGCGGCTCCGGCCGCTCGCGATCGTCGCGGCGCCGGCCTCAGGCCCGGCGCCGGAGTCGCTTCAGCGCTGCCGCGCCCACGCCAACCGCCAGGAGCAGGAGGCCGAACTGGCCCAGCGTCGGAATCGCGTAGACGTTGCGGAAGGGGCTCTCGTAGGCTCCCATGTCGACGACCAGCTGCTGAATGCGCGGCAGCCCCTCGAGATCCTCCGTGATGTCCGCGGGCACCTGAGCGTTGTTGCCCTTGTTCAGCGCGTTGCTGTCCGGCAGAAGATGGAAGTCGTCGGGGCCCGCGAAGCGCGGATCGGCGAAGAGCGTGCCGGGCCCGGCGTCGAAGTAGCTGTCGCCGTTGCCGAACAGCAGATTGTGCTCGTTGGTGAAGGTGGCCGCGAAGTCGTCCTCGATCGAGATGCCGGTGTCGAAGTTCCCCGCCACGATGTTGTTCGCCAGCACCCCGGTGAGGGTGGCCCCGAGGTCGGCGCGCCCGCCGACGAGGATCCCGGATTCGCCGTTCGCGATCGTGTTGTTGACCACCGTGAAATGGCCGTCTCCCTGGCTGACATTGAGCCCGATCCCGCCCGGCTGGCCGGCGACGTCGATCTGGCCGCCGCGGATCAGGTTGTTGACGAGCCGCGCGGTGATCGAACCACCCGGCGCGAACTGGAAGAGGGAGATCCCGTTGTTGAAGCCCTGCCCACCGATGTCGTTGCCGATGATGTCGACGGTCAGGGCGTGGACGCCGCTGTAGGCGCCGATCACCGCATTCTGCGTCGACTCGCCGGTCTGCACGATGACGTTGCCCGCGATCCGGCCGCTGCCGTCGCTCTCGAAACTACCGACCGTGATCGCGCCGACCTGGTCTCCGGCGCCGAAGCCGTCGACCGTGATCCGGTTGTCGGAGACGTCGAAGACCACGGGTCCGTAGGGTGGTTGCGTGTTGCCGCTGCGGACCTCGATGGCGCTGCCGTAGCTATAAGTGTCGAGGATCACGTTGTCGCGGAAGGTGACGTCGAACGACCCTTCGCCGCCCTGCACCGCCATGAGTCGGCCGTTCTCGATCGTCATGCCCTCGACCAGGTTGGTCGCCGCCACGTCGCCGCCGACGACCAGGATGTAGTTGGGCGACGCGAAAAGAGGCGTGAAACCGGCCGCGGCGCGTAGGGTGAGGCTCTTGTCGTCGATCTCCGGCGACTCGTTGATCGGTCCATTGGTCGCGATCTCGACGACTTCGCCCGGCGCGGCGGCGTCGATGCACGCCTGGAGGGTGCCGGCGCATCCCGCCGAGGGCCAGGTCGCGGCAGGCAGCGTCGAGGATGCGAAAACGATCGACACGACGACGAGCAGAAACGGTCTTGCTGAGCTCGAGCGGAACGACGACTCCATGATGGCTTTCCCTCCCCTGGCTGATGGACCGAGAGATGCAGCATAGGGGATGGATCATGCCGGGGGCTGTGGACTCCCGGCTCGCCGGCGGTGGAGGCCAGAACCGGGCGGGCGGCACCGGATCCGGCGAGCCCGCGGCAACCAGCGAGCGGTCGCCGCGTATCTCTCGGGAAACGCCCGGCGAACGATCGCCGGACCGCACCGGGAGGCTTCGATGGCCCGCACACGCCTGACTGCGCCCTGGCGCTCCGTCGCCCTCTTGGTCACCCTGCTGCCGGCGCTGCTGACCGCGGCCGGTCGAGCCGAAGACTCCTCCCTGCTCGCCGAGTTGGTGGCGCTCACCGAGCGCATCGAAGAGGCGGTGCGGACGGGAGACCGCGCCACGCTCGAACGCCTGTCGCTGCCCGAGATGCGCCTGGTCAATCGCGACGGCAAGAGCTATTCACAGCGCGAGCTGCTCGACGACATCGTGCCGCTGCGGCCAGGTTACGACCTGCGCTTCAAAGTGCTCGCGCCGGAGCTGTTGCACCAAGGAGACGCGGCCCTGCTCTCCTTCCTGCTCGACGAATACCTGACCATCTGGGGGGTCGACGTCTCGACGGTCTACCGCTGCAACTTCCTCTACTTCCGCCGCGCCGGGGATTGGAAGCTGGCGCTCTTCGAGTACTTCGAGAAGCCGGTCGACCCAACGATCGCGCCGCTCGATCCGGCGAGCTACGACGCTCTCGCCGGCACCTACGAGCTCGCCCCCGGCCGCTGGGTGACCAAGATCTGGCGCGACGGCGGCAAGCTCTACTCGCGCCGCGACGAAGGGACGGCGCGCGAGTTGCTGCCCCTGGCACCGGACCGCTTCTTCTATGCCGGCGCTGAGGGCGAGATCTTCTTCGTGCGCGACGCCCAGGGCGCGGTCTCCGGCATGGTCTTCCGACGCAACTTCAAGGACCTCCCCTACCGCCGGCTCCCGGCGGTGAAGTAGCGGCGGGTCGACGACCGGCGGCGGCGGGAGACCGCGAGGCGAGCGAGCCGGGAGACGGGGCCGCTCACGGCATGCGCGACCCGGGCTGGGTCTCCGCGGCGCCGCGGAGGAAGTCTGCCAGGGCTGCGTTGAAGGCCTCGGGCGCTTCGAGATTGCTCACGTGGCCGGCGTTGGCGAGCACCTCGAGACGGGCGCCGCGGATCCGGCCCGCCAAGGCGCGGGCGACGTCGGGCGGGGTGAGCAGGTCGCCGCTGCCCACCACCACCAGCACCGGCACGTCGAAGGCCGCGAGCGCCGGAGTGGTGTCAGTGCGACCCTGCATCGCGGCGAGCGCGTTGGCCATTCCCGCGGCGCCATTGCTGCGCATCACCTCCTCGAGCGCCCGGCCGGGCGCCGAATCCGGGCGCAGCAGGAGCTTGGGCAGGAGACCGGCGAGGAAGGGCGCCGCGCCGTCGCGGTGCAGGGAGCGGATGCCGGCGGCGCGGCCCAGCTTGCCTTCGTCGGTGTCGGGCTCGGAGCGGGTGTCGCAGAGCGCCAGCGCCCAGAAGCGCTGCGGCACGCGCTCGGCGGCGCGCAGCGCGATGTAGCCGCCCATCGAGAGCCCGACGAGGCCCGCCCGCACGATGCCGAGCGCGTCGAGCAGCCCCAGCAGATCGTCGACATAGGCCTCCAGCGGCTGGGGAGCCGGTCCGAGCGCGGTTTCACCCAGGCCACGCAGGTCGTAGGTCAGCACCCTGAAATCCCGCGCCAGGGCGGCCGTCTGCCCCGCCCAAGTGGCGCGAGAGAACGGAAAGCCGTGCACCAGCACCACCCAGGGGGCGCCGTCGCGGCCCTGCACGTCGTAAGCGATGTCGATCCCGTTCACGGCTTGGCGCATCTCTTCCCCTTCCCGATCCGAGTCGGAGGATACGCGAAGGCAGGCTGCGGCTCCTGGTAGGCTCCGTACATTCCTCGGGTCGGTGCGCCGGCCGCTCGGCCATGCCGCCTTCCCGGTCTCTCACGAGACGCCGCGAGAGGAGGCGGGCATGAAGAGCGCCATCCGGTTCCACCTGAACGGCAAACCCACCACGCTCGAGGTCGACGGCAGCCGCATGCTGCTCTGGGTGCTGCGCGGCGAACTCGGCCTGACCGGCGCCAAGTACGGCTGCGGCGAGGGCCTGTGCGGCGCCTGCACGGTGCTTCTCGACGGCGCCGCGGTGCACGCCTGCACGACGCCGGTGTCGGCAATCGCCGGCAAACGGGTCGTCACCATCGAGGGGCTCGCCGCGGGCGAGAAGCTCCACCCGCTGCAGGCGGCCTTCGTCGAACACGGCGCGCTGCAGTGCGGCTACTGCACGCCGGGGATGATCCTCGCCGCCCACGCGCTGCTCGCCAAGCTGCCGCACGCCACCCGGCAGCAGATCGTCGAGGGGCTCGACGGCAACCTCTGCCGCTGCGGCGCCCACCAGCGCATCCTCGCGGCGATCGAGAGCGTCGCCGGCGGCCAGGTCGCGGCCGGGAAGGGGGGTGCGTCATGACCTCCACGACGGGAATCGGCAGCGAGATCGATCGCGCCGTCGACCGGGCGCTGGACCGTGGATTCGACCGCCGCACCTTCATGCGCATGGTCGGCGGCGGCATCGCCGTGCTCGTCACCCTCGGCCCCGACGACCTCTTCGCCCAGGGACGCCGCGCCTACCCCGAGGACCTCAACGCCTATCTGCTGATCGGCGCCGACGGGCGGGTCACCGTCTTCACCGGCAAGATCGAGATGGGCCAGGGGGTCATGACCTCGCAAGCGCAGATGGCCGCCGACGAGCTCGGCGTCGACCTCTCCGCGATCGACATGGTGATGGGCGACACCGACCGCTGCCCCTGGGACGCCGGGACCTGGGGCTCGCTCACCACCCGCATGTTCGGTCCGGTGCTGCGCGCCGCGGCGGCCGAGGCGCGCCTCGTGCTGCTCGGTCTCGCGGCGAAGCAACTGGGCGTCGCGCGGGGCGAGTTGAAGGTCGAGAACGGCGTGGTCTCCGTGGCTACGAACCCGACTCGCAGAGTCACCTACGGCGAGCTCGCGCAGGGACGGCAGATCGCCCGGCTGGTCGGCGAGAAAGCGGTGCTCAAGCAGGTCAAGGAGTTCTCGGTCATGGGGCGCTCGCCCCACCGCTTCGACGGCCGCGCCAAAGTCACCGGCGCGGCGCAGTACGCCGGCGACCTGACTCGGCCGGGAATGCTCCACGCGCGGATCGTCCGCCCGCCTGCGCACGGCGCCAAGCTCACCAGCGTCGACACCACCGCGGCCGAGAAGATGCCGGGAGTGCGCGTGGTGCGCGACGGGAATCTCGTCGCCGTCCTCCATGCCGAGCCCGACCGCGCCGCCGCCGCGCTCGCCGCGGTCCGCGCGGCGTGGGAGCCCGCGCCCGCCGGCCCGAACCAGGAGACGATCTACGCGCACTTCGAGTCGGCGGCCGCCGAGCCGCAGGAGGTCGCCCGCGCCGGCGATCCGGAGGCCGCGCTCGCCGGGAAGGTCGTCACCAGCAAGTTCCTCAAGGGCTACGTCGCCCACGCGCCGATCGAGCCGCACACCGCGCTCGCCGAATTCGTCGACGGCAAGGTGACGGTCTGGGCCGCGACCCAGACGCCCTTCGGGACCCGGGACTCCCTGGTCACCGCGCTCGGACTGCCGCCGGAGAAGGTGCGCGTGATCACCCCCTACGTCGGCGGCGGTTTCGGCGGCAAGAGCGCGCACCAGCAGGCGGTGGAGGCGGCGCGCCTGGCGCGCGCGGCGGGCGTGCCGGTGATGGTCGCCTGGACGCGCGAAGAGGAGATCTTCTTCGACACCTTCGACCCGGCCGCCGTGGTCGAGTTCACCACGGCGACCGACGGCGTCGGCCGATTGACTCTCTGGGCCTACGACGTCTGGGCCGCGGGCAAGCGGAGCGCCGACCTCTTCTACGACGTCCCCAACGTGCGCATCCGCAGCTTCGGCGGGCGGATGGCCGCGACCGAACAGCGCGCCGCCGAGCCCTTCCACCGCTTCGCGGTCGGACCCTGGCGGGCGCCGGGCGCCAACATGAACGTCTTCGCGCGCGAGTCGCACCTCGACGTCGTGGCCGCCGCCGCCGGGCTCGACCCGGTCGAGTTCCGGCTGCGCAACCTGAAGGATCCGCGCATGCGCCGAGTGCTCGAGGCCGCCGCCGCGGCCTTCGGCTGGAAACCGGCCAAGGGGCCGAGCGGACGCGGGCAGGGCGTGGCCTGCGGCATCGACGCCGGCACCTACGCGGCGCTCATGGCCGAGGTCGAAGTCGACCGCGCGACCGGCAAGATCCGGGTGAAACGGGTGGTCTGCGCGCAGGACATGGGGATCGTGATCAACCCCGACGGCGCGAAGATGCAGATCGAAGGATGCATCACCATGGGGCTCGGCTACACCCTCGCCGAGGAGCTCCGCTTCGACGGCGGGAAGATCCTCGACATGAACTTCGACACCTACGAGCTGCCGCGCTTCTCCTGGGTGCCGAACATCGAATCGGTGCTGGTCCCGAACGACGCGCTCGAGCCGCAGGGCGGCGGTGAGCCGGCGATCGTGCCAGTGGGCGGGGTGATCGCGAACGCAGTCTTCGACGCCACCGGGGCGCGCCTCTTCCGGCTGCCAATGACGCCGGAACGGGTGCGCGCCGCGCTGGGGAAGCTCTGAGCGCCCCGGCGCCTCTGCTACAATTCGTCGCTCGAACGTATTCACTCCAATCTCGAGGGGGAACCAAATGCGTCGACCGGTCTCGATTGCCCTGTATGCCAGCCTCGCCCTGATCGCCTTGGGCCTCGCCTCCGCGGGCCAGGCGGCCATCATGTACGCCAGCGACGACAACGCGGACGAGATCTACATCATCGATCTGGCGACGGGTCAGGGGACGCTCGTCGGCTCCAGCCTCGAAGACATGTCCTTCACCGGACTCGCTTACGACAGCTCGACGGGCACCATGTATGTCTCCGACGTGACGGATCCGCTCTGCGAGATGCTGGCGGCCGGCCCACGCGACGCGAACGCCGCTGCCGGCGCGCCGGAAGGCTCCTGCTGGGGCCTCGGCACCGTCGACCTGACGACTGGCGAGGTCGTGTTCATCGGGTCCCACGTGGTCACCGACGACATCCAGGGCCTGGCCTACGATTCGACCGACGACGTTCTCTACGGCTCGGACACCGACAACGGCACGCTCGACGAAATCGATCGCGCCACCGGGGAGGCGACGATCGTCGGCAGCTTCGGCATCCAGGAATCGATTCGCGCGCTCGCTTTCGACCGCGCTACCGGCACCCTCTTCGGCGTCGACTACACGAGCCTCTACCGGATCGACCGCACGACTGGCGCGGCCACCCTCGTCGGATCGCTCGGCATCGGCGCGCCCGAGATCCACGCCCGCGGGCTCGAGGTCGACCCGGACACCGGCGTCCTCTATCTCGGCGTCGTCGACAACAGCTCGTTCTACCGAGTCGACAAGGCGACCGGCGCGGCGACGCTGATCGGGGTGAGCAACGTCGAGATCTTCGGACTGGCCGCGGTGCCGACCGGCGCCAATCTGACCGCCATCCCGACGCTGTCGCCGGTGGGCCTCGGCGCGCTGGTGCTGCTGCTCGGCGCTCTCGCGGCGTGGCAGCTCTCCCGCCGTCGCACCGCCTAATCCCGGCGCACGACACCCGGATCGGCCTCAGCGTCGAATCTCGCCTGCGAAGCTCCCGACCGGCCGGTACCCGGCGCCAGGAGCTGGTGAGCTCGTCATCTCGCGGGGTCGGAGCGCCTTTCGACCGACCCTCGCCAGAGGGTCATCTCCCAAGCCTCGCGTTCAGCGTCGTGGCGCAAGATGTAGAGGTCGCCGTCGTCGCCTTCGAGCTTGAAGTAGCGATGCTTCGGATCGAGCCAGCGGTCGAGGACTGCCGAAACCTCGATCCAGCGCTCACCGAGGCGGAATCGACGCGGCGTCTCTTCGCCGCGATACCCGGCGTAGCATTCGACCGAGATGCGAAAGCTGTCGCCTGACATCGACTCGCCTCGCCGCCCAGCCTAACCCGCCCGCGGACCGAGCAGCCGCTTCGGTCCGTCGGGACGGCGAGCGGCGGCCGGCTCCAGCCGGGTGATCGAAACGCTGGTCCCGCTCCGGCAGCGAGTGCGTCGCGCGCGCTGTTCTCGGTTGCGCTAGTCTCCAGCCCGCGTCACTCCAGAAAGGGGGAAGGAAGATGAGTAAGAACGGGATGTTCTTGGCCGCTGCTCTCGTCTGTCTGCTCGGCGCGGTGGGTGCCGCCGCCGCCGGCGCGCAGGGCGAGAAGAAGGAGACGTCGGGCCCGTCCATCCGGCCGATGGAGATCTACGCCTGCGACTACAAGGAGGAGAAAGGACTGGCCGACCTGCAGCAGGCCGACGCGAAGTGGAACGCGTGGATGGACTCGACCGGTCAGCAGGACTATTGGGCCTTTCTCCTGATGCCCTACTACCGCAGCTCCGAGCAGGACTTCGACGTCCTCTGGGCCGGGGGCTGGAGGAGCGGCGCAGACATGGGGCGTGGCCTCGAGCGCTACGTCAGCGAGGGGGGCGCCGTATCGGCCGAGTTCGACAAGGTGGTCACATGCGACACGGTCACCAACTTCGCGCTCATGGATCTCTCGAAGGCGCCGAACCCACCGGACTCGGGTCCGGTGAGCTTCTCGAACTGCACGGTGAAGGAGGGGCGCAAGTTCCCCGACGCGCTCGCCGCGGTCAACGCCTGGATCGCCTACGAGAAGGAGCA
>CAZPZW010000061.1:0-17158 GCA_964591165.1 uncultured Thermoanaerobaculia bacterium | reverse complement strand
CGCTCGAAGACCACTCCCGGATGCAGCGTGTCGCGCACCACGAGGTGGGTCGCGACGTCGGTGAGGCCGCCGGCGAAGACCCAGTAGCGTCCGTTGTAGGCGCAGCCGTCGATCACCTTGATCACCAGCTCCACGTTGGCATCGTCGAAGAACCAGAAGTAGCCCGCGTCGGCGGTGAGCGGCACCGCCTGTCCCGAGCCGTTCGCGCCGGCCGCCGTCGTCCAGTCGATCTCGACTGCGAAGCGCCCCTGGTTGAGGCAGAGGGTGGTCGCGTCCGGGGCGCAATCGCCGACCGTCGTGGCGAGCGGCGCCGGCGCCGGGCTCGCCGGCGGCGGCGGAGCGAGGTTGGCGCCACAGACCGGGAAGCTCGCGGTGTCGAGGATCGGCGCGAAGTCCTGGTTGAGGGCGTTGGGGTAGAGCTTCGCTTCGCCGGTCGCGGTGTCGAGCACCGAGAGATTCACCTCGACGTTGGTCAGGCCGGTCGCGAAGACCCAGAAATTCTCGAAGCCGGCGAGCCCGCAGGCGTCGAGCACCTTGATCACGATCTCGACGTTGTCGTCGTCGAAGAACCAGAAGTAGCCCGAATCGGCGGTGAGCTCGAAGGCCTGCCCCGAGCCGCTCGCGCCCGCAGCGGTGCGGTAGGTGGCGCGCACCCGGAAGCGGTCGCCATTCAGGCAGAGGGTGGTCGCGTCGGGTGCGCAGGGCTCGACCGGCGTGCCGAAGCGCTGCGCGAAGATGCCGTAGGCGCTGCCGTCCTGGCCGAAGCTCGCCCAGGCGGCGACGAAGCGGCCGGGCGCCCCCGCGGCGAGCGCCGGCTGAATCTGGTCTCCCGTCGGCGTGGTGTTGAGCGGGAACTCGGCGGTCGAGGCGACGCCGGCGCCGTCGTAGCGCCGCGCCGCGCACTGCTGATCGCCGGATGCCAGGTCGCTCTCCTGCCAGGCGAGGGTGAAGCCGCCCTCGGGATCGGCGGCGAGCTCCGGGCTCTCGTGGCGCCGCGAGGTGTCGGGGGTCGCCTGGCTCTCGCCGCCGAGCGGGACCCCCGCCAGGTCGAAGCGGCGCAGCGCGATGACCGGCTGCGGCCCGATGGGCGTGGCGCCCGACTGCAGCGCCCGCTGCCAGGCGACGACGAAGCCGTCGGCGAGCGTCGCGATGGCGGGCGCGGTCTGGTCGTAGAGGGTAATCGAGGGGACCACGGTCTCGCCGCCCAGGGCGGCTCCCGCGGCGTCGAAACGCCGCGCCACGACGGCGTACCCGCTGCCGTCCTGGCCTTCGCTGGCCCAGGCGGCCACGAACGCGCCGTCGCTGAAAGCGGCTACGGCGGGCTGCAGCTGCTGCCCGGAGACCGTCGTGTTGAGCCGGAGCTCGTTCCCCGAGAAGCTCCCGGCGAGGGTGATGCGTCGCGCGAAGACCTCGTTGCCGTCGGCGCCGCCGGGGCCGCTCCAGACGACGACGTAACCCGCGCCGCTCGCGGCGACCCGGGGCGAGGTCTGGCTGCCGGCGGTGCTGACATTGACCACGAGCTCCCCGCCGAGCGGCGCGCCCGCGGCGTCGAAGCGCCGGGCGACGATCGCATAACCGTCGCCGTCCTGGCCGGCGGAGGCCCAGGTCGCCAGCAGGGTGCCGTCCGGCGCGGCGGCGAGAGCGGGCGTGACCTGGTCGCCAGCCGTGGTGGTCGCCAAGTGCACCTCGCCGCCAATCGGGGAGCCGTTCGCGGCGTAGCGCCGGCCGTAGACCCCGGCGCCGCTTCCGTCCTGCCCGGCGCTCTGCCAGGCGGCGAAGAAGCCGCCGTCGGGCAGCGCGGCGAGCGCCGGCGAGGTCTGGCTGCCGGCGGTGGTGACGTTGAGCTGGAGCTCCGGACCGATCCAGATCGGCTGTTCGGCGGCGAGGTTCGCGGCGCCGGCGAGGGCGAACAGGGTGGTACCCAGGGCGATGTTTGCGGCGCGGCGGGCAGGGCTCATGGTTCAGTCGATCCTCTTGCCCTGTTCGTCATACGTATAGACCCCGCGCGATGTCTTGCGTCCGAGCCGGCCGGCCTTGACGTACTGGCGCATCAGGTGGGTCGGCCGGAAGGTCTCGCCGAGCGTCGCGTGCAGGTGCTCGAGGATCGAGAGACGGACGTCGAGGCCGACCAGGTCGGCCATCTCGAAGGGCCCCATCGGATGGTTGAGGCCGAGCCGGATGGCACGGTCGATCTCCTCGGCCGAGGCCACTCCCTGTTCGAGCATGCGGAAGGCCTCGTTGCCGATCAGCGCGTTGATGCGCGAGGTCGCGAAGCCGGGCATGTCGCGCACCACGACGACCTCCTTGCCCATGTTCTCGCCCACCGCGCGCAGCGCCTCGATCGTCGCTTCGTCGGTCTCCAGGCCGCGCACCAGCTCGACCAGCTTCATGACGTGGACCGGATTGAAGAAGTGCATGCCGGCAAAGCGGGTGCTGCGCCCGCTGGCGGCCGCCATCTCGGTGACCGAGAGGGCGGAGGTGTTGGTCGCGAACAGCGTCTCGGCCGGGCAGTGCCGGGCGACCTCGCGGAAGAGCTCGACCTTGAGGGCGAGCGACTCGGGCGCGGCCTCGATCACCAGATCGGCCTCGCGGACCGCCGCGGCGAGCTCGTTCTCGAAGGCGAGCCGCTCCTTGGCGCCCGCAGCGTCGAAGGAAGCCACCTTGCCGAGCTCGACGCCGCGGTCGAGGTTGCGGTGGATGCTGCGCTCGGCCGTGTCGAGCTGCCCGGCGTCGACGTCGAACAGGGTGGTCGTGTAGCCGCCGAGCGCCGCGACGTGGGCGATCCCTCGCCCCATCGTTCCGGCGCCCAGGACGGCGATCTGCCGGACGGTGTGGTTCATCGTCTCCTCACGAAACGGGGTTCAGGTGCCGTCCGGTCAGCCGCTCGGCGAGGGTCGACAGCTCGTCGGCGATGGCCAGGGTGTTGCGCGTCGCGGCGGCGGCCAAGGCCTGCAGCTCGGGCGTCACGCAGAGCCGGGCGAGCACTTCGCCGCCGAGGCGGTGGTGGTGGATCTCCTCGGGTTGGATGACCTCGCGGTAGAGCCGCGCCGTCTCGTGATCGCCGGCCTGCTCGCAGAACGCGATGAACTGCGCGTTGCGCACCTCGGCGATCGCCTCGCTGGCGAACGGTCCGCCGGCGATCCGCTCGACCGTGGTGCGCAGTCCCTTGAGATAGAGGTAGAGCGGGCTGTAGCCCTCGGCCAGCGGATCGAATCCGGCGGGGTCGTGGCCGAGCGCGGCGAGCCGCCGGGCGATCAGGTGGAAGTGCTTCATCTCTTCACCGCACTGCTCGGCGAGCACGCTCTTGGCCTCGATCTCCGGGGTCGAGGGCATCCAGAAGCCGGCGAGCTCCGCCGCCTCGAGCTCGCTCTTCAGCGCGGCGCGCAGCAGCGCCACCACCTCGAGCCGCCCGCCGGTCTCCGCCTCGAGCGCCTGACGCTCTCCCAGGCGGGCGAAGATCGCCCGCATCTCGGCGAGCAGCTGGGCGACGAACTCGCTGCCGGTCAACCCTGTTCCTCGCGTGGCCGCGGCACCTCGCGGGCCCCCGTGCCGACGGTCAGGACGAGCTTGCCGAACGCGCCGCGGCGGGCCAGGAGCTCCTGCGCGACCGCCGCTTCGGCGAGCGGGAAGCTGCGGTGGACGACCGGCCGGAGCACGCTGCGCTCGAAGTAGGGGAGGAGGGCGGTGAGCTCGCCGAGGCTTCCCATGGTCGAGCCGAGCAGCGAGAGGCTCTTGAAGAAGAAAGCGCGCAGATTGACCTTCGCTTCGCCCCCCTCGGTGGCGCCGCAGAGGACGGCGCGGCCCCCTTTCTTGAGCAGGCGCAGGCTCTGCTCCAGGATCGCGCCGCCGAGGTGATCGAAGACCACGTCGACGCCTTCTCCGGAGGTGGCCTCCCGCACCCCGCGCACCAGGTCGCCGGTGCGGTAGTTGACGCCGTGGGTCGCACCGAGGGCGCGCGCCTGGGCGAGCTTCTCGTCGCTCCCCGCCGTCACCACGATGCGCCGCGCACCGAGCAGGCGGGCGATCTGGATCCCCGCCGAGGTGACCCCGGAGCCGGCGGCATGGAGCAACACGTCCTCGTGCGGGCCGAGCTCGGCGCGCGCCGCGAGCATGTGCCACGCGGTCAGGAAGACGAGCGGTACGGCGGCCGCCTCGACGTAGGACAGGCCGCGCGGCAGCGGCAGGATGTTGCGCCGCGGCACCACCAGCAGCTCGCCGTAGCCGCCGTCGCGGTGCTCGCCGAGCAGCCCGTAGTGGGGGCAGAGGTGATCGGCGCCCGCGGTGCAACGCGGGCAGACTCCGCAAGCGACGCCGGGCGCCACGACGCAGGGCTCGCCCGGCGCGAGGTCGGCGACGCCGGGTCCGACCGACTCGACGTCGCCGGCCACTTCCGCGCCGGGCACCAGCGGCAGGGGAAAGCGATGGCCGGGGACGCCGTTGCGCAGCCAGAGGTCGAGGTGATTGAGCGCGCAGGCGCGGACGCGGACGCGCACCTCGCCCGGGCCGGGGACCGGATCGGGCCACTCGCCCCAGTCGAGCGCTTCGGGGCCGCCATGACGCTGGACGCGGAAGCCTTTCACGGCGCGAGTCTATCTCCGGCGCCGGAGGATTCGCCGTAGACTCGTGACATGCCCGCGATCCGCCGCCTGGCCTGCGCCCTGCTCCTGCTCGCCGCTCCGGCGGTGGGCGCCGAGGTCCCCGGACACCCGACCATCGATCTGCCGGCGCTGCTCGATCTGCCGGGCGACCTGGTCCACGTGCGCTACACGCCGGGGACGCTCGATCGCGCGGCGCACGCACAGTACCGCTTCGAAGCGGCGGCCAAGGAGTTCACGCGCACCGGCTTCCAGGCGACGGCGCTCTTGCTCTACGTGCTCTCGCCGGAAGACTGGAAAGCGGCCGGGCTCGGCGTCACCTTCGGCCTGCCGGCGCGGCTCGGCTTGGAGGCCATGGCGGTGCCGGCCTGGGCCGACGGCGAGCTGATCGGGAAATTCAGCGCCTGGCTGGGCGGCGACGTGCCGTTGCCCGCCGGGCACCCGCTGCTCGCCACGCCGGCCGAAGCCGGGGCGCTCGCGGTCTCCGACCTCCTCGCCCAGCTCGAGCTCTCGCGGATCTACGTCGCCCGGGCCGGGCTCGCCGGCGATCGGCCCTGGATCGCTCCGCTGGCGGCCCATCTCGTGGCGCGTCTGGCCTGGGATCGGGTGGAGCCGGGACGCATGCCCGAGATCGCCGCCGTGTTCGATCGCCTGGCCGCGGCCGACCGGACACCCGGGGGACACGGGCTCGCGGAGTGGCGGGAGGACCTGCCGCTCGCCACACGCAGCTGGTTCGACACCCGGTTCCTGCGCGGCGCCGACCAGATCGTGGTGGCGCGGGGCCCCATCGCGTCCCTGCGGATCCTCAAGAAGGCGGTGAGTGGGCGAGCGCCGCTCAGCGAGCAGCTGCTGCTCAAGGAGGTCCCCGAGCTCGCCGGCTGGCTGGCGACGAGCTTCAAGCCCCAGTGAGCCAGCGCGGATCCGGTCCCGCGCGGGGGCCGGGCTAGAAGGGCTTGAGCACCATCAGCAGGGTGAGCACCACGATCCCGAGCGCGTTGAGATCGGCCGCGATCGCCGGGGCCTTGGCGGCGGCGAGCGCCTTGAGCTCTTCGCTCGGCGCGCCGGCGGCGAGCGAGGCCTCGGCGGCGGCGAGCAGGCGCTTGAGGCGCGGCCGCAGGTAGAAGATGCCGTTGCCCAGCATCAGGGCCCAGAGGACGAGCGAGACGTGCACCCAGCCGGGGCGGAAACCGTGACCCAGCGGGTGCAGCAGCCCGATGCCGAGCACGCCGACGGCGATGCCGCCGGGCAGGGCGAAGACGTTGACCATGCGCCAACCCAGCCGCAGGCAGGTGACCCGCTCGGCGAGCGTCGCGGCGCGCCGGCCGTAGGCGCGGATCGCCGCCCCGGCGAAAGCGCCGGCGGACAGCCAGAACGCCGCCAGGATGTGCAGGACCAGCATGGAGATCGTCACGATCGGGCTCATCGATACCCCCTTGCCGGGACTCTAGCAGCCGCGGTGAAACTCCACCCGGCCTCGTTCTAACATCCAGGTGCAACTTGCTCCTCGAGGAGGACCCATGACCCAGCAACCCGTTCGCTTCACCTGGCTCGGTCACGCCACGGTGCGGGTCGATCTGCCGCACGGCGAGGTGATGCTGATCGATCCCTGGCTGACCGGCAATCCGTCGTGTCCACCCGCGGCGCGGCACTTCGAGCGGCTCGATCTCATCCTGGTCACGCACGCGCACTCCGATCACATGACCGACGCCGCGGCGCTCGCGCGGCAGCACGGCGCGCTGGTGGTCTCCAACTTCGACCTCTGCCAGTACCTCGAGGCCCAGGGCGCCAAGCGCACCTCGGGGATGAACCTCGGCGGCACCCAGGAGGCGCTCGGCCTGCGCATCTCGATGGTGCGGGCGGACCACTCGAGCGGTTTCTTCCACGCCGGGCTGCCGGTCTACGGCGGTCTCGCCGCGGGCTTCGTGGTGCGCGGCGAAGGGGTGAGCTTCTATCACGCCGGCGACACCGCGCTCTACTCCGACATGCGGCTGATCGGCGAGCTCTACCGCCCGCAGATCGCCTTCCTGCCGATCGGCGACCACTTCACCATGGATCCCGTGCAGGCCGCCTGGGCCTGCGAGCTGCTGCGGGTGCGCCGCGTCGTCCCGATCCACTGGGGGACGTTCCCGCTGCTCAAGGGGACGCCCGAGGCGCTGGGCCACGAGCTCGCGGCGCGCGGCCTCGACACCGAAGTTGTCGCCCTCGAGCCGGGCGAGAGCTGGTCGCCGCGGCTCTAGGAACTCGTCGGCTCACTCGTCGGCGTAGGGCATCGGCGGTGTCCTGCCGAGCAGCCGCGCGTAGACCGCGAGCGCTCCGCGATGGTGTGCGGTGTGGTCGACGAGCGCCTCCACGAGGTAGGTGCGCGGGCGGGGCGGCAGGATCGGATTCTCGGGCAGCGTCTCGCCCAGCTGCTCCTCGGGCAACGCCTCGATCGCTTGGCGCAACCGGTCCCAGGCCGCCGCGAGCCAGCGGCGCGCCTCCGCCAGGGTGGTCACTGCGGCAGTCTCCGCCGCCATCGCCTCGAAGTCCATCCGCCAGTGGTCCTCCAGCGCCCCCTCGCGGAACCAGTCGACGGTCTGCGCGACGTGCGCGACGTGGCCGGCCACGGTCATGGTCTCGGGCGTGGCGCGAAAGGCGGCGTCGGCTTCGGCGAGAACGCTCGTCGTGCGGTCGAAGAACTTGCGCGTGGACTCGATCCCGGCCAGGGCCTCCTGCTTGAGCTTCATGGTCCGCTCCTCGGATGGCGCCGCGGCGGGCTCGCCGGGCGGCAAGCAGTAGTCTCGCACGGAGCTCCCGACCGGGGGCAGTTGGAAGTCCCGCTCGGCTCAGGCGCGGCCGGGCGGTGCTTTGAGCAGCAGAACCGGGATCTCGACCGTGTGGCGGATCTTGTTGGCGGTCGAGCCGTAGACCAGGTCGGCGAGGAAACGGTGCCCGTGGGTGCTCATCGCGATCAGGTCGACCCCGCTCGCTTCGGCGAGCTTGACGATCTCGTCGGCCGGCTCGCCGAGCAGCAGATGGGACTCGGCGGCGATCCCTTGCGCTGCGAATCGGGAGCGCACCTCGGCGAGATAAGCGCGATCTTCGCGCATCTCCTGCGACTCGGCGAGATTGAGCCGGTCGAAGTGGCGTGCCACCCAGCCGTCGGCGACGTGGACGAGGAGGATCTCGCTGCCCAGCCGGCCGGCAAGCGCCTCGACGTGGCGCAGGATGGCCTCGTCGGTGCGGCTATTCTCGAGCGTGACCAGGATCTTCTTGTACACGGTGTCTCCGCGGATAGACATAGCGCACCCAGAGCGTGAAGCCAAGCGCCGCGGCGGCCAGCAACGCCGACCACGCGGGCCCCAGGGCCTGGTAGAGCAGGGAGAGGTTGAGCCCCGCGATCAGGGTGCAGATGGCGTAGCCGGTCCCCTGGACCCATCTGGAATTGGCGAACTCGCCCATCAACTTGCGGTCGGAGGTGAACTTCATCAGCGGGAAGATGGCGAACGAGAGCTGCATCGACAGGACGACCTGCGAGAAGACCAGCAGGCCTACGGTGTCCTTTCCGCCCGAGATCGAGATCAAGATCACCGCCGGGACGATGGCCAAGAGGCGGGTGATCAGCCGGCGCAGCCAGGGGCGAACGCGGATGTTGAGGAAGCCCTCCATGACGATCTGTCCGGCGAGCGTACCGGTGATCGTGGAGGACTGGCCGGAGGCGAGCAGGGCGACCGCGAAAGCGGTCGAAGCGATCGGCGCGCCGAGCAGGGGGGCGAGCAGGCGGTGCGCCTCCTGCAGCTCGCCGACCTCGTGATAGCCGCCGCGGTGGAAGACCGCCGCCGCGACCACCAGGATCGCGGCGTTGACGAAGAAGGCCGCGGCGAGCGCCAGGATGGTGTCGGTCCGGTTGTAGCGGATCGCCTGGCGACGGCTGGCCGCGCTCGGCGCGATGTCGCGCGTCTGCACGAGGGCGGTGTGCAGATAGAGGTTGTGCGGCATCACCGTGGCGCCGAGGATGCCGAGCGCGATGTAGAAGGCCTCGGGGTTCGGGATCGTCGGCACGAACATGCCGGCCGCCACCCCGGCCCAGTCCGGCCGGGCGAGGAAGATCTGCAATGCGAAGCAGAGGCCGACAGTGGACACCAAAGTGAGCACGATCGCCTCGATCTTGCGGAAACCGAAGTGCATGGCAGCGAGCAGCAGCATGACGTCGAAGCCGGTGATGACCACGCCCCAGACGAGCGGCAGCCCGAAGAGCAGGTTGAGCGCCACCGCCGAGCCGATCACCTCGGCGAGGTCGCAGGCGATGATCGCGACCTCGCAGAGTACCCAAAGCACGAGCGAGACGGGCTTCGAGTACTGCTCCCGGCAGGCCTGCGCCAGATCGCGGCCGGTGGCGACGCCGAGCTTCACGCACATCGACTGCAGGAACATCGCCATCAGGTTGGAGAGCAGGATCACCCAGACCAGCGCGTAGCCGAACTTGGCGCCTCCCGCGAGGTCGGTCGCCCAGTTGCCCGGGTCCATGTAGCCGACGCTCACCAGGTAGCCCGGGCCGGCGAAGGCGAGGAAGCGCCGCCACCAGCTCACGTGATGCGTGGTGGCGATCGAGCCGTGCACCTCGGGAAGCGAGCGTCGATCCTGGGTGGCGCCGTAGAGCGGCGTGGTGGGGACATTCATCGAGAACCTCGAAGCTCGGGTTTTCACAATCTCCCAAGCCGAATTTTGAACAGTCCAAACTTTATCTCGGCGCAGTCGCAAGCGCAAGCGGGGACGGGCTAGACTCCGCCCATGCCGACCTCGACGGTGGAGGACTACCTCAAGTGCCTGCTGCTCGAGGAGGAGGCGCGCGGCGACGAGCGGGTGCCGACCGGCCGGCTCGCCCAGTCGCTGGCGGTGACTCCGGGCACGGTGACGGCAATGCTCAAGACGCTGGCCGACAGCGGGCTGGTGGACTATGAAGCCTACGGCGGCGCCCGCCTGACGCCGGCCGGGCGGCAGCTCGCGCTGCCCGTCGTGCGCCGCCACCGGCTGATCGAGCTCTTCCTGGTGCGCACCATGGGGATGGACTGGAGCGAGGTCCATCCCGAGGCGGAACTGCTGGAGCATGCGGTCTCGGATCGCCTGATCGAGCGCATGGACGAAATGCTCGGGCGTCCGGTGGTCGACCCTCACGGCGACCCGATCCCCACCGCGGCGGGCCGGATCGAGACCGCCGACCATGCCTCGCTCGCCGCGGGCGAGATCGGAGGGCGCTACCGGGTCGGCCGCATCGCCGACCAGTCGAGCGCTTTCCTCCGTCTGGTCGAGAAGCTCGGACTGCGTCCCGGCAAGCGGCTCCGACTGGTCGCGCTGGACGCGGCCGCCGACACCCTGGAGGTCGAGCTCGAGCGCGGACGCCGGGCGAGCCTCGGCCTGCGGGCGGCGAGCAAGATCCTGGTCGAGCGGGTTTGAGCGCCGCTCAGCCGAGCGGCGTGAAACGGGCGCGCCAGACCGCGCGGCGCAGGGCCCACCGACCCGCGCGCGGCGCGCGGCGAGTCACTTCGAGCGGGCGCTCCTCGATCGCGCCGAGGAGGGTGAGCGAGATGGCGAGCAGGAAGACGGTCGGCCGCCGGAAGGTGAGCGGTACCTCGCCGGCGGCGCGCGCGCCCTTGAGCAGCAGGCTGCGCAGACGGCCGCACTCGAGCTGCACCGCGAGCGCGAGCTCCTCGCTGCTGCGGTACTGCAGCGGCTCGGGCAGCTCCGACTCGGGCAGCGCGGCGAACTTACGCTCGAGGTCGCGCGCCAGGCGCTGCAGCCGGCCGAGCCGGAGCAGACCGGTGCCGAGCTCGATGGTCGCCGCGGAGGGTTCGACGCCGAACAGCGCGGTGGCGAAGGCCTCGGCGATCTGACGACTGCGGCTCTCGAGCGCCTCCGGCGTCGCCGGCCGTGGGGCGCGTGCCGCGTCCCGGGCGGCGGCGAACAGCTCGTCGAGCGCCTGCCGGGTGAACCCGCGTCGCCGCGCCTCGGCCGCGAAGAGTCCCGCGAACCCGGTGTCGCTGCCCTCGCCGCGCAAAGCGCGGGCGAGGCGGAAGGCGATCCGGTTGAGGTCCGCCACCCGGGTCTCGAGGTCGGCTTCGCTCTCTGCGGCGGCGAACAGGGCCTCGCCGAAAGCGAGCAGGAGGGCCGCCCGCTCGCGCTCGCGCTCGGGCAGGAGGCCGAGCGCTGCCGCGAGCTCGCCCAGCACGCCCTCGGCGGTCGCCTGGCAGTGCCGGCGCAGCGCCGATTCGCTCCGCGCCGCCGTCGACTCGGCGAAGAGACGGCCGGGAGCGCTGTCGGCGCTCCAGGAAGGAGGCTCGAAGAGAGACAGGCGCTGCGGAGCGGGGATCTCGGCGACCTGCGGCGGGATCATCAAGCGCTGAGATTCCTCTTCACGCGAGCAAGCGCAGCAGCTCGCGCTGCGGCTCGCCCCCGGTGACCTCGGCGGCCTCGGCGGTGAGCGCGATGTTGACTTCGCTGCGCACCCCGAATTCGCCGGCGAGGTAGATCCCCGGCTCGATCGAGAAACCGGTCATGGCGATCAGCCGGCGGGTGTCGTGCGTCTCGAGATTGTCCATGTTGGCGCCCTGGCCATGGTCCTTGACGCCGATGGAGTGGCCGGTGCGGTGGTAGAAGGCGTCGGCGTAGCCCGCTTCGCGGATCACCGCGCGGGTGGCATCGTCGACCTCGTAGCCCCGGATCGGCGTGCGCGGCCACCGCTCCTGCACGAGCCGGATTCCGGCGTCGCGCGCGTCGCGCACGATGCGCCAGATCTCCTCGTGGCGGTCGGCAGGCGAGGGGGCGCAGACGCCGCACCAGGTGATGTCGGCGTAGACGCTGCCCGCCTCCTTCTCCTTGGCCCACAGGTCGATGAGCAGGAAGTCGCCGCGGCGGATGGGGCTCGCGGTCTCCGGCGTCGGCTCGAAGTGCGGATCGGCGGCGTGCGCGTTGACCCCGATGATGGGCTCCGCCTCGGCCCACAGGCCGGCGCGGTCGAAGCTCTCGAGGATGAAGCGCTGCACTTGGTACTCGTCGATCGGCCGCCCGTCGCGCAGGTGGTCGGCGACGCGCGCGAAGGCTTCCTTGGCGATCCGATGCAGGTGGACGTTGGCGCGCCGGTGGCCGGCGAGCTGCTCGGGCGTCCAGACGGCGGCGAAGCGCTGGGCGAGCTCCGCCGCGCTCGTGAGATGCACGCCGAAGGAGGCCAGCAGCTCGGCCGTGCCGGCGTCGAGTCGCGAGACGTTCGGGATCTCGTTCTTCGGGCTGTATTGCGCCGCGAGCCGCCGGCAGTCGCGCACCAGGTGCTCGAGCTGCTGGCGGTGCTGCTGCCAGGTGGTGTAGAGCAGCTTCGATCCGGGGAGGTGATCGAGCATGGCTGGTTCGAGCGTCGACACCAGCTTTCGCGGCTCGCCCTGGCGGGGGACGAGGTAGTAGCAGCGGCGGGTGACCAGGCTCTTGCCGCCCAGCCCGAGCAGATCGAGGCTGATCGGATCGTTGCCCTGGAAGACCGCGAAGAACCAGCCGTCGAGCTCTTCGTCGACGAGAGCGGCCTGTATCTCCTGGATTCGTTCGGCGAGCATGGGCTCCTCGATCGCCAAGTGTACGCGAAAGGCGGTGAAATGCCGACCGTCGACGCCACTGGCGTACGGTACCCAGCAGTTCGGGCTACGATTCCCGCGTCAGGGAGGAGCCATGCGCGTCGTCGAGTGTGTGCCGAACATCTCGGAAGGTCGCCGTCCGGAGGTCTACGAGGCGGTCGCGAAGGCGGCCGGATCGGTGCTCGGCGTGAAGGTGTTGAACGTCGATCCCGGAGCGGAGACGAACCGCACCGTCATCACCTTCGTGGGCGAGCCGGAGGCGGTGCTCGAGGGTGCGTTCCAGCTCCTGGTCGCGGCGCTCGAGCGGATCGACATGTCGGCCCACGCCGGCGCGCACGCGAGGATGGGCGCGGTCGATGTCGTCCCCTTCGTGCCGGTCGCCGGCGTGACGATGGCGGAATGCGTCGAGCTGGCGCGCCGGCTGGGCGAGCGCGCCGGGCGAGAGCTCGGTCTGCCGGTCTACCTCTACGAGCACGCCGCGACCCGCCCCGAGCGGCGCAACCTCGCCGACATCCGCGCCGGCGAGTACGAGGGGCTGGAGAAGAAGCTCGCCGACCCCGCCTGGAAACCCGATTTCGGACCCGCCGAGTTCCTGCCGCGCGCCGGCGCCACGGTGATCGGCGCCCGCAAGTTCCTGGTCGCCTACAACGTCAACCTCAACACGGTCGACAAGCGGCTGGCGACGAGGATCGCCGGCGAGATCCGCGAGAAGGGAAAGAAGAGGCTCGACGCCAAGGGCAAGCCGGTGCTCGATGCCGCGGGCGAGGAGATCTGGGAGCCGGGGCTGCTGCAGGGGATCAAAGCGGTCGGCTGGACGATCCCCGAGTTCGGCTGCGCCCAGATCTCGATCAACGTCACCGACCTCGATGCGACGCCGCTGCACGTCGTGTTCGATACTTGCGAGGAGCGGGCGCGGGCGCACGGCCTCCGGGTCACCGGCTCGGAGATCGTCGGCCTGGTGCCGCGCGACGTGCTGCTCGCCGCCGGGCGCCACTACCTCGCGCGCATGGGTCGCTCGACCGGTGTGCCCGAGGCGGCGATCATCCATGTCGCGACGCGCACGCTGGGTCTCTCGGAGGTCAAGCCCTTCGCCGCGCGTGAGGCGGTGATCGAGTACCGCCTGGCGGAAGCCGCGCCGCTCGCGGCCATGACCCTGACCGGCTTCGTCGACGAGCTCTCCTCCGATTCTCCCGCGCCCGGCGGCGGCTCGGTGGCGGCCTACGCCGGCGCGCTCGCCGCGGGCCTGGCGGCGATGGTGGCCAATCTCTCGCATCCCAAGAAGGGTTTCGAGGAACACCTCGCGGCGCTCGAGCGGATCGCCGTGCGCGGGCAGGGGCTCAAGGACCGGCTGCTCGCCGCGGTCGACGCCGACACCGCCGCGTTCGACCGCTATCTCGCCGCCCTGCGCCTGCCGAAGGAGACGGCCGCCGAGAAAGAGGCGCGCGACACGGCGCTGGTCGCGGCGACGATCGGCACCATCGAGGTGCCGATGGCGACGCTCGAGGCTTGTCCCGAGATTCTCGAGCTCTGCCTCGAGGTCGGAGCGATCGGTCTCCAGGCCTCGCTCTCCGATGCCGGCACCGGCGCCGAGATGGCGCGCGCCGCGGCGGCCGGCGCCTACCAGAACGTCTGCATCAACCTGCCGGGGCTCGCCGACGCCGCCGCCCGCGCCGCGCTGCTCGCCCGCGCCGACGCCGCCTGGGCGCGCACGGGCGAGCTCCACGCCCGCGCCCGGACCGCGCTGCTGGACAAGCTCCGCGCCGCGGCCGGCTGAACCGGCGGGCCGGTGGCTAGAATGGCGAAATGGAGCTGCCGCAGAGCGTCGGGCGGTACCGGCTGATCGAGCAGATCGGCCAGGGGGCGATGGGGGTGGTCTACCGCGCCCACGATCCGCAGCTCGAGCGCGACGTCGCGGTGAAGCTGATCGCGACCGCCCTCGCCTCGGGACACGGCGACGCCGCCGAGACCGCCGCCCGCTTCGCGCGCGAAGCGCGGGTGGCGGCGCGGTTGCAGCACCCGAATATCGTCGCGGTCCACGACGCCGGTCAAGCGGGCGATCAGCTCTATCTCGTCATGGAACTGGTGGCGGGCGAATCGCTCGCCCGCGAGCTCGCGCGCGGCGAGTTCCCCACCCCGGCGCGCGCGCTCGACATCGTGGCGCAGGCGGCCGACGCGCTGGCGGCGGCGCACGAGGCCGGCGTCGTCCACCGCGACATCAAGCCGGGCAACCTCCTCCTGCCGCGCGGCGGGCGGGTCAAGGTGACCGACTTCGGGATCGCCAAGGCGATCGGCGAGTCGACCGAGCTGACGCGCACCGGGACGATGGTCGGCAGCCCCGCCTACATGGCTCCGGAACAGGTGCAGAACCTGCCCCTCGACGGCCGGAGCGACCTCTTCTCGCTGGGCGTGGTGCTGTTCGAGATGCTGCTCCATCGCAAACCCTTCCCGGCCGACACGCTGACCAGCCTGGTCTACCAGATCCTCAACGAGGACCCTTGCGAGACGGCGGGCGCAGAGATCGCCGCGCTCCGTCCGGAGCTCGGCGAGTTGCTGCGCTGGTGCCTCGCCAAGGACCGCGAAGCGCGCGTTCCCGACGCGCGCACGCTCGCCGAACGTGCGCGCGCCATCCTCGGGCGACTGCAGGGCGCCGCCGCGGGGACGGCGCCGACCGCTCGTCTCGCAGCGTCGCTGGCCGACTCCGCCGCACCCCCGAGCTCGGGACGCCGCCGCGGGCGCCTCCTGCCCTGGCTGGCGATCGGCGGCTTCGTCGCCGTGCTCGCGCTCGTACTGGCGTGGCGGCGCACGCCGCCGCCACCGCCCGAGCACCTGGGTGGCTCGTCGCCGACCGCGCTGGTCCCCGTCGCAGCGGTGCCCGAGGCGGCGAGCCCCGCGAGCGCTCCCGGCGCAGCGAGCCCCGCCGGGGTCCTGCCGGCAGGAACGCGGGGGACGCAGGTGACGGCGGCGGAGCCCGCCGCGAACACGCAACCGGCGCCCAAGCTGCCGGCCAGCGACATCCCAGCGCCCGCGATCGTCACCCCGCCGGCGGCGCCGGATCCGGTTCCCACGCTCCCTTCGCCCACCCCGAGCGAGCTCTTCGCCTGTCGCCGTGGCGCCGAGTTTCACGTCGACCCGGAGGACGCGCTGGTGACCGTGGCGGGAAGGCTCCTGGGCAAGGCCGACGACTGGGACGGCATGGGTGGCGGCAAGGCCTACATCTTCCCGGGGCCGGGCCAGTACCTCGTCCAACTCGAGCTCGCCGGCTTCCGCACGACGTGGATCCGGATCGACGTCACCCCCGACGCGAAAGAGGAGATCGTCGACGTCGACACCGAGCTCGTCGAGCTCGAATAGCCGGCGCCGCCGAGCCGCGCAGGGACGGTGTTCCGCCGCGGAGACGCCTCCATCGCCTGTCGCTTGACGGGGGCGGACGGCGCGCCGAGAATCTGCCCAATCGAAGCGCAAGGGGTCCGGGGGCTCCTCCCCGGAGGATCCAGGGTGGTCGGGCCGCCACCCGGAGCTGACCCTGCCGGACGGTGCCCTGTCCCGATCCGGCGGGAGGGAGGAGACCATGGGTCTGTTGAGTGGACTGTTCGGCGGCAAGCCGCCGCAGCACCCGCCGCTCGATCCCACCAGCCCCGTCGCCACGCGACTCGCCCGCCACCAGGCGAGCCTGGACGGCCTCGCCGCCAAAGTGCGCGATGCGCTGGAAGCGGTGCCGGGGGAACGTACCCTCTACGTCTTCATCGGCAAGCCGCCCGACGCGTTCGGCATCGTCTGGTTCGCTGGCGGCCAGGAAGAGAGCCTGCGCTCGATCATGAAGTCGCGCGGCCTGCCACAGGCGCGCGTGCAGCGGATCTCCGACGACGTGCGCGAGGTCTACGTCCGCCATCAGGCGGCACCACGGTTCGCCGCCTCCGCCTCCGGCAAGCCGGTCCGAGTCACGGACTCGACCGAGCTCTGCGCCGACCTCGACCGGGTCATCGATGAGGTCGAAGGAGGGTGATCCCGGCGGGCGACGCCTGGGGCTAGTAGACCTTCTTGCCGAGTAGGCTCGCCGCGAGGCCGACCATCAGGCTGGCGGTGCGATTCTCGCGGTCGAGGATCGGGTTGACCTCGACCAGGTCGAGCGAGGTCACCCGCTCCGACTCCGCGAGGAGCTCCATCAGCAGGTGGGCTTCGCGATAGGTGAGGCCGCCGGGCACGGGAGTGCCGACGCCGGGGGCGAGCTCGGGGTCGAGCACGTCGGCGTCGAACGAGACGTGCAGCCGGGGCAGGCCGCCGATGCGCGCCAGGGTCTGCTCGGCGACGCGCGGCAGGCCGAGCCGGTCGACGTCCTCGATGGTGAAGACGTGAACGCCGGCTTCCCTCATCAGCCGGCGCTCCTCGCCGTCGAGATCGCGCAGGCCAATGAGCACGACGTCCTCCGGCCGGATCTTGGCCCCCGGCCAGCCGAGATCCACCAGGCGTTCGTCGCCGTAGCCGCAGAGCGCGGCGAGCGGCATGCCGTGGATGTTGCCGGAGGGGGAGGATTCGGGGGTGTTGAAGTCGCCGTGGGCGTCCACCCAGACGACGCCCGTGCGCTGGCGATGTGAGCAGCCGGTGACCGAGCCGATGGCGATCGAGTGATCGCCGCCCAGGACGATCGGGAAGTCGTGCTCCGGGAGCGCCAGGAGCTGGGCGACCGCGGCCTCGCAGGCGGTGCGGATGGCTTCGAGATAGCCCATGCCGCCGCCCGGTTTGGCGTACTCGACGCCGAGCTCCTCGGCCACGGGAACGTCGACGTCGCCCAGGTCCTGCACGAAGTGGCCGAGCGTCGCGAGGCGCTCGAAGAGCCGGCCGTAGCGCATCGCCGACGGGCCCATGTCGACCCCGCGGCGCCCCTGGCCGAGGTCCATGGGGATCCCCAAGATCGCGACGTTCTTCGGCATGTGGCGGCGATCCTAACAGGGGCATCGCGGGTTTCTCCGG
>CAZPZW010000060.1:4672-17179 GCA_964591165.1 uncultured Thermoanaerobaculia bacterium | reverse complement strand
GGCAACATCGCGGTGGCGATCTCCTGGTCGGGCTACTTCCAGGAGCTCCTGCGCGGCTTCGGAATCGCCTGGCCCGGCTGGCTGGGCATCGACTACCGGACGTCGTCCCAGGCGCTCGCCCGGGTCGCGGAAGTGACCGCCGCGGGGGGCGATCCGCTCGCCGAGCTGGGCGCGGCGACGGTGCGCATGGCCGAGGCGCTGCGGACGGCGCCGCATCTGGGGTCGTTCCCGGTGGTGTTCAACCTCCCGGCATTCCTGATCGTCATGGGCATCACCGTCATCCTGGTGCGTGGCGTGCGCGAGAGCGCGCGATTCAACAGCTGGATGGTGGGCCTCAAGCTCGCGATCATCGGGTTCTTCGTGCTGCTCGGCGCCTTCTACGTCAAGCCCGAGAACTGGTCGCCCTTCGCTCCCAACGGCTTCCAGGGCATCGCCTCGGCAGCGGCGATCATCTTCTTCGCCTACATCGGCTTCGACGCGGTGTCGACCGCCTCGGAGGAGAGCCGCAACCCGCAACGTGACATGCCGATCGCGATCTTGGGCAGCCTGGCGATCTGCACCGTGATCTACATCGCCGTCGCGGCGGTGCTCACCGGCCTCCTGCCGTGGAATCAGCTCGGGACCGCCGAGCCGCTGGCGACCGCTTTCTCCGGCCTGGGGATGAACTGGGCGGCGCTCGTCATCTCGCTGGGGGCGGTCTTCGCGACCACCTCGGTGCTGCTGGTCTTCCAGCTCGGTCAGCCGCGCATCTTCTTCTCGATGGGGCGCGACGGACTCCTGCCGGGGTGGGCCGCCAAGGTCCACCCCAAGTACCGTACGCCTTACGTCACCACCTGGATCACCGGCTGGTTCGTGGCGATCCTGGCCGGGCTGGCGAACATCGACGAGATCGTCCAGCTCACCAACATCGGGACGCTCTTCGCCTTCGTCCTGGTCTGCGCCGGGGTCACCGTCCTGCGGCGCACCGACCCGCATCGCCACCGGCCGTTCCGGGTGCCGGGAGGGGACTTCCTGGTGCCGCTGCTCGGCGCGGTCTGCTGCATCTTCCTCATGGTCTACCTGCCGCCGGCTTCGTGGTGGCGTTTCGTCGGCTGGTTGGTGATCGGGGCCGCGGTCTACTGCTCCTACGGCTATTCGTCGAGCGCGCTCGGCCGGCGGGCAGGCCGCCCGGCGACCACGCCCCCGTTCATGGCCTGGATGGCGGTCGGCTTCCTCTTCGCCGGGCTGGGGCTTTTCACGATCCCGCACGACGCCGGTCTCGGCCAACTGATCGCTGAGGCGCGCGATGCCGCGCTGGCGGATCACACCCGGGCGCAGATCGGCCTCACCCTGATCGTCGCCGGACTCGTCGCGGTGGCGCTCGGCGCCTGGCAGGGTCGGCGTCGCGCCGGCTGATCCGATGTCCTCGCTCGCCGCGGGGGGGCCGCAAACCGGGCGGACCTTCTGGGAGATGACGGGCTACCAGTGGGCCGTGCTCTTCGCGGCCTGGCTGGGCTGGGGATTCGACGCCTTCGACGCCCTGCTGTTCAATTTCGTCGCCCCGAACTGCGTCCCGACGTTGCTCGGCCTGCCGATCGGCTCGCCCGAGGCGCGCGCCGAGACGCTGCGCTGGACCGGCTTGCTGACCTCGCTGCTGCTGGTGGGCTGGGCGGCGGGCGGCATTCTCTTCGGGCGGCTCGCCGATCGCATCGGCCGCAGTCGCACGTTGGTCGCCACCATGCTGCTCTATGCGGTGGGTACGGCGCTCTGCGCCTTCGCGCCCAACCTCTGGGTCCTCGCCCTCTTTCGCCTGATCGCCAGCCTGGGGATCGGCGGCGAGTGGGCAGCGGGGGCCGCGATGGTCGCCGAGGTCGTGCCGGAGCGCCGCCGGCTGGAGGCCGGCGCGCTGCTCTACACCTCGGCGCCGCTCGGGATATTCCTGGCGAGCGCGGTGAACTATCGGATCGCCGGCGGCTGGCTGCGCGATCAGCCGGAGCTCTCCTGGCGCTACGTCTTCCTCGCCGGCCTCCTGCCGGCCGCCGCGGCGCTGCTCTTTCGCGCCTTCGTGCGCGAGCCCGAGCGCTGGCGGCAGGTCGCCGCGCGCTCGCGTCCGCCGCGCCTCGCCGAGCTCTTCTCCGGCGAGACCGCCCGGCTGACGCGCAGCGGGCTCCTCATGGCGCTGACCGCGCTCGCCATGTGGTGGAGCTGCAATGCCTTCATCCCGGTGACCGCGTCGGGTCTCGCGGCCGCCGACGCGAGCGCGCGGGGCCTCGAGCGGTCCGCCCTGCTGGCCCAGGTCGAGACGTGGAAGGCGGCGGCGGCCGATCGCTTCAACTGGGGGGGGCTGCTCGGAACGCTGCTGACCGTGCCGATCGCGCGTCGCTTCGGCCGGCGCGCGATGTTCGGCCTCTATTTCGCGCTCTCGGCGGGAGCGATCTTCCTCGCCTTCCGGCCCGGGCTCGCGCCGGCCGAGCGGCTGCCGTACTACTTCTGGATCGGGCTCACCGTCTTCGGGGTCTTCGGAAGCTTCACCTACTACCTTCCGGAGCTCTTCCCGACGCGGCTGCGGGGTACCGGGGCCGGGTTCTGCTACAACGTCGGCCGCGTCCTGGCGGCGCTCGGCCCGCTGCTGGTGGGCGCGATCGCCGCGCGCGGCATCGACGCGACGCTGCAGGCCCTGTTCTACGTCGGGTTCGTGCCGATCGCCGGGCTGCTCTTCCTGCCCTGGGTGGTCGAGACGCGGGGCCGGGGCCTCAGCGACTGAGTCAGAGGTAGCCGAGCGACTTGAGCAGGCGGGTGGTCTCTTCGTCCACCGCGCGCTCGCCGCCGCAGGGGCGTGGATCGAGCGCCCAGACGAAGGGATCGGCGCCCCACCAGACGGAGAGGGCGCGCTTCAGGCGGTCGAGCTCCGCGGGGTGAAGGTTGGCGACGTTCTGCGTCTCGCCGGGGTCGGCTTCCAGGTCGAAGAGGGCGAACTCCGCCGGTGGATCGGCGATCCACGCCTGGTCGCTCGCCAGAGGGGTGTAGTGCAGCTTGAAGCGGCGGGAGCGCACCGTCTTGATCCACTGCCGCTTGAGCGCCGTCCCGCCCTCCGCGAAAGCGAGCGTAGCCTGATCCTCCGCGGTGCCGCCGAGTCGGGGCCAGAGGCTGCGCCCCTGGGCCCAGCGGCCCTCCGGGAGCTCGATTCCGGCCGCCTCGAGGAGGGTCGGCGCGAGATCGATCAGCTGCACCGGTTCACGGTCGACGGCGGGGGCCAGCCGTCCGGGCCAGCTCAGGACGAGCGGCACGTGCAGGCAGGTCTCGAAGGCGAAGCGGCCATGGTTGAAGTAGAAGGCGTGATCGCCGAGCGATTCGCCGTGGTCCGAAGTGAAGGCGGTGATCGTCTCGGCCATTCGTTCCTGTGTCTCCAGGGCCCCGAGCAACCGGCCGATCTCGGCATCCACGTAGGCGATCTCCGCGTCGTAGCGCGCGACGTAGAAGCCGAGGCGATCCTCGCCGTCGATCACCTGCGACTTGCCGATGCCGGCGAGCTCCTGGCGGTAACGATGGGTGATCGGCACCTTGGTTTGGCCGTCGAAGTGCGCGTCCCCCTGGAACCGGTCGCGGAAGGCGTCGGGCGGCACGTAGGGGAAGTGGGGATCAAGGTAGTGCACCCAGAGGAACCAGGGGCGGTCCCGGGGCAGGGTCTCGGCGGTCGCGAGCGCGAGGCGGGTGACGTTCTCGGCGCCGTTCGGATCGAGCCCCTCGCCCGGAGGCGGGAGTTTCCAGGACTCGAGGAAGGTGTCGAATCCCTGGTCGAAGACGAACTCGCGGCCCAGCGCGCCGTTCGAGACCACCGCGTGGGTGGCGTAGCCGGCGGCCTGGAGCTCTTCGGCGAGGAGGCGAAGCTCGCAAGGAAGGGGGATTCCGATCTGGCGAACGATGCCGTTGTCCTTCGGATAGGTCGAGCTGAACAGCGAGGCGAACGAGGGACCGGTCTTGGGCCACTGCGCCCAGGCGGCCTCGAAGCGCACTCCCTGGCTGGCGAGGCGATCCAGGTTGGGCGAAGTCGACCGCGCGTAGCCCCAGGCCGAGAGGTGGTCGGCCCTCAGGGTATCGACGGTGATGAGCAGCAGGTTGGGCGCGCGGTCCGGTTTGCCGAGCGGCAGGGCGGAGCGCGGCCCTTCACCGCCGCAGCCGATCGCCAGAGGCAACAGGAGCGTGCCGGCGAGGCGGGCGGTTCGGCCGCGCAGACGAAACTTGCGATGGAGCGAAAACAAGGGAGTCGAGGAGTAGCGGGCGGGCGGCGTCGTCAGTGGGCGTTCAGACGCAGGCCGTGGCGCAACGTCATCCAGAGAATCTTGAAATCGAGCCCGAGCGACCAGTTCTCGACGTAATAGAGATCGAACTCGAGGCGCTTGCGGATCGAGGTGTTGCCCCGCCAGCCGTGCACCTGCGCCCAGCCGGTGATTCCCGCCTTCACCCGGTGGCGCAGCATGTACTGCGGCAGGTGCTTGCGGAACTCGGCGACGAACGCCGGGCGCTCGGGGCGGGGTCCGACCAGCGACATGTCGCCCACCAGAACGTTCCAGAGCTGCGGCAGCTCGTCGATCGACCAGCGCCGGATGAACTCGCCGACCCGGGTCCGCCGCGGATCGTCGCGCGTCGCCCAGACCGGGCCGGTGGTCGCTTCGGCGTTGCTACGCATCGAGCGGAACTTCCAGATCATGAAGGGGCGGCCGTCCAGGCCCATGCGCTCCTGCTGGTAGAAGATCGGTCCGCGGTCTTCGATCCAGATGGCGAGGGCGACGAGGGGCAGGAAGGGGAGCAGCGCCAGCAGACCGATCGCCGAGAGCACGAGGTCGACGACCCGCTTGACCAGGCTGTTCCACCCCTGCAGCGGCACCTGGGAGAGGTTGATGATCGGCGTGCCGTCGAGCTCTTCGAGGGTTGCCTTGAGGGTGGCGTACTGCAGGATGTCGGGAACGAGCTTGACCTCGACGCATTCGCTCTCGACGGTCTGCAGAACGCGCATCATCTTCTTGTGCGCCTCGAGCGGCAGGGCGACGAAGACCTGGTGGATCCGTTCCGCCGCGAGCACCTCCCGCAGGTCGGCGGTGGTGCCGAGCACCGGCAGGCCACAGAAGCGGGCGTGTCGCTTCGCCGGGTCGTCGTCGAGGAAACCCACGACCTCGATGCCGAAGTCGCGATGCGCCTGCAGCTTCTCGGTGATGTCCACCCCGAGCTCGCCGGCGCCGATGACCAGGATGCGCTGGCGGTTCGCGGCGTGGAGGCTGGCGCTGCGCAACAGGCCGCGGATGGCGATCCGCAAGGTGACCACCGAGAACCACTCGAGGGCCGCGAACAGGGCGAGGAATCCACGGCTGTAGAGGAAGGGGTCGAGGCTGCCGGGAACGAGCGCCGGGCGATACCACGAGGTGAGACCGGAGAGCAGTACCGTGCCGAGGATGACCGCCAGGAGGACCGAGATGGCCTCGTCGATCCGCGCGCGGTAGAGACGCTGGCGGTAGAGCCCGTGGAAGTAGAAGACGACCGGGAAGAGCGCCAGAGCGAAGAGCAGCAGGTCGAGGTAGCGCTCGAGCTGCGGCACGCCCTTGGTGATGGGGACGACTTCGAGCTGGAAGCGCAGCGCCCAGGCGCCGAAGAACGCAATCGCCGTGGCGACTAGATCCCCGAAGAGGTGAACCGCCGCGGCAATTCGGTGACGCTGCTGAATCAAACGAGGGCTCCCTCCGTGTCGGGCCAGAAGGGGCGGAGCTGCTCCTTCAGGCGGATGCTGAACCGCTCGGCGGAAAACTCCTCCGCCCGGCTGCGAAGGTCCAGACGATTGAACTGCATTCGCCCGACTTTGTCAATTGCCGCCGCCAGGCTCTCTCGGTCGGCGCGCGCCAGCAGCAGGCCGTGGCGGTCGGGCTCCACGATGTCCAGGACGCCCCCTTCACCGAGCGCCACCACCGGCGTGCCACAGGCCAGGGCCTCGACCGTGGCGATGCCGAAATCCTCAATCCCTGGCTGGAGATAGCACCGGGCTCCGGCGTAGAGCCGGCGCAGCTCGGCGCGATCGACCCGCGCCGCCAGCCGCACCGAGGCATCGGCCTGACCGGCGAGCCGCGCCCGCTCCGGGCCGTCGCCGACCACGATCAGAGGTACTCCGGCCGCGCGGCAGGCCTCGAGGCCCAGATCCACTTTTTTGTATGGCGCCAGCGCGGCCACCATCAGGCAGTAGTCACCGCGCGGCTCGCCGGTCGGGCGGTAGAAGTCGGTGTCCACCGGGGGTGGCAGGACTTCGGCGGCTCGCCCGTAGTAACGCGCGATTCGCCCGGCTACGAAACGCGAGTTCGCCAGGTAGTGATCGACCCGTGAGGCCGTCGCCACGTCCCAGCGCCGGAGTCGGTCGAGGATCCGGCCGCGCACCCAGCCGACCGCGCCGCGCTCTTCGCCGAAGTAGGCCTGGCGCTGGTCCCAGACGTAGCGCATCGGGGTATGGCAGTAGCAAAGGTGGGTCGCGCCCTGGCCCGCGCGGGCGCCCTTGGCCACGCAGTGGCTCGAGCTGACGAGCAACCGGTGGCCGGTGGTGGGCAGGGTCCGCAGGGCCGCCGGAAAGAGCGGCAGGTAGTGGCGATAGTGCCGCCGCAGGAACGGCGCGCGCTGCAGGAACGTGGTGACGATGGGATGGGCCTCGAGCGACCGGTCGACGCTCCCCGGGAAGTGGAACAGGGTGTAGATCGGGGCGCGCGGCGCCAGCCGGGCGATCGCGGCGAGGACGTTCTCGCCGCCGCGCTGGCCGGTCAACCAGTCGTGCACCAGACCGACGCCGCCCCTCATGCCGCGGGCTCCCGGGAATCCAGCGCTTCGCGGTAGACCGCGAGCGTCTGGCGCGCGGCGGTCTCCCACCGCCAGCGCTCGGCGCGCGCGCGGCCGCGGCGCGCGAGCTCGGCGCGGCGCTCGGGATCGGCGACGAGGCGGCGCAGGCTGCTGGCGAAGGCCGGGATGTCCCGCGGGTCGACCAGCTCCGCGGCGTCGCCGGCGACTTCCGCGACGGCCGGAGTGTTCGACGCGACGACCGGCGTGCCGCTCGCCATGGCTTCCGCCACCGGCAGCCCGAAGCCCTCGTAGAGCGAGGGCAGGAGCATCAGGGTGGCGCCTTGGTAGAAAGCGGGGAGATCTTCGGTCGCGACACGCCCCGGAGAGCTCACCCGTCCAGCGAGGCCCAGCGCGTCGATCAGCTCGGCGAGCGGGGGTCGGTCGAGGCGGGCGCCGCCGACCAGCACCAGCCGCTCGGCGACCTCCGGTCCGGCGTCGGCGAAGGCCCGCAGCGCTCCGTCGAGGTTCTTGTGCGGCTTGGGGTTGCCCACCACGAGGAGATAGCCGGGGGCGAGCCCGTGGTGTGCCAGCTGCGCCGCGAGCTCGGCCGGCGGGATGGGCCGCCGGAAGCGATCGTCGACGCCATGCGCAACCACCCGGATCTTGGCCCGGTCGGCGCCGAGGTGGCGTGTCAGATCGCCGGCCGACGCCTCGGTGCCGGTGAGGATCCGGTCGCCGCGCCGGACCGCGCGACGCAGCATGGCGCGGGCGTACCAGAGGGCGAGGCGGTGGGGTAGATGCTCGGGGAAGAGCAGGTGGATGAGGTCGTGGACGGTGACCACGACGCGCATCCGCAGACGCGCCGGCAGGACGTAGTGCGGGCTGTGGAAGAGGTCGGGCGCCAGCGCAGCGAGGCGCCGCCCCAGCCCGAGCTGCTCGGCGAGCGAATAGCCAGGAGCCCGTTCGTCGATCCAGTGGAAGTTGGCCGGCAGGTCTCCGAGGTCGGCGTGGCGCTCGCGGGGGGCGAGGAGCAGGAACTCCGTCGTCGAGTCGAGCGCCGCGAAGCCGCTGATCAGCCCGCCGACGTAACTGCCGATGCCGAAATCGGCGAGCTTGCGGGCATCGATCGCGATGCGGGTCATCGAAAGGCCTCCGGCGGACCGGCGAGGATCTGGTGGAAGACCCCGGCCAGCCGCTCGCCGGCGGTTCTCCAGCTGAAGCTCCGCGCGCGCTCGCACCCCAGGGCGGCCAGGCGCTGCATCCGCTCCCGGTCGGAGAGGAGTTGGAGGAGCGTTTCCACGAGCTCGCGAGGGTCGTCGCCCTCGACGCAGAGCCCGGCGTCCCCGACCACTTCGGGAAGGCTCGAGCGGCGGGCGACCACCACCGGCACGCCGCAGGCCATCGCTTCGGCGACCGGCAGGCCGAAGCCCTCGTAGAGCGAAGGGAAGACGAAGAGCGTCGCCGCCTGCAGCAGGGCAATCAGCTCGGGACGCGGCAGGTGGCCGAGTCGGCGCAGACCCTCGCCGGACAGGCGATCGAGCCGGCGGACGAGCGCCTCGCTGTGCCAGCCCTCCGGGCCGGCGATCACCAGCGGCGGCGCCGCCGGCCACTCGGCGCGCAGCGCCTGCCAGGCGTCGACCAGCAGCTCGACGTTCTTGCGCGGCTCGAGGGTGCCGACGTAGAGCAGGAAGCCCGTCGGCAACCCGAGGCGCTGACGAGTCGCGGCGATCGCGGCCTCGCTCGCCGGGCGGAAGGTCTCGTCGACTCCGTTCCAGATCACCTCCGTCTTGGCGGCCGCCCGGGGCCAGGCCGCGGCGATCTCCTGCGCCACCGAGGCCGAGACCGTGACGATCCGGGCCGCGCGCTCGATCGACGATTCGAGGAAGGGCAGCAGACTCCAACGGATCTTCCAGGTCAAAGTCTCCGGGACGTGGAGCGCCGCGAGGTCGTGCACCGTGACCACCCCCGGAACCGGCAACCGGCGGGGGAGCGTATGGAGCGGCGACCAGAAGAGATCGACATCGCCCTGCGCCAGGCGGCGTGGCAAGTGGAGCTGCTGCCAGACGACGCCGAGCGGTGCCGCCTGCCGTTCGAGCCGGACTCCCAGCTCGGCCAGCCGTTGCGGCGCGAAGAGGGGAGCGTGCGAGAGGCCGAGGAGGTCGAACTCGTCGCGCGCTGCGAGCTCGGCGAGTAGCGCTTCGGTGTAGATGCCGATGCCGGTCGGCCGGCGAACCAGGGCGCGCAGATCGACCGCGATCCGCGGGCGGGAGGTGCGGGTTGCGGTCAGGTTCTCACCGTTCGAGGGTGCCGTCGACAGAGCCGGCGCGCGAAGTGTACGACAGCGACGCGGGCGCCGGTGCTAGAGTTCGCCGGGTTTCCGCGCGATGCGCCCCGAATCAGCTCCACCCCACGCCCCGCCTTCCGAGGCCGACGAACGGCAACGGCTCGCCGCGACTCTCGCCGGCCTGCGCGCCGCGGTGCGCCAGCGACAGGGTGAGCTCGCCACGGTGCGCGGCGGCGCCGACGAGCTGCACGGCCTCTTGCTGGAACTACGCCGCGCCGAGTTCGTCCAGGAGCCGGTCCCGGTCTCGCCGCGCCCGGGCTTCGGCTGGATCATCGTGTGGCTGCGCAAGGCGGCCTACCACCTCTTCTTCAAGTGGCACGCCCGCGGCGTGCTGCAGCAGCAGAACGCGTTCAACCAGAGCGCCAGTCAGTTGGTGGCCGAGCTCGCCGACCGCTCCAAGCGCGCCGAGGAGGAGCTCGCCCGGCTGCGCGAGCGACTGGCGGCGCTCGAGGCGCGGGCGGGCGCGCCGGCCGCGACCGACGCCGGGGACGGCGAGGAGTGAGCGCCCGGATCGCGATCGCCGCCGCCCAGGTTCCTTTCGTGCGCGGTGGCGCCGAGGTGCTCTACGAGAGCCTGCGCGACGAGCTGCTGCGGCGCGGCCATCAGGCCGAGATCGTGAGTCTGCCGTTCAACTGGTCGACCCGGCTCAACATCGTGCAGAGCGCGCTCGCCTGGCGGATGATCGACCTCACCGAGTCGGCGGGCCAGCCGATCGATCTGGTGATCGCCACTCGCTTTCCCTCCTATCTGGTCCGCCATCCGCGCAAGGTGGTCTGGTTGATCCACCAGTTCCGCCAGATCTACGAGCTCAAGGGAGGGCGTTTCAGCGACTTCGGGAGCCAGCCGGGGGACGAGCGGGTGGAAGCGATGCTGCGCGCCTTCGACCGGCGCGGCCTGGGCGAGGCGCGGCAGCGCTTCGCCATCTCGCGCAACACCGCGGAGCGGCTGGCGCGTTTCAACGGACTCGACGCCGAGCCGCTCTATCCACCGCCCAAGCTCGGCGCGGCCTACCGCTCCGGCCCTTACGGTGACTACCTGCTGAGCGTCGGACGGCTCGACCCGATGAAACGCTTCGAGCTCGTCCTCGAAGTGGCCGCAGCGACGCGTTCGCGGCTGCGTTGCCGGATCGTGGGCAGTGGCCCCGACGAGCAACGCCTGATTCGCCTGGCGGGAGAGCTCGGCCTGGGCGACCGATTCGAGCTGCTCGGCCGGGTCTCCGACGAGCAGTTGGTGGAGCTCTACGCCGGCGCGCTCGCCGTGGTCTACGCGCCGCACGACGAGGACTACGGCTACGTCACGGTCGAGGCCTTCAAGTCGTGCCGCCCGGTGCTCACCACCGCGGACAGCGGCGGTGTCCTCGAGTTCGTCGCGCCGGAGGTGAACGGCTTCGTCGCCGCCGCGGGCTCCGGGGCGGCAGCCGAGCTGGCGCGCCACGCCGATCGCCTGGCGGGCGACCGCGCGCTGGCGGCCCGGCTCGGCGAGGCGGGGGCGCGGCGCGTCGCCGACATCGGCTGGGACCGGGTCGTCGAGCGGCTGCTCGCTCCGCTCGCCTGAGGATTCGATGCGCGTCGCCTGGGTCAGTCCGTTGCCCCCTGCGAGCTCCGGGATCGCCGACTACAGCGCGGAGCTGTTGCCCCATCTGGCCGAGCGCTGCGAGCTCGAGCTGTTCTACGAGGGATCGGCAATGGTCGAGCCGGCGCTCGCCGACCGCTTCCGCTGCCGGCCGGTGAGCGCGCTCGCGGGCAGCGCGGCGGACGAGCCGTTCGACCTCACGGTCTACCAGGTCGGCAACAGCCCGCCGCACCATGCCGAGAGCTATCGGCTGGCGCTCGCGCGGCCCGGCGTGGTGGTGCTCCACGAGTTCATGCTGCATCACCTGGTGCGTGGCCTCACCCTGGCGCGGGGCGACGCCGCCGGGTATCTCGAGGAGATGCGCTACGCCGCCGGGGCGAGCGGCTGGCGCGCCGCGCGCCGGCTGCTCGACACTCATTTCCCGGTCGACCCCTGGAGCTACCCGCTCTTCGAGCGCCTGGTCGATCGCGCCCAGGGCGTCCTGGTGCACAACCAGTTCGCCCGCTCGCGAGTGCTCGCCAGTCGGCCGATGGCGCGCGTCGAAGTAGTGCCGATGCCGATCGAGCTCGACGCCGCGCCGCCGACGCCCGCCGAGCGGGCCGAGCTCAAGCAGCAGCTGGGGGTCGAGCCCGACGGCTTCCTGGTCGCTTCGTTCGGCTTCGTCACGCCGCAGAAGCGGCTCGAGCCGCCGCTCGCGGCGTTCGCCCGCCTGCGCCGCGAGGTGCCACGGGCCCGCTTCGCGGTGGTGGGCGAGATTTCGCCGCACTACGACTTCGCGGAGGTGCTCTCGCGCCTCGGCAGCGAAGGCGTCCAGGTGGTCGGCCGCTGCCCGCTCGCCCGGTTCCACGCCTGGATGCGTGCCTGCGACGTGGCGGTCAATCTGCGCCATCCGACCGGCGGCGAGACCTCGGCCTCCTTCCTGCGGCTGCTCGGCCTCGGCCGGCCGGTCGTGGTCAACCCCGTCGGCGCCTTCGCCGAGGTTCCCGAGGGCGCCTGCCTGCAGGCCCCCATCGACGGCTTCGAGGAGGCGACGCTGCTCGCCTACTTCCGGCGCCTCGCCGCCGAGCCGCGACTCGGCGAAGCGGTCGGCCGGTCGGCGCGGCATTTCGCGGAGCAGCATCACGCGCCGAAGCTGGCTGCCGCCGCCTATCTCGAGCGGCTCGAAGCCTGGGCGCGCGAGCCGCGCGAGCCGGAGCCGGCGGCGCCGCCGCTCGCCCCTTACGATCCGCACGATCCGAGGCCGGCGCTGATCGCCAGGTTGGGGGGTGAGCTCGCCGACCTGGGGCTCGGCGAAAGCGATCCCGAGGTGCTCGCGGCGCTCGGCGAGATGCTGGTCGACCTCGAGGTGGACCCCCCGCGGTGAAGCCCCGTTCGGCCACCGTCGCGTGGCGCCTGGCGGCGGGCCTCGCGGCGGTGGTCGGAGCTGCGGGGCTCTGGCTGCACGGCTACGCGCCGCGCGAGCGACCGGGCACTCCCTCGGCGCGGGGTCGCGCCCTGGTGGCCTGGGCGGCCGAACGCTGGGACGTCGTCGTTTGGGTGCCGCATCCACATCAGAACCTGGGTCTGTTCGCCGAGCGGGTCGGCGATCCCGAGGCCTATCTGGCGGCTGCCGCGCAGGCGAGCGGGAGACCCGTGCCGCGCTGGCCGGCCTTCGGCCCGTTCGCTCTGCCCCCCGGTCGTGAGCTGGTGGTGGCGGTTTCGGGCGACGGCCAAGGGTTCTTCACCGCGGCCCGGGTCGATCCTCCGATCGCCTGGCTGACGCGCCTCGCCGGGCGTCTTGCCGGCAATCCCTGGCTGGCCGGCGGCGT
>CAZPZW010000060.1:0-4572 GCA_964591165.1 uncultured Thermoanaerobaculia bacterium | reverse complement strand
GAGCGGTTCGGCGCCGTCCGACGGGAGCTCGGCGCTCGCGTTCGACTCGCCGGGGCTCGTGCTGTGGGCGAGCGAGAGCGAGCCTGGCCCGGTCGGCGGACCCGGCATCTTCCTGCTCTGGGAGGGTGCAGAGGGTGTATTGCCCCGCGCCGCGGTCTTACAGCGGGGGGGAGGAGAGACCTTTCGGCTGCCCGCCGAGCGCCTGCTCGAGCTCTTCGGGCAGGGGGCACGACAGGGCCGCCGCCTCGGTTGGTCGATTCGCGCCACCGATCGCGAAGGACGCGGCGCCGCGCTCGGCGCCGTGCCCTGGTTCGAGCGCCACCTGCCGCGGGCCGGCGATCCGCCCTGGCTCGCCGCGGCTCTGCGCCTGGAGCCGCGGCGTGCCGGCGACCTGCTGCGCCGGGTGGCCACGGCGCTGGAGAAACTGCCGCTCGTGCCGGCGCGCGATCGCGACCGTTGGCGGGCCGGGGCTCTCCTGCTCCGGCCGTTCGGCGAGTGCGGTGCGATCACCCTCGAGGTCTGGCGGCAACCGGAAGCGGTTCGACTGCGGCTCTGCCCGCCGCGTGTCGAGGGCCGGAGCTTCGTCGAATCGTCCTCGGACGAGGACAGCCAGATTGACGAGGGAGCGGATCTCCGATAGCCTGCGGCGGCTTTCAGGGGGCTCGACCGATGAAGATTCGCCTGGACGATGCCCGGTTCGAGCCTTATTCTTGGCAGGAAAAGGTCCAACTCGCCGCCGGAGAGGTCGGTTTCGGGGAGTTGCTGGAGCTCGGCGCGATCGAGTGTGCGGGGAGCCTCACCTTCTCCGCGCCGGATTTCCTGTTGCGAGCGCACCTGAGCTACGTTCAGTCGGTCAGCTGCAACCGGTGCCTGAAGCCGGTGCGGCTCGAAGTCGAGGATGATCTGGAGCTGCTGGTTCGCGAGCGGCGTGCGGGGCCCTCGGCGAGTCGGGGGGAGCAGGGGCTGCAGGAGGTCGACCTCGGAACGCTCGAAGTCGTCGACCAAGTGGATACGCGGCCGTTGGTCGTCGAGCAGGTCCAGCTCAATCTGCCGATGAAGCCGCTCTGCCGCGAGGATTGTCGCGGTCTCTGTCCGACCTGCGGGCGGGATCTCAACGACGGCCCTTGCGGTTGTACCGCCGATCGGATCGACCCGCGCTGGGGCGCGCTGGCGGCGCTCAAGGCCGGACCCGAGAGCGGGACGAAGAGAGAAAACTAGGAAGCGAGAAGGAAGCGAAGATGCCCAATCCGAAACGACGTCACTCCAAGGCCCGGCGCGACAAGCGCCGCGCGCACGACGCGCTGGCGCTGCCGGCGTCCTCCATCTGCCCGACCTGCGGCGAGCGCAAGCTGCCGCATCGCGCCTGCCCCTCGTGCGGCAGCTATCGCGGCCGCGAGGTCGTCGAAGTCCCGACCCAGTCCTAGGCCAAGCCGGTCCGAGCGCGACCGCCGACGCCGTGCCGAACCCGTCCGCAGCTGCGCGCATCGCCGTCGACGCGATGGGCGGCGATTTCGCGCCGCGCGCCGCTGTCGTCGGCGCGTGGGCGGCCGCCGCGCACGACGGGATCGGGGTGACTCTGGTGGGGGACCGCGCCCGGCTGGAGCGCGAGCTCGCCCGCTTGGGAGACGCTCGGGGCCAGCTCGAGGTGGTGCACGCCGAGGAGACCGTGGGCATGAACGAGCCGGCCACGGCCGTGCGCCGCAAGCGCCGCTCCTCGATCGCGGTGTGCGCCGAGCTGGTGCATTCCGGCGCCGCGCAAGCGATGGTCTCGGCGGGCAACACCGGCGCGGCGATGGTGGCGGCAAAGCTGACCCTGGGAGCGATCCCCGGAGTGGATCGCCCGGCGCTCGCCGCGGTCTTCCCGAATCGCCGCGGACGGACCGTGGTGCTGGACGTCGGCGCCAACGTGGACTCCCGTCCCGAACACCTGCGACAGTTCGCGGTGATGGGGCACTTCTACGCGCAGGAGGTCATCGGCACGACGGCTCCGCGGATCGGGCTGTTGTCGATCGGCGAGGAGGAGGGCAAGGGGAACGACTCGATCCGCGAAGCGACGCGCGCCCTCAAGGCCACCGGCCTGAACTTCGTCGGCAACGTGGAGGGACGAGATCTGTTCAGCGGCCGGGTCGATGTGATCGTCTGCGACGGCTTCGTCGGCAACGTGATGCTCAAGTCCGCGGAGTCGATGGCCGAGCTCATCGTCTCGATGATGCGCGAGGAGCTGGCGCGCACGCTGCGTACCCGGCTCGGTGGCTGGTTGTCGCGGCCCGCCTTCCTCGGCATGAAACGGCGCACCGACTACACCGAGTACGGCGCGGTGCCGTTGCTCGGCGTCGCCGGCGGCTGCCTGATCGCCCACGGGCGCTCGAACGCCAAGGCGATGCGCAATTCGATCCGCCGCGCGGTCGAGTTCTCGGCCGCCGACCTGCACGTCAAGATCCGCGACAAGGTGGCCGAGCTGCACGCCGCCGAAGCGCATTGGGCCGCCGCGGGTGGTGGCTGACGATTGCCGGGGGATTGAATGCAGACCAGAACGGCGTTCGTCTTCCCCGGACAGGGGTCGCAGAAGGTGGGCATGGGACGTGACTTCGCCGAGCACTTCCCAGAGGCGCGCGCCGCGTTCGACGAGGCCAGCCAGGCGGTCGGCTTCGACCTCGCAGCGCTCTGCTGGGAGGGGCCGGAGGAGGAGCTCGCCCTCACCGTCAACACCCAGCCGGCGATCCTCGTCGCCTCGGTGGCCATCGCCCGAGTGCTCGCCGCGCGCGGAGTCGTTGCGGCGGCGGTCGCCGGCCACAGCCTGGGCGAGTACTCGGCGCTGGTCGCCTCCGGAGCCCTGACGCTCGGCGACGCGAGCCGCCTGGTGCGCCGGCGTGGCCAGCTGATGCAGGAGGCGGTGCCGGTCGGAGTGGGAGCGATGGCCGCGATCCTCGGACTGGCCGCCACGGACGTCCAGACGGTTTGCGAACAGGTGGCGCAGGGCGAGATCTGCTCGGTGGCCAACTACAATGCGCCCGAGCAGACGGTCATCGCCGGGCATCGCGGCGCGGTGGAGCGCGCCATGGTGCTCGCCAAAGAGCACGGGGCCAAGCGGGCCCTTCCGCTTCCGGTATCGGCCCCGTTCCACTGCGCCTTGATGCACGAGGCACGCGAGGGGCTCGGACCGGATCTCGCCGCGACCCGCTTCGCGGATCCGCGCATGCCGGTGGTGGTCAACGTGGACGCGTTGCCCTTGCTCGCGGGCGAGGAGTTGCGCGACGCTCTGGTGCGTCAGATCGATTCGCCGGTGCGCTGGGTGGAGTCGATCCACGTGCTCGTCGAATCTCTGTCGATCCAGCGGTTCGTCGAGGTCGGCCCGGGCAGCGTGCTCACCGGGTTGATCAAGCGCATCGCGCCCGAGGTCGAGACGATCTCGATCGCCGAGCCGGCGGCGCTCGAAAAACTGGAGGAGGGTTGACGCGAGCGATGTTCCGACTCGACGGCAGGACCGCGCTGGTCACCGGCGCCTCGCAGGGCATCGGCGAGGCGGTCGCCCGCCGACTGGCCGCGCAGGGCGCACGCGTCGTGCTCGCGGCGCGCAATCTGGTGAAGCTGGCCGCGGTGGCCGACGCCATCGGCACGGCGGGCGGCGAGGCGCACCCGCTGGCGCTCGATCTCGCGCGGCCCGAGGAGATCGGCGAGCGGTTGAAGGAACTGCCGGCCGGTTTCGAGGCGATCGACGTCCTGGTCAACAACGCCGGCATCACCGGGGACAACCTGCTCGCCCGCATGAGCCTCGAGCAGTGGCGCTCGGTGCTCGACACCAATCTCACCGGGACGTTCGCGGTCACCAAGGAGCTGGTACGCGGCATGATGCGCCGCCGCTGGGGACGCATCGTCACGGTGTCGTCGGTGATCGGCCTGATGGGCAACGCCGGCCAGGCCAACTACGCCGCGGCCAAGGCCGGGCTGGTCGGATTCACCAAGTCGCTCGCTCGCGAGCTGGCCAGCCGCAACATCACCGCCAACGTCGTCGCTCCCGGCTTCATCGAGACCGCCATGACCGAGGTGCTGCCCGACGCCACGCGCCAGGACCTCCTCGCCCGCGTGCCCCTCGGCCGGCTGGGACTCCCGGACGACGTCGCGACGGCGGTCGTCTACCTGGCGAGCGAGGAATCGGGCTACGTCACCGGCCAGGTGCTGAACGTCTCCGGAGGGCTCTACATCTAGGCCTCGCCGGTTGGACTCGTTTCCGGAGTTTGTGTTAGAAACTCGCTGCCGTTTCGCAAAGGAGGAAATCCCCCAATGTCCGTTGCCGAGAAGGTCAAGAGCATCATCGTGGAACAGCTCGGCGTCGAAGCCGACGAAGTGACCCCCGAAGCGAGCTTCACCGAGGATCTGGGCGCCGATTCGCTCGACATCGTCGAACTGGTCATGGCCTTCGAGGAGGAGTTCGGCATCGAGATCCCCGACGAGGACGCCGAGAAGATCTCCCGCGTCCAGGAAGCCGTGAGCTACATCGAGCAGCACGCCGCGGAGCAGAACTGACCTTCCAGGTCTCCGCGCTCCGCAACCCATCGCACATGTCCGTTCGCC
>CAZPZW010000059.1:0-17492 GCA_964591165.1 uncultured Thermoanaerobaculia bacterium | reverse complement strand
ATGTCCTCGCGCCTCAGCTCGCCCGCGCCCGTCCGCTTCATCGCTTCACCTCGAGCCATACCTCGTACCTGAGAGAAGCTCACCTAAGGAAGAAACCCCGGAGGAAGGTGAGCGCCTCCTCACGAGTCATCTGTTGCTGCTCGCGCGTTTCGAGATCACGCAGACTGACTCTCCCTGCAGCAAGCTCCTCCTCGCCGACGAAGACCGCAAACCTCGCTCCGGCACCTTCGGCAATCTTGAACACTTTTTCGGGCTTTCCGGCAGCCCACTCGGCGGAGATCCCGTTCCGCCTGAAGTAGTCGCAGACCAGCAGCGCCCCGTCAAGAACCCCTTCTCCGTAGAGGCTCTTTGCGCCGTAGCTCGAAGCCGAGCCAATGGGCGCGACGATGACGTGGCACTTCGTCGCAATCCCGCGTCGGAAGGATTCTGGCAAGACCTCGATCAGGCGATCCTCACCGATCGCGAAACCCACCGCGTAGGTCGGCTTGCCGCCGAGTTCCTCTACCAGGCTTTCGTAGGCGCCCCCGCCGCAGATCGCGTTCTGGGAACCGAGCCCATCCGAGACGATCTCGAACACGGTGTTCGTGTAGTAGTCCAGTCCACGCACCAAACGAGGCGAGAGCTCAAACTCGATCCCGGAGCTCTCGAGGAGGCGACAAACCCCAGCAAAGTGGTCTCGGCTCGCTCTCGAGAGATGGTCGCCGAGGTGCGGCGCTCCCGACAAGACCTCCTGTTCCTCGGGATCCTTGGAGTCGAGGATTCGCAGTGGATTGGTCTCCAACCTCCGGCGGCTCGCCTCCCCTAGGTGGTCCTTTCTTGGCTCTAGGTAGGCCACCAGCGCTGAGCGAAAGGCGGCGCGCGAGGACTCGTCCCCCACAGTGTTCAGCAGGACCTTCAGCCCCGTGAAGTGCAGCTCCCGCAGAAAGGCGACGAGCAGGAGCAGAACCTCAGCATCCGCCCACTGCCCGAATCCCCCGATCAGCTCGGCTCCGATCTGGTGGAACTGGCGATAACGCCCCTTCTGCGGGCGCTCGTAGCGGAACTGAGGGCCGATGTAGAACAGCTTGACCGGCTGCGGGAGCTGCTGCATCCCGTGCTCTACGTACGCGCGGCAGACCGAGGCGGTGTTCTCGGGACGCAGGGTGACGTTACGCCCCCCCTTGTCGACGAAGGAGTACATCTCCTTGCCGACGATATCGGTCCCCTCTCCCACGCCGCGAAGGAACAGCTCGGTCTCCTCGAGCAGCGGCGTGCGGATCTCGCGAAACCCGTAGCGATCGAAGGTCTGGCGCGCGATCGCTTCCACTGCGGCCCAGAGCGCCGTTTCCGGCGGCAGCAGGTCGCGCGTCCCCTTGGGCGCCCGGAAGCGCGCAGCCATCAGTACCCCCTCCCGATCGCGGCGAGATAGCGGTCCTTGACTCCGACGTAGCGCCGGGCGATCTCGCGGATTCCGTCGCGTTCCAAGTCGGAGAGCGCCCGCACGACGCGCGCCGGCACGCCGAGCGCGAGCTGGCCTGCCGGGACCCGCAGGCCGGGCGGCACGACCGCCCCCGCCGCGACCTGAGCCCCCGATTCGATGACCGCCCCGTCGAGGACGCGCGCTCCGATGCCCACCAGACAGCCGTCCTCGAGGGTGCAGCCGTGGATCATGCAGCTGTGACCGATCACCACGTCGGCGCCGATCGAGAGCGGGAACCGCTCGTGGGTGACGTGCAGGATGGTGCCGTCCTGGACGCTGGTTCGCGCCCCGATGCGGATCCAGTGGACGTCGCCGCGGGCGGCGGTGTGAAACCAGAACGAGCAGTCGTCCCCCGCCTCCAGGTCGCCCGCCAGCTCCGCCGAAGGCGCGAGGAAGACGCGCTCGCCCAGCTTCGGCCAGCGATCGAGGTAGGGATAGAGGGGCATGATCGGTCCCCGGCGGCGGCAGCTGCCGCCGGGGACCTCGAACGATATCGCAGCCGCCCGGGTTACTTGGCGGCGGGAGCCTGGTAGCTCAGCTCGGGACGGAAGGCCATCACCTCGGTGTAGAGGCTCTTGGTCGCTCCCCGAACCGTGTCGAGCAGCTCGGTCGCGCGACGCGCGCCCAGCGCTTCGGTCAGCCCCTCGAGCAGCGACTTCTCCGGCGGGGCGAAATCCGCCCAGCTCGCGCGCGCTGTCGACAGGACGTAGTGCGGCCCCTCGCCGCCGCTCACCAGGCGGTACCAGGTGGAATAGACCGGCCACTCGATCTTGTTGAGCGCCGCGGTGATCTCCTTGACCGCATCCTCGAAGTCCGGGACCTCGGCGAGCTTCACCTCGTAGTGCGTCAGTTGGGAGAATTTCGGAGGACCGGTCATGCCGGGTCGCATGCGGCTCATCTCGGGAACCATCGCCCAGGTCCCGGTGGTCACCATGGTGGCGTGCGGTCCGAAGGTCTTGGCGACATCGGCGCTGTCGAGCGCATCGAAGGCCTCACGGCCGTCGAAGTCCTTCCAGTAGTGTCCGAACGAGCCGGTGATGAACTGGCCAGCCCGGTCTCCGTTGACGATCTCCCACGTGTACCAGGTCCAGGTGTCCTTCTGCTGGCGGTGGAAGTCCATGTGCTTCTTGCGTCCCTCGGCAAACGCCGCGGCGGCTCCATCCTTCACTTTCCAGACCGTCACCTCCCCGAGGTCCGGGCTCTTCTGCGCCACCAGCGGCGCTCCCGCGAACAGCAACCCAGCCACGACGATCCCCATCGTCCATCGCTTCATGACGTCCCCCTTTCGAAGACTGCGGCGGACACTATGCGGATCGGAGGCGCAAGGCGAGTCCTTTTTCCGATAGGCTGAAACAGCATGCGACGCGAACCGCCCCGCCACGCCGACGTCCAAGTCGAGGTGCGCTACGCCGAGACCGATCAGATGGGTGTCGTGCACCACGCCAACTACATCGTCTGGTTCGAGCTGGCGAGGACCCGCCTCTGCCTGGACGCCGGCTTTCACTACGCCGAGATCGAGAAGCGCGGTCTGCTGCTCCTGGTGACCGGCGTCCAGGTCGCCTACCGCGCCCCGGCGCGTTACGGCGAAACGGTGCGCGTCTCGTGCTGGGTGGAGCGGGTGGGCAGCCGAGCCGTCGTCTTCGCCTACCAGATCCATCGCGGCAGCGAGCTGCTCGCCACCGGATCGACCGAGCACATCTGGGTCGACGCGGTGACGCGACGGCCGGTGCGCTTCCCCGAGGAGCTCAAGGCACCGTTCGAGGCTTACCTGCCCGCGACGCCGACGCACCGGCCGCCCGGCGCCGGCGCGCTGCTAGACTGACTCCACCTTGCTGCGCCGTCTCGCGCTCACCACCGCCGGCGAAAGCCACGGACCCGGCCTCAGCGCCACGCTCTCGGGCCTTCCGGCGGGACTGCGGATCGACTTCGAGCGCCTCGAACGAGACCTCGTGCGCCGCCAGCACGGCTACGGGCGAGGTCGTCGGATGCAGATCGAGCGCGACCAGGTCGAGATCACCGGCGGCGTGCGCGACGGCGAAACGCTGGGCTCCCCCGTCGCACTCTGGATCGCCAACCGCGATTGGCCCAACTGGCAGCGCGCGATGGACCCGCGGGCGGTCGATCCGGAGTTCGCGGAGCTGCGGCGGATGAAATCGCCGCGCCCCGGTCATGCCGATCTCGCCGGCGGCATGAAGTTCCTGCGCCGCGACCTGCGCGACATCCTGGAACGCGCGTCGGCGCGCGAGAGCGCGGCACGAGTCGCGGCCGGGGCGCTGGCCAAGATGCTGCTCAGCCAGCTCGGCATCGAGCTGCGCAGCGGCGTCCGGTCGCTCGGACCGCTCGGCGCCGATCGCCCGACCCCCTCCTGGGAGGAGCTCCAGGAAGTCGACGAGACGTCGCCGCTGCGCGCCATCGACCGCGAGCTCGAAAGGGAGATGGTCGCCCTGGTGGACGAAGCGAAGCGACGCGGCGACACGCTCGGCGGCGCGGTGACCGTGATCGCCCATGGCGTGCCGGTGGGGCTCGGATCCCACGTCAGCTGGGACACCAAGCTCGACGGCCGGATCGCCCAGGCGATGATGTCGGTGCCGGCGATCAAGGCCGTCGAGCTCGGATCTGCGCTCGCCGCCAGTCGCGATTTCGGCAGCCTCGCCCACGACGCCATCGAGCACGACTCCGGGCGCGGATTCCATCGACCGACCAATCGGGCGGGCGGCCTCGAGGCGGGGATCACCAACGGCGAGGACGTCGTGGTGACGCTGTACAAGAAGCCCATCGCCACGCTGCGCGAGGGTCTGCCGTCGATCGACCTCGACACCCTGCAGCCGCACGCCGCGCAGTACGAGCGTAGCGACGTGACCGCGCTCCCGGCAGCCGGCGTGATCGGCGAGGCGATGCTGGCCCTGGTCCTCGCCGACGCTTGCCTGGAGAAGTACGGCGGCGACTCCCTGCGCGAGCTCCTCGCCCACGCTGCGGCGAGCCGGGACCTCGTCCGGAGCTGGCCCCGAGGGGCGGGCTGAGGAGCCTCTAGGACGCGATCGACAGATTGCCGCCGGCCCGCTTGGCGCGGTAGAGCGCCTCGTCGGCGCGCTGGAAGAGCCCGCCCGACTCCTGGTCGACCGCTGGAACCATGGCTGCGACACCGCAGCTCACGGTGACCTGTCGCCGCGCGCCGCCGGCCTGCGGCAGAGTCTGCGCTTCCACGCGGCGGCGCAGCGTCTCGGCGACCTGGAGGGCGCCCACCGAGTCGGTCGCCGGCAGGATCACCGCGAACTCCTCGCCGCCGTAGCGGGCGATGGCGTCACCGCTGCGCGCCAGGCCGTCGGCCAGCACCGAAGCGACGAGTTTCAGGCATTCGTCGCCCTCGCGGTGGCCGAAGTCGTCGTTGTAGGCCTTGAACGCGTCGATGTCGATCAGCACCAGGCCGAGCGGCGTCGCGCCGCGCACGGCGCGCTTCCACTCCTCGGCGAGCAGCTCGTCGAACCGACGCCGATTGGGCACCGCGGTGAGCGCGTCGACGTAGGACAGCTCGACGAGCAGCGAGTTGGCGCGCTGCAGCCGTCGAGTCTTGGCCTCGACCATCTCGCGCAGCTCGCGCTCGCGGCGTTCGTGGGCCCGGGTGCGCAGGCGCACCAGCAGCGTGGCCAGCGCGAGCACCGCCGCGACGAGCAGAGCGCGAGCCCAGGTCGTCTGCCAGATCGCCGGCTGGATGACGAAAGCGAGCTCGCGCGGACCCGCGATGTTGCCCTCCGCGTCCCGACCCCAGACGCGAAAGGTGTACGTACCGGGCCCGAGCGCCGTGACCTCACGTTGCGGCACTGCGGTCCAGCCGCTGGGCTGCGGGTCGTAACCTTGCAGCTCCGTGCGGTAGCGGGTCTGGGACTCGGCGAAGAAGCTGAGCAGGGCGTAGCGGAAGACCAGGTGCTTGCGGTGCGGTTCGAGCAGCTCGCGCGGGCGCAGCAGGCAGCTCTCGCAATCGGCCGGGAAGCCTTCGAGATGCAGCCGCTTGGGCGTCCGATCGACGGGTTCGCGTTCGGGGTCGAAGGCGGCCGCGCCGCCCACCGTTCCGACCCAGATCCGCCCCCCGGCGTCGATGTAGCCGGCGCCGCGGTTCCCTTGGTTGAGCGGCAGCCCCTGCTCGGTGCTGAACTCCTCGCTCCGCCATGGCTCTCCCGGCTGCGGTGGCGTCAAGCGCGTCACGCCTTCGTTGGTCAGCAGATAGAGACGCTGTTGGCGATCTCCCAGGATGGCGTAGACGGTGCCGTTCACGAGCTCGGGTCCGCCCAATGTGGCGAGCGGGCGCGGGCTCGCCGTGGGGTCGTCGAGGTCGAGCAGTGACACCCCCCCGCCGTCGGTGCCGATCCAGAGACTGCGCTTGCCCGCCGCGTCGGTCCGTGCGTAGAGCGCCTGGACGGCCGGATTGAGCAGCCCCTCGCCCGCCCCCCAGCTGCGGCAGCCGGTGACGTCGCAGCCGAAGAGTCCGACGCTGGTCCCGATCCAGAGCCGACGCGGCGCAGGCTCGGCTGTGGCGAGCATGGCGAGGACCGAGCCGCGGGGGTAGCCGAAAGCGGGATCCGGGCGCCGCCACGCCCGACCGTCGAAGCTCGCCAGGCCGTCACGCGTCCCCACCCATAGAACCGTCCCACCCCGCTCGTCCGGCGCTTCGAGCAGCGTCTGCACCAGGTCGTTCGGCAACGCGCCGCTCGCCTGGTCGAAGCGCCTCCACGCCGCGCCGTCGAAGCTCGAGAGACCGCCATTGCGCGTTCCCACCCAGAGGCGCCGCGGACCGGGGAGCTGGCGCGTCTCGGCGAGCGCGGTCACGCTGTCGTTGCCGATCGCTCCGGACTGGACGTCGTAGCGCCGCCAGGCGCCATCGCGCCAGGCGGCCAGGCCGTAGCCGTCGGTGCCCAGCCAGAGCTCCGTTCCGCCGGCGGTTTTCGGAGTTTGCAGGATCGCCGCCACCGGAACATCCGGTGTCTCGGGGTAGGGCTGGAACGTGCGCCAGTACCCGCGTGACATGCGGATCAGGCCGTTGTTGCGCGTTCCCAGCCAGACGGCCCGCGCCCCCTGGTCGGCGGTCGTCTCGAGGATCTTGTAGACCGCTCCCGAAGTGAGCTGTGTCGCAAGGTCGACCGGCTCCACCCGCCCCTCGCGGTAGAGCGCCAGGCCCCCGCCGTCGGTGCCGATCCAGAAGGCTTCGCCGCCATACGAGGGGCTGGCGGCGAGATCGGTCACGAAGAGGCTCGGCAGCCCCGCCGACTCGTCGAACCGCCTCCACGCCCCTCCCGCGTAAGCGAGCAGGCCGTTGCCGTAAGTGCCCATCCAGACCGTCCGCCGCCCCTCGGGTCCGACGGTCTCGATCAGACTGCTCACCGAGGAAGCCGGCGCTCCGGGCGGCGTCTCGATCCGGCCGTCGGAGAGCCGCAAGCGGGCAGGCCCGTTTCCCGTCGCGACCCAGAGGACCGGCTCCCCCGCCTCCTGGCTCGCGAGCAGCGACCAGACCTGCGGGCTCGGCAGCCCGGCCGCCGTGCCGAAGACCGTCCAGGCCTCGCCATCGAAGCGCACCAGGCCGCTGGAGAAGGTGCCGATCCAGAGCACTCGGCCGCCGTCCGGACCCGCCGTCTCGAGCAGCGCGTTGACTCGACCGCCCGGCAGCCCGCTCGACCCGGGCTCATAGCTCGTCCACTCGCCGTCCCGGAAGCGCGCCAGCCCCCCCGCCTGGGTTCCGAACCAGAGACTGCCGTCGGAGGTCTCCAGCATGGCGCGCACGAAGTTCGACCGTTCGCGATGCGGCAGGTCGACGTGCTTCCAGCTACGACCGTCGTAGCGCGCGGCGCCATCTTGGGTCCCTGCCCAGAGGAAACCGTTCCGATCGACGAGCAGCGCGTGCACGGTGTTCTGCGGCAGACCGTCGCGGTCCCGGAACGGCCGGCAGAACGGCTGGCCGAGATCGAACGGATCGCGCGGTAGGGCCGCGGAGGCACTCCCTCCGACGAACGCCAGGAGGGCGACGAGCGCGAGGACGGGTCGCACGTCGCGGATTATAGGAAAGCGGGGTGCAGACCGCTGCGCGCTCACAGCAGCAGGAGCGCCACGCCCAGGGTCATCAGCACGACCGCGGCGAGCTTCCGCGCGGTCAGCGGCTCGGCGTAGAGCCAGCGTCCGCACACCACCGCCGACAGTCCGCCGACGCCTCGTTTGAGCGTTTCGATGACGCCCAGTGGCAGATCACGCAGGGCGGCGAGCTGGACGGTGAGCGCGGCTGCGCCGATCGCGATCGCGACCAGCACCAGGCGTGTGCTCGCCGCCGCGGCGCGCAGGTCGACGAGCCGCCGCGAGGCCCCCAGAGCGCCGAGGCCGCCCAGTGCGACGCCGGCATTGAGGGTGATGGCATGGACGTTCGCGCTGGCGAAGGCGAGCGCCCGCTTGTCGAGGAGCAGGGTCGCCGACCAGAGGAAGGCTACGACCAGCATCAGGCCCGTCCCGGTCTCGAATCGCGCCCCGCCCGCGCGCAGCCCCAAGGCCAGGCCACCCGAGACCACCAGCAGGGCGCCCGCAGCGCCCCGCGTCCCCAAGGTCTCGCCGAGCAGTGCGGCGCCGAGCAGCGAGGCGAAGAGCGGCGTGAAGGCGAGCATGGGCAGCGTCACCGAGAGCGGCGCGAGCTGGAAGGACCTGAAGTAGCAGAAGTTCGCCGCGACGTTGAGCACCACCGAGGCGAGCGCGGGCGGCCAGTATCCCGGCTCCAGTCGCCAGTCGCCGGCGATCACCGCCCAGGCGACGAGCAGCGGCACGGCACCGGTGGTCGTCACGACCACCAGGGTCCAGGCCGTCAGCCGGCTGGCGAGCGCTCGCCGGGCGAGGTCGAAGAACGCCCAGCCGAAGGCGGCCGCCAGGGCCAGGGTGAAGGAAGAGAAGGCGCTCACGGGCTGGCGCAATCTATCCCACCGCTCGCCCGCCGGGACGAGATTCGCGGGCCCGAGTGGCTTCCGCTACACTCCTCGCGACGATGTCGCTCTCCCCCGCATTCGTGGCCGACGTCCTGCATCGCCAGGGCCTGATCGACGAAGCCCAGGCCGAAGCGATCAAGAGAGAGGCCCGCCAGCTCCCTTCGCGCGTCAAGAACGCCGCGACCTACGAGCAGAAGGCGGTGGCCTACGACCTCGTGGCGAGCTTCCGGCTGCCCAACCGCAAGGAGGCCGGCTCGGTCATCGGGGAGCACGAGATCGCGCGCGCCATCGCAGCCGACGCCAACCTCGAGCACGTGCGCATCGACACCCTGGCCCTCGACGCCGATCTGATCGAGTCCAAGATCTCGCGGCCGTTCGCCAAGCGGCACCGGATGATCCCGCTCGCCATGGCGAACGGCAAGCTGCGGGTCGCCTGCGCCAATCCCTCCGACATCGAGGGCGTCGACGCCTTCCGGCGCATCGCCGGGCGCGATCTGCAGCTCGTCGTCGCCTCCGAGCCCGACATCCTGCGCGCCATCACCGAGTTCTACGGGCTCCGTCAGTCGGTCAAGCGGGCGGAGCACGATCTGCAGGCCGGCATCGATCTCGGCAATCTCGAGCAGCTCGTGCGGATGAAGAGCGAGTCCGAGATCGAGTCGAGCGATCAGCACATCGTCAACGCGGTCGAGTTCATGCTCCAGCACGCCTTCGACACGCGGGCGAGCGACATCCACATCGAGCCGAAGCGCGACTTCTGCCTGATCCGGTTCCGCATCGACGGCGTCCTGCACGACATCCAGACCATCCCCAAGATCGTCCACGCGGCGATCGTCTCGCGCATCAAGACGATGTCGCGCCTGGACATCGCCGAGAAGCGGCGGGCCCAGGACGGACGCGTGAAGACGATGCGCGCCGGCAAGGAGATCGAGCTCCGTGTCTCGACGCTTCCCGTGGCGTTCGGCGAAAAAGCCGTCCTGCGGATCTTCGACCCCGACGTCCTCATGCAGGACCTCTCGGGGCTGGGGTTCTACCCCGAGGAACTGATCACCTTCAACGAATTCATCAGCCGCCCGCACGGCATCATCCTGGTGACCGGACCGACCGGCTCGGGGAAGACGACCACGCTCTACTCGGCGCTCAAGTCGATCGCCAGCCGCGAGCTCAACATCACGACCATCGAGGATCCGATCGAGATGGTCATCGAGGAGTTCAACCAGACCGCGGTGCAGGCCAAGGTGGGGATCGACTTCGCGAACGCCTTGCGCCACATCCTGAGACAGGACCCCGACGTCATCATGGTCGGCGAGATCCGCGACGGCGAGACCGCGCAGTACGCCATCCAGGCGGCGCTCACGGGACACCTCGTCTTCTCCACCCTGCACACCAACGACGCCGCGACCTCGATCAGCCGTCTGGTCGACCTCGGGGTCGAGCGCTTCCTCATCAGCTCGACGCTGATCGGCGCCATGGCGCAGCGCCTGGTGCGCAAGATCTGCCCGCACTGTCAGGGCGAGCGGTCGCTGTCGGCCGAAGAGGCGGCGACCCTGCGTCTCACCGTGCCGCCGGGCAAGAAGATCAAGGTCAAGGAAGGTCAGGGGTGCCACGAATGCCGGGGCACCGGTTATCTCGGGCGCGGCGGGATCTTCGAGATCCTGCCCGTCGACGAGACCGTCAAGGCGCTCATCATCGAGGGCAAGGACGCCCCGGAGATCAAGCGGGAAGCGGTGCGGAACGGCATGCGCACGCTCCGCCAGGCGGCGCTCCGCAAGCTCGCCGAGGGGGTCACGACCTTCGAGGAGGTCGTCCGGGTCACCGGCCTCTGAGCGCGGGCGGCCCGGTCCCTCGGCTGTCCTGCGACGGCCTCTGCGCCTCCTCTCACCGCGGCCGGCCGACCGCGACTCGCTCTGGCCGGCCAGCTCTTCACAAGCGACTAGAATCGGCCGCGTGATGGCGCGCGCCCTGCACTTCGTCCCCCTCGCCGCCGGTCTCTACCTGATCGGTGTGGTCGCCGCCTGCGGCGGCTCGCCGGACACTGCCCGGCGGGGCTCGGCAACCCATCCTGGAGCGCCGACTCTCGCCACTCTGGGCGACGCAGTGGTGGTCTGGGAGTCGAACTGGGCCGGAGCGGCGGGCGGCCCGTTCCGCATCTACCGTGAGGGGAGCACGACCGACGGCGGGGCGGGCGGAACCAGGCTCCAGCTCTCCCCCGACGAGGCGGGGCGCGAACACTGCTGCGCGGCGATCTCGCCGTCGGGACAGTGGGTCGTCTACCTCAGCCTGCCGGCGGGGCGCGATCGCTACTCACGAGACGTTGGCGTGCTGCACCTCGTCGGGATCGACGGCGCTGGCGACCGGGTGATCGCCGAGCGCGCCCGCCACTACGGCGAGCATCGAGCCGCGACCTTCTGGGACGAAGACCGGCTGGTCTTCATCGACGGCGAGAACCGGACGCAGCTGCTGACCCTCTCGACCGGCATCTCGACCCCCCTGGCGCAGGCCCCAGGCGATGCCGAGGGATGGCTGATCGCGCCCGGCGGCCGAGTGGCGACCGGCAACACCCCAACCTTCTCCGACCTGCTCGCCGACGGCTCGGTCGCCGCCCGCCCGTCGCTGGGCGGCTGTCAGCCCTTCTTCTCCGCCGACGGGCGCTTCGCCGTCTGGTCGGCCGGCGCCGGCGGGCCGATCGACGCCATCGATCTCGCCACCCGGCGCAGCTGGACGATCCTCGACAAGAACGACGCGCGCCTGCCTGCCGACCGAGGTTACTCCTACTTTCCAGCTCTCGCGCCGGACAACAGCCTGCTCGTCGTCGCCGCCTCGGACGGCGAGCACGACCACTTCCGGGCCAACTACGATCTGTTCGCGCTCGAGCTCGACCCCGCGACGCTCCTTCCCCGGAGCCGGGCCGTCCCCCTCGCGGCGAGCCCGGGCGTCGACCGCTTCCCGGCCATCTGGCGGCGACCGTCGGCGGTCCCAATCCCCGCCGAGCCTGCGCCCGCACCTGCCCCCGCCGTCTCCACCGACGATCGCGCGCTCGTCGCCGGCGACCGCCTCGCCTTCCTCTGGCGGCGTTCCGACGACCTCAACCGGATCGACGAGCAGGCCACGAGCGAGATCCTGCGCCCGGCCGGGGATGCCTGGTACGACCGGGAGCGCGCGATGGCGCTCGCCGGGGGGAGCTTCGCCGCGACCGAGGACTCGGCACGCCGGGTCTCCGAACGACTCGCCGGGACCCACCAGTTCACCCTCTCGCTCCTCGTCCGGCCGGTCTCGTTGCTGCAGCGCGGCCCGTTGATCGCCCTGTCGGACGGACCACGCGATCGGAGCTTCGTGCTCCGCCAGGAGGCGGATCGTCTCGCGCTCGTGCTGCGCACCTCCGATACCCCCCGCGAGGGGCGCGCACTACCGCTCGGGACGATGCCGGAGGGCCCGAGTTTCTGGACTCTGGTCTTCTCGCCCGGCCGCCTGACGGTCTACCGCGAGGGCGTGGCTTCCGGTCCGCCGCTCGCCCTGCCGGGCGACTTCTTCCACTGGCGGCCCCGGCCGCTCACCTTCGGCGCGGAAACCGGGAGCGCGGAGCGCTGGCGCGGCGCGCTCGCCGAGGTCGCGATCTGGTACCGCCCGCTCGCCGAGCCGGAGATCGCCGCCGACGCCGCCCGTGCCGCGCGGCGCCGCGCGACGACGCGGCCGGTCGACCGGCTGCAGATCGAGGCGCGCCGGCTCGCGAGCTCCGAGCTCCCGCCCCTCGAACGCATCTCGCCCTACCGCGAGGCGCTCGCGGTGGACTCGTGGCAGGTCGTGCGGACGCTGCAGGGCGCGGTCCCCGCCGGCGCCCGGCTGCGCGTCGCGCGATGGGCGATCCTCGACGGTCGCGCGGTGGCGAGCCGCCCCGCGGGCGAAACGGTGCGGATGACCCTCGAACCCTTCGCCGCCCAGCCCCAGCTCGAGCCCTACTACCTCGCCGACACGCTCGCCGAGGGTGACGACGGCCCCCTCTGGTTCGACCTCGGCGGCGCGGCGGAGCCCTAGCGCGCGTGGTCTTCAGCTCGCAGCTCTTCCTCTTCTGGTTCCTGCCGGCGGCCCTGGGGCTCTACTACCTCGCCCCGCGGCGCGCCAAGCACCTCATCCTCACCCTGGCCTCCTACCTCTTCTACGGCTGGACCAATCCGGCCTTCGCCCTGCTGCTCTTCGTTTCCACCGCGATCGACTACGTCGCCGGCCTGGTTCTGGTCGGTGCGTCGCCCTGGGGCAGAGGGGAGATCCCGCTCCTTCCCGCGGGCGGCCCACGCGGCCGCCGCGAGCGCCTCGCGGTGACGCTCTCGATCGTGTCCAATCTCTCGCTGCTCGGTTTCTTCAAGTACTTCAACTTCGCGGTCGACAGCTGGAACGGCGCCGCCGCGGCGCTCGGCATCGACGCCGCGACCGTCGAGTCGACGCTCCGCGTCACGCTCCCGCTCGGCATCAGCTTCTACACCTTCCAGTCGATGAGCTATGCCATCGACGTCTATCGCGGGCAGGCGCGGGCGCTGCGCAACTTCGTCGATTTCGCCTGCTTCGTCTCGATGTTTCCGCAGCTCGTGGCCGGGCCGATCATCCGCTTCTCGGAGGTCGCCGACCAGCTCGCGCAGCGCACTTACACGCTCGCCAAGTTCGCCCGCGGGGTCGCCTTCGTCTCGGTGGGGCTCGCCAAGAAGGTGCTGCTCGCCAATCCGTGCGGGCGGGTCGCCGACACGGTCTTCGACGCCGCGGCGCCCAGCGTCCTCGACGCCTGGCACGGCGTCACGGCCTACGCCTTCCAGATCTACTTCGACTTCTCCGGCTACTCGGACATGGCCATCGGGCTCGGCCTGATGCTCGGCTTCGTCTTCGCCAAGAACTTCGATAGCCCCTACCGCGCCCAGTCGATCAGCGAGTTCTGGCATCGCTGGCACCTCTCGCTCTCGACCTGGCTGCGCGACTACCTCTACATTCCGCTGGGCGGGAACCGCAAGGGCGAGGGGCGCACCTACGTCAACCTGGCGCTCACCATGCTGCTCGGCGGGCTCTGGCACGGCGCCGCCTGGAACTTCGTCCTCTGGGGCGCCTACCACGGCGCGCTCCTCGCCCTCGAGCGCCGGGTCGGGATCGAGCGGCTCTACGGCTGGCTCCCCGCGCCGTTGAGGGTGGCCAACACCTTCGTCCTGGTGCTCTTCAGCTGGGTGCTCTTCCGCGCCGCGGATCTCCCGGCCGCGCTCGGGCTCTTCGCTCGAATGTTCGGCTTCGGCGAACCCGCGAGCGCCGCGCCGCTGCTCTCGTCGCTGCTCTGGAGCCCCTACCTGCTGGCCAGCTTCCTGGTCGCGGCGGGCGTCGTCTGGCTCGCGCCCCAGAGCTGGACCTGGACCCGCGAGCTGCGCCCGCTGCGTCTCGCCTCCGTGCTCGCGCTGCTGCTCGTCGCCGTCGCCGCGCTCGCCACCCAGGACTACAACCCCTTCATCTATTTCATCTTCTGATGCGCGCTCAGGATCCCCGCCCGACCCGCGAACAGGAGGCGCTCGCCGAGATGGCGGCGACCCGCGTCGCGCCGGCATCGGCCTGGATCGCGAGCCTCGTCTTCCTCGCGCTGACGCTCTCGGGGGTGACCCTCGAGGTGGCGTCGCTGCGCCGCGGCTCTCCCTTCCTCGGCGGGCTGGAGACCTTCCCGCGGCCGGCGGAGCTGCTCGAACGCTGGCAGGGTGAGGGGGCCCTCGCTGCCAACCGCCAGCTGCGCACGGCGCTCGCCGCGCTCGAGGATCGCACCGGCCGGGAGTCGGCGCTCTCCCGTCTGCTGCGCCCACGGGCGCAGCGTTGGCTCGCCAGCCGACTCGGCTACGGCAACAGCCAAGTGATCGTCGGTCCGTCGGGCAGGCTTTACTTCCAAACCGCCTTCGACTACCTGACCGGCCGGAGCTTCCTCGAGCCCGGACAGTTCGCCCGCCGCCAGCGGCCGGGTGCGCGCTACCCGGCGGTCGAACCCGACCCTGTGCCCGGTCTGCTCTTTCTGCGCGACGAGCTCGCCGGGCGCGGGATCCAGCTCGTCTTCTTCCCGGTCCCGGTCAAGGAGCAGATCGAGCCCGAGGGACTCTCGCGGCGCGCCCTCGACCCGGGGCTCCTTCCGGAGAACCCCTCCTACCGCACGCTGGTCGCCCGCCTGGAGAGCGCCGGCCTGCCGGTGTTCGATGCGCTCGCCGAGCTGCGCGCCGCAGCCCTCTCCGGCGAGACGGTCTATCTCGCCAACGACACGCACTGGAACCCGCGCGGCGTGGAGATCGCGGCCCGTGGACTCGCCGAGTTCCTCCGCCGGCGGGTCACGCTCCCTCGGCTCCCCGGCGCCGGCTTCGTGCGCCAGCCGGCTCGGCTCGACTTCGAGGGCGACCTCAAGCGCCTGCTCGGACTCGGCGAGCTGGTGAGCCCGTTCGCCGACGAGTCGGTCGAGGGACTCCAGCTCTTCGCCGCCGATGGCCGGCCCCACGCCCCGCTCGAGGTGCCTTCCGACATCCTCTTCCTGGGCGACAGCTACGCGGTGGTCTACACCTCGCAGCCCGGGCTCCAGAGCGGTGCGGGGATCGCCGAGCAGCTCGCCTTCCACCTCGACCGGCCGGTCCGCCGCCTGGCCAAGGCGGGCGCCAATGCGCTCGCCGACCGCGCCATCTGGTTGCGCACCGACCCTGCGCTGCTCGACGGCACGCGAGTGGTGATCTACGAGGTCACGGCGCGCGCGTTTACCGCCATCGACTGGCAATCGGCGACCATCCACCGACCCAAGAGGAGACCGTCGTGAGCGATCCGCGCTACCCGATCGGCAAGTTCGTCCCGCCCGCCACCTTCACCCGCGACCTGCGCAGCGCGCACCTCGCCGATCTCGCCGCTTGCCCGGCCGCGCTCGGCGCGGCGCTCGCCGGGCTCGCCCCGGCGCAGCTCGACACGCCCTACCGCGAGGGCGGCTGGACCGTCCGGCAGGTCGCTTTCCACGTCCCGGACAGCCACGCCAACGCCTACGTGCGCCACCGTCTCTGCGTCACCGAGGTGCAGCCGACGGTCCGGGCCTACGACGAGAAAGCCTGGGCCGAGACACCGGAGGTGCTGCACGGCGATGTGGCACTCCCGCTCGCCCTGCTCGCTGCGCTCCACGCCCGCTGGGTCGACTTCCTCAGGGCGCTCCCGGACGCCGATTTCGCGCGCACCTTCGTGCACGGCGCGACCGGCAAGATCTGGACGCTCGACGAGAGCCTCGCCATGTACGCCTGGCACGGCCGCCATCACGTGGCGCAGATCGCCGGACTGCGGGCCCGGATGGGCTGGTAGGCGCGGACCTCCGGAACGGCGCCCAGCCTCCCGGGCCGAGTCCCGGTCGTCCCGATCCCCTCCGTCTCACGTCGGCTCTCGCCCCCTCGCGCGGCGGGGGCCCTTCGTCGTTGCGCACGCCTCCTCCCGCCGTATGACGGCCGTCATTCCCCGGCGCCAGCGGGTCCCGTAGCTTCGCGTCACCGAGTCGAAGTGAACACCGACCAAGGAGGAGCGAATGCGCGATCCGGGTACCGTCGACGAGCCGATTCCCTTCGGACAACGACTGTTCGACCGTCCCTTCCTGCTGCTCGCAGCGGGGCTCCTGGTGATGTTCCTCTTCTACACCGGCTGGGGCTTCTACGAGATCCTCAGTCTCCCCGCCGGCACGCTGCCCTGAGTCGGAGGAAAAGATGGAATACCAATCGGGAATCCTCTCCCCCAAGGGCGTCTGGTGGCGCCCCGCCGCCAAGCAGGAGCGTGTCTGGGTCGCGATCGCCTTCGCTTGGTGCATGGTGCTCTTCGCGATGATGCCCTTCTGGCACCTGCGCGGCGGGCAGAATCCGTCGGGCATCCGCTCGCGCGTCAAGCCGGAAGAATTCATGATGCGCACGCTGCGCTTCGCCGAGGAGTACAAGATCGGCGAGGACGGGGGGATGCCGCTGGTGGCGCCGCCACCCGGGAGCGACGTCTATCTCCTCGCCCAGATGTGGCGCTGGTATCCCGCGCTGCAGCTCGAGGAGGGCGCCTCGTACACCCTGCACCTCTCCTCGATCGACGTCAACCACGGTTTCAGCCTCTACCCGGCGAACGTCAACTTCCAGGTCGTCCCGGGCTACGACTACGGCCTCGCCATCAAGCCCAACCAGCCTGGTGAGTACCGCGTCGTCTGCAACGAGTTCTGCGGAGTGAGCCACCACAACATGCTCGGTCGCATCGTCGTCGTCCCCGCGAAGCAGATCGCCGCCGTCAACCTGGAGGAGCCGCGATGAGCTCGCTCGCGCAAACCCTGCCCGCCGGCGCCGCGCCGCCCGAGCCGGCGAACCTGGTCTGGCGCCTCGCAGCCCGCGTCTGTCCGGTCACCGGCTTGACCGTCAACCGCGACTCCGAGCGCCTGGTGCGCTGGAACGCCGTGGTCGCGGTGGTCTTCTTCCTGGTCGGCGTGATCGCCGCCCTGCTGCTCGCGCTCACCCGCTGGCAGGCCGTGCACCTGCTCGAGCCCACCTGGTACTACCGGATCCTCACCCTGCACGGGCTCAACATGCTGATCTTCTTCATCATCTTCTTCGAGATGGCGATCCTCTACTTCGCCGGACCGATCCTGCTCAACGCCCGCCAACCGGCTCCCAAGCTCGCCTGGGCGGGGTTCGGCCTGATGCTCGCCGGCGCGCTGCTGGTCGACGTCGTGGTGCTCTGGGGCCGGGCCGACGTGCTCTTCACCTCCTACGTGCCGCTCAAGGCGCATCCGCTCTACTACCTCGGCATCATTCTCTTCGCCGTCGGCGCGATCGTCGCCACCAGCCTCTTCTTCGCCGCCCTGGTCGTCGCCAAGCGGGAGAAGAGCTATCAGGGCTCTCTCCCCCTGGTGTCGTTCGGCGCCTTGACCGCCGCGATCATCGCCATCATCACGCTGCTCCATGGCGCGATCATCTACATCCCCACCTTCCTCTGGTCGATCGGCAAGATGAACGTCGACCCCGAGGTCTACCGCATGGTCTTCTGGGGGCTCGGACACTCCTCGCAGCAGATCAACGTCGCGGCGATGGTCTCGGTCTGGTACCTGATGG